>NZ_JABELD010000075.1 GCF_018853445.1 Acidithiobacillus concretivorus
GCGGCGACATGGTCATTGTCGATGGTGATCAGGGCATTATTCTGGTGGCACCCGACGCGCTGGTACTGCGGCAGTATCAAGGGTTACAAGAACAACGGCAGCGCCGCCGCCGTCTTCTGGAAGAACAACGGGATCTGCCCGCCATTACGGCCGATGGTGTAGAAATTCATTTGCGGGCCAACATCGAATTACCGGACGACTCCAGTCTGGTGCGGCGCATGAATGCCGATGGTGTGGGTTTGTATCGCAGTGAGTTTCTGTTTATGAATCGTCCCGACATTCCTGATGAAGAAGAGCAGTATCAGGCTTTTTCTCGGGTTGTGACCGAAATGGCGGGTGCCCCTGTGACTATCCGCTCGTTGGATATTGGTGCCGACAAGGGGTTAAGTGACGACGAAACAACCGTACATAATGCCCTGAATCCGGCTTTGGGGTTGCGCGGACTACGCCTTTGTTTGCGCCGTCCTGAGTGGTTTCGTCCACATTTGCGGGCCATATTGCGGGCTTCAGCCTTGGGGCCGGTGCGTTTGATGCTGCCGATGCTCAGCAGTATGAGCCAATTGTTGCAAAGCCGGGCGCTGGTAAGTGAATTGCAGGCAGAATTGCGTGGCGAGGGACTGCCCTGTGATCCGGAAATGCCTCTCGGAATTATGGTAGAAGTGCCCGCCGTGGCCATGGCTGCGCACTATTTTGCCGGTCGTGCCGATTTTTTTTCAATCGGGACCAACGATCTCATTCAATATGCCCTGGCAGTTGATCGTGGTGATGATGATGTCAATGATCTTTTTGATCCGTTGCACGTTGGCGTCCTGGCTTTGATTCAGCACACCATTGCGGCCGGGCGCGCCAAGGGTATTCCGGTAGCCATGTGTGGCGAAATGGCGGCCAATCCGGCCTTTACACCATTACTGCTGGGCTTGGGTTTGCGTGAATTCAGTATGTATCCGGGCGCAATTCCCGAGGTGAAGGAAATTATCCGCCAGACATCCATTGCCGAAGCCGAACAGTTGGCAATGGGTGCTCTGGCGGGAGAATTTTCTGTGCCCCTGGAGACCGGACATAGCTAGATCATCAATGCGCCGTATAGGGGTAGGCTTGATTCTGCTCCTGTTGCTGCTGCTCATCGGAATGGTTGTTTTCTGGTTCATCGGTGGCCCCCGCATTGTTCTGGAAGAAATTCTCGCTACCCGCTTGCAGGTCCCCGTACATCTGCAGGCTAATCCCCGCTTTTATTGGGGTAAACAGCAGTTGCAGGTGACCCTGCAAGGCTTGCGGATCGGAACACCAGCGCAGCCCCGCTTGCAGTTACGGCGACTGATGTTGAGCTTGCTCTGGCGACCCCTGCTTACCGGGCATGTAAAAATCCAGCAGATTTTTCTGGATCAGCCTTCTGTGTATGGTCCCTGGCCAGCCAGCCCGGGCTCGGCAGCTTCTTCCGCCAATATGAATATCAGTCTGCCGGGAGACATCCGGATCCGCGATGGCAGTTTGCGCTGGGTTGGTCTGGCGGGACATGCATTGCAACTGTCCGATGTGCAGGCCAGTTTCTCTCGTTCTGGTGCCGGGACCGCTACAGGACGCTGGTTCTGGAATCAACATGCGGGCCAAGGCCGTTTGCAAATGGGTATTCACTCCACAAGCCGACTTTCTCTGCGCCATTTGCAATTGCTGGTTGGCACTCGTCAGGTTCCCGATGCCCTGAGGCTCCAGATGCCGCGCCTGGAAATTCAGGATGAAATTCTGCAGATTCCCGCGCTGCAAGTCCATTGGCGAGATAACCATGAGCAGCGGATGGAAGTTTCCCTGCGGGATTTACAGGCCCAGCCAGGGCTGCAAAAAATTGCGCTGCGCAGCGCAACGCTGCAAGCCGGATCAGATTTCCACATTCAGGTTGATAATGCCCGGTTTTCCTGGGCGCAATGGACCGGTCAGACAAGCTATGTCGTAAGTGCAGAGCATCTGCCTGAGCTGGCTAAAAAATGGGGATTATCCTGGCCGAAATTGACGAACCCCAAGGCCCCGCGATATTTCAACATGAGCGGTAAACTGGTCTGGAAAAACCCCCGTTTTGACTGGACCATCCGCCAAGGACTGCTGGATAGCAGTCCTTGGTCTGGAAGCATTACGGGAACCTGGCAACCCCTTAAAATTCATCTGGATTTGCAGATGCAGCGCCTGAACCTTGGTGCCTATCTCCCCGCGCCAAAACCGGGTCCGGGGGCCGTACTACCCAGGCTTCCCGCAACCTGGCCGATCACCGGCTCGCTACAGATCGGACAGCTGATCTGGGGAAAAATCCGGGCGGAGGACGTGCTTATCCGTAGTCGGAAACCATGATGCAGATTGCCGACCTATTGCTGGCCTGGTACGGAGAAAATGGTCGTCATGACCTGCCCTGGCGACACACCCGGGACAGTTATCGCTTGTGGCTTGCGGAAATCATGTTGCAGCAAACCCAGGTGGAAAGTGCCAAGCCCTATTACCAGCGGTTTCTGGACGCTTTGCCCAATTGGGAGGCTTTGGCCGTTGCTCCCCAGGATCAAGTTTTGGCCTTGTGGAGCGGTTTGGGCTATTACGCCCGGGCCCGCAATGCCCAGCGTGCTGCACAAAAAATCATGACAGATTTTGCAGGTGAATTTCCCGATACGCCGGAAAGTGCAGAAAGTCTCCCGGGAGTGGGGCGTAGTACGGCTGCTGCTGTACTGGCCAGTGCTTTTGCCCAGCAGCGCGCTATTCTTGATGCCAATGCACGTCGTGTTCTGATCCGGACCCAGGCTATTCGTAGCGATCCCAAGGCCAGTAAAACCTTGCAGCATTTGTGGAAGTTGGCTGAGGCGCTGACACCCGCTGATGCGCACACCTACAATCAGGCCATTCAGGACTTCGGCGCAATCATTTGCCTTCCACGGCATCCGCACTGTGACGCATGCCCCTTACAACGGCGTTGCCTGGCTTATGCGGGTGGTTTGAGTGAACAACTGCCGCTGCCCACCCGCAAGCCGGAAAAACCCGAGCGTTGCGTTTTTTTTCTGCAGTTAGAAGATCATCGCGGACGAATTTTTCTCGAAAAAAGACCGGATTCTGGCATATGGGGTGGGCTCTGGTGTCTGCCCCAATTGAATCAGGAAGGTTCGTCGTTGCCCGTTCTTTGCGATAATCAGCAACAGGTCCTTGCCGATGGGATATCGTTGCGCGAGCGGGTACGACAGTTCTGTGCCCTCCGCCATGGCCTTACTGTAGAAGTAAAGGCGCTGACAATGCTCCAGAAGCATGTTTTTACTCATTTTCAATTACACTTCCGCTGTATTCTCGCGACGGTGCAAGACGATCAAATTGTGCCGGGTGTCGCAGATCAAATTTTGACAGGACGTTGGTTTACTCGGGAAAATGCCCTGGCAGAAGGATTGCCAACCCCTGTTCGCAAGATTCTAAGTCAGACTTCGTAACTTGCCCGAGAGACAGGTTCAGGTAAGATGGGCGGCGTCTCCTTAATATCCTGATGTTCTAGTGAGGAAGTTTCTTATGTCTCGAATGGTGCAATGCGTAAAACTGGGTCACGAAGCTGAAGGTCTGGATCGTCCCCCTTATCCTGGCCCACTGGGCGCGCGTATTTATCAGGAAGTTTCCAAGGAAGCCTGGCAGGGTTGGCTGAAGCATCAGACGATGTTGATTAATGAATATCGGCTTTCGCCGATAGATCCCAAGTCCAGAACTTTTCTGGAAAAACAGATGGAAGCCTACTTTTTTGGTGACGGCGCGCAGCAACCCGAAGGCTTTGTTCCGCCTTCTGCCTGAGCAGTTCAAAATGAACTCGGAGGAAGTCGTTTCGGCAACCTCCCATATGTCCCATCATCTCAATAAGCTGTTTCTCCGGCGTCGTCGTTGAATGACGACAGGCGCGTGCTGCGTCAGATCACCTATTTATTACAAAATCCTTTCCACCTGTCGCTAACAAGTGACGTATTGCCGTGCATTTCGGAGTGGCGACGGTCGCTAACCGTGGACTGTTTTATCTATGGCCTTCATGAAAAATATCCGACAAACCAAGGTTTCCCATTTTATCTGCTTGATATTTAATCCTAAATAATTTTGCGCTGGGAGTTTTTATACCCCTGATTTTTATTTGCTGGAGGTGAAGCCTTGGGCTCAATCCGACCTGCTATAGTTTTTTGAATGTTCTTGATTAAATTTCATCAAAATAATCATTGTGTTGAAATATTGGCACGTATTATGCTAAGCATAACTGCTGCTGAAACAGCGCCGCTACCAGCGGAAATCTGGAACCACCTTTTGAGGAGAGCTTATTTATGAAGAAAATTGTTGCCCTGACTGCTGCATTGTCTTTCTTGACTGCTACTGCTGCTTTTGCGACCACCGAAGTGCCTGCTAAGGCTCCTGAAAAGATGGTTGAGCACAAAGCGCCTGAGCACAAAATGGTAAAGAAAGCCGAACACAAGAAAATTGAGCACAAGAAAGAAATGAAGAAGGCAGAAATGAAGAAGGCAGAAATGAAGAAGCCTGAAATGGCCAAGAAAGTGGAAGAAAAGAAGGCGGAAATGAAGAAGCCTGAAATGGCTAAGAAAATGGAAGAGAAGAAAGCTGAACCGGCTGCGTAAGGAGCCTCAATCCGCGACTTGATGGCGCGGATTTCAGTTGTGCTGATAAACCCGGGGAATCTTCTCCGGGTTTTTTACGTCCGATAAATCTAAAAACGGCAGTTGCCGTGGATGCTTTGCAGCGACTTTTGTTTCGAGCCGTTGTTGTTCTTGGCGAAATCCTGCGCCCGTCAGGAGAGCTGTTTGAGCCCGTAGGGCGAGTTCTCTCCTGACAGCAGGATGAGCCTTAGAACAACAGGCAAGGGACAATGGAGCAAAAAGCATCCACGGCAACTGCCGTTTTTAGGATAAAATATCAAAATTGATATTGCAGGCTCATGTTCACCGAACGTCCTGGACCTGGCAGTGCTGTGCCATAAGTCATGGGGCGCTGCCCCAGATAAAGCCCCCCTAGTGGTTGTTCATAAAACTGATTTAATAGGTTCGCGAGTTCCAGACTGGCCTGCCAGTGGCCCCGCCGATATGCGGCGCGCAGATTCAATAAGCCATAGCCGGCTGTTTGCGGTTCATTACGCAGAGTGTCAACCTGGTTTTTTGCGGCAACCAACTGTTCTTCGATGGTGTTGCGCCATGCTCCCCAGTTTTGATGCAAGGCAAGTCGCAAGTTTAAGGGCATCATGTGGTAGAGGGGCGTATGGCTGCTCAAGTTATCCCCGCGCACATAGGCGGCTTTTGCCGATAGTGTAAATGTTCCATAACGCCGGGTTTGTGCCAGACGGGCAGAGCTATTCATATTGATACCCCATATTTCGGCGTTTTGATTGGCAAATTGCAAATAGACAAAACCGTTTTCCGCGTGCAGATTCGCCGCCGTACAAGCTCCACCAAGGCTGGTCGGACATCGGACAGCACTAATATAATTATGAATGTAGGTAAAGTAAGGCTGAACTTGCACGTGCCAGATTTGTGGGTCTGAGCCATGAAAATCGGCGGCCAGACTGACCGTATTGGCAGTTTCGGGTTTCAGGTTGAGATTACCAATATAACCATTACCATCGTTGAACCAGCCGATCATGTTCATGGCCATGGCATTACTGGACCAGGGGTAGAGTTCGTAAAGGTTGGGGGCTTGGGTTTTACGCGCCAGTCCCAGCGTATAGCTGCTGTGTTTATCGGGCTGGTAGTGCACGATGGCCGAAAAATTCCAGTTGGTGTACTGGCGTTGGCGATCACTCCGGTTGAATGTACCCGGCAAGCTTTGCGGGTTGTCCGGGTTTCCATACATCATGGCATTGTAACCTTGGACCGGGCCGGCGTTCATACGCACATCTTCCAGCCGCAGGCCAAGATCACTGTTCCATTGTGGATTCCATTGCGTTTTCAAGTCGGCGAAAGCGGCATAGCGATCCCTTCTGCCATTGTCGATATTTAGATAAGTATTGGGGCCCATCATGCTCATTTTACTGGTTGCTGGGGGCCACCAGTCATTCAGATGTTCATGATTGTAACTGGCACCGAGTTCCAGGCGATTGCGGGTGTCCAGAGGCACCGCAATGTTGCCCTTTACGCCGTTATTCACGCCCTGGGTGTTCATTGGCATGCCCATCATGGCGCCCAGGTTTTTGTCTGCAAGGAAGTTCATGCTGTGTTGAACTACCTGATTATAAGCCTGTAATTCTAATTCACCCCATTGAAATTGTCCCTGATAATGGAGGTTAAAGCGGGTACTGTGATTTCCGGTCATATCCATGCGGGCACTGGGAAATCCTTGGTAGGGGATGCTCTGATATTGCACGCCCAGCTCCAATACCTGTTGTTTCCAGCGGTAGGCAGCATTGAGATTCTGGTATATTGCCTCATACAGGGATGAAGCTACCACGTCGCCGGGAATGCCGTAGGTTTCAGGCTTGAAAGCTTTTGCTGCCGTGTAGTTGCCTCCATGTACATAGGAGCCGCTATAGTTAATGCTGAAGTGCCTGGTAGCCGCAGCGGCATTCAAATGCGTCCCGTAAATATTGCCATTACTTTGATAAAATCCGCCGACGCTGCCACCACTCACAAAATGGCTGCCGGGCTTTGCGAAAATTGGTTGCGGCGATTTGACGATGACGGCTCCACCAATAGCGTTGCCACCCACACTTACCGGGACCACCGTGGGATAGATGGTTATCTGACCAATGGCGGCTGGCGGGAGATACGAAAGTGGTGGGTTCATATGATTGGCACAGGCATTGGGGGTGCTGAATCCGTTAACCTGCAAGAGCAGCTGATTGTCACTCAAGCCGTTTAAAACCGGCAATCCGGATACCCCGCCAGCGGCGGAAATAGAACCTCCGGGGATACTCTGTAAAATCTTCGCGGTATTACTTGCCAGATGGGCATTATCACGCGCATTGGCCGAGGCATTCAGAGCGCCATCTGCGGAGTCCGTCATGAATCCATATCCTGGTAGATGAATGTTAATGGTCATCGGGGTTGTTGCCCCGGAGCTGTTGGCCAGTGCCAGCAAGGCCGCGCCGATAAGCGGATGGATGGGTGCTCGTCGCATGAAATTCTCCTGATAATTAAAGTTATTTTTGGAATTTTGCGGCGTTTGAGGATGACGCGTGTGTACGCTTCCCCACTTTTATAATGATAAAATCATAGTCGATCTCCACAGTAGTTTGTAATTCTAATGTTTTGCTGGGCAATAGAGGGGTATTATTAAAGTATATTAAATTTATCTGATATTCTTGCGATTTATTTCTGGCGAATTTACGCTGGAGTCTGGGTATTTTTGGGAGTGCAAACCTTCATGGTTCTTCGTCCAAGTTCCATTTCCAAACTGGTCGTGTTTGGTTTCGGCCTGGCAATTGTGCCGCTGGTGTTGGTTATTGTCAGTGTGACGCTTTCCATCGCGCATTTTGCCGAACAGGGGCAGGTCAGTATTCTCCGGGCTGTGGCCATGAGTGATGCGGCCAATCGCATGAATAACGCCGTGCGTTCCATGGAGCGTTATGGCCTGCAGTACACGGTACTGCAGGATCAGGCATTACTCGTTTTGTATGATCAGAGCTTTAGCGAGTACAAAAAAGCCAGTATCCAGTTTGCGGCGGCAGGTCCCTCGCCGGTGGACCGGGAACGGCTGCATCATCTGGCCGAAAATCTTTCCCGCGCCCGTCAGCTATTACCCCTGGTTTCCCTGGAGGGCAACCGGAGTGCTCTGGCCGGTGATTTCAGCCGGGCCAGCGGGGAGGCCCAAAGTCTGCAAAGTGATGTGAATGAGGGAATCAGTACAGAGGTCGGTAAACTGGGCACGCGCGCGCTGGCTATAAAACGGCTGACCATTGTTGAGGTGCTTCTGGTTTTACCTCTGTCAGTCGCGGTGGCTATTGTGTTTATTATTCTCATTACCCGACCGGTGCGGCGTCTGGATCAAGCGGTATCCGGGCTGGGTGCAGGTGATCTGGAAACCCCCATAACGGTCAAAGGGCCGCGCGACATAGCCAGTTTGGGAGATCGCCTGGAATGGTTGCGGAATCGCCTGAATGCTCTGGAAGCGGCCAAGCTGCATTTTCTGCGTCAGCTTTCCCACGAGCTGAAAACCCCTCTTACGGCCATTCGCGAAGGATCTGAGTTGTTGCAGGATGATCTCGGCCAGAATCTTGGTGCTGAGCAGCAGGAAATTGTACAAATTGTGAGGGATAACAGCTTACGCCTGCAGCGCCTCATAGAAGATCTGTTGCGCTTTAGTCTGGCGGAAGGGCCTGTGGGTGCAGGGATGGTGCAGGAATTATCTTTGACGCATGTGGTAGAGGATCTGCTGCTGAGCTATAAGCCCAGTCTAAGAAGTAATGCATTGCATCTGGAAACCCGGCTTGAGGAGGTGCGCATTCGGGGGCATGCAGATCGACTCCGCACTATTTGTGATAATTTGTTGTCAAATGCCGTGAAATTCTCTCCTCAAAACGCTACCATACGGGTGGATTTGCAAGTACAGGACGAAGATGCGGTTTTGGACGTTCAGGACGAGGGTCCTGGAGTGGATCCTGATGAGCGGGAAAAGATTTTTGACATTTTGTATCGTGGCGAAGCTTCTGACTCCGGAAAAATAGAAGGTAGTGGTCTCGGATTGGCCATTGCCAGGGAATATGTGTTGAGTTATGGGGGAAGTCTTGAATTGCAGGATAAAAAAACACCAGGTGCCTGGTTTAGGTTACGCTTACCCCTTGCTGGGCAGGATGCTTCCCATGCTCATCATTCCGCTGATGCTGACGGGATGCGCCAGCACCCCGGTCCCGGCACTTCCGTCTAATGCCGTGCTGCTCAAGCCCGGAGAACAAATTATTAAAACCAGTGAGCTGGCAACCCTCAAGGCACAAATCGCCGAACTGGAAAAAGTGACTCCGGTGACTGCACCCTGCATTTCCGAAAAAGCCGAAGCGGCTGTCCTCGGTAAACAGTTGGCTGATGCAAGAGCGGGAGACCCCGGATATCAAAAACTGGAAAACAAGGTGAACGATTTACAAAATCGTCTCCTCCAGTCGCAGCAGCATGAAGCCGAATTACGGCGTAAACTGAACGAATTGGTACAAATAGAGAAAAACGCCCGCTTCCCGCAGGGACACTGAACCATGACAGATAAAGGTAAAATCCTGCTGGTAGACGACGATGCAGATTTGCTGCGCCTGTTGTCGCTCCGCATGAAAACGGCAGGATATAACATCAGTACGGCGGCTAATGGCAATGAAGCCCTGGCGCTACTGGCTATGGAGCATCCGGGTCTGGTGATTACCGACCTTAAAATGGACCAGATGGATGGCATGGCCTTGTTGGATGCCATTCGTCGGGAGTATCCCACTTTGCCCGTCATCATTTTGACCGCTCACGGTTCTATACCCGATGCCTTGCTGGCCGCCGACCAGGGGGTTTTTGCTTTTTTGACCAAGCCCTTTGATGGTAAGGATCTGATGGCCCAGGTTGAACGGGCTTTCAGTTTGACTGCGGCAGTAGCGCCTTCTGCTGGGAAAAAGGGCAAGGATACCAGTTGGGATAGAATTTTGACCCGTAGCCCTAAAATGCAGGTGGTGCTGGATCAGGCGCGCCTGGTAGCAGCTTCGGATGCTAGTGTTTTTGTGCACGGTGCCAGCGGTACGGGCAAAGAGTTGCTGGCGCAGGCCATTCATCAGGCCAGTCCACGGCGTGCGCAGCCTTTTATTGCCCTGAATTGTGCGGCATTCCCGGAGCAGTTGTTGGAGTCAGAACTTTTTGGCCACAAGAAAGGCGCTTTTACCGGGGCGGCCAATAATCATCAGGGATTATTCCAGGCGGCGGAAAAGGGCACCCTGTTTTTGGACGAAATTGGCGATATGCCGCTTTCCCTGCAGGTCAAATTATTACGGGCTCTACAGGAACGTATGATTCGCCCGGTGGGGTCGACAGAAAGCATCGCCGTCGATGTCCGCATCATCTCCGCCAGTCATCGAGATCTGGAAAAAGAAATGGCTGAGCGGCGTTTTCGGGACGACTTGTATTATCGTCTTTGCGTGGTGACGCTGGAATTGCCCGCCCTGGCCGAACGCCCTGAAGATATTCCCTTGCTGGCAGAGTTTTTTCTGCGCGATACCGCCGCTAAAAACCGCAAGGATGTGCGCGGTATTGCTCCGGAGGCGATGGAGCTCCTGGTGGCGGCACCCTGGCCAGGAAACGTCCGGCAGTTAGCCAATGTTATTGAGCAGGCGGTGGTTTTATCCACCACACCACGTATTGGCGCGCCCCTGATTCGCCACGCCCTGCGGGACAAGGAAGGCGAAGTCGTGCCCCTGGCCGACGCCAAAGGGCGTTTCGAAATGAACTACCTGATTCAGATTATGCGTATGACGCGGGGAAATGTGAGTCAGGCGGCGCAGTTGGCACAGCGCAACCGCACCGAATTTTATCGCTTGTTAAGACGCTATCACCTGGATCCATCAGCCTTCAAGGAAAACGGAACGGCAGATGAAGAAGAAGGCGAAGAGTGATGGTGGGGAAGATTGTAGTAAACTACCGTTCCTGCCGCGCTGGCAGCCATGAGCGGCAGGCAGCCGCTTAGCATTATTGCTATGGCACCCATGACCGCAGCGATTGAGGCTCGCCCAACCCATTTGCTGCTGAATTGGGTTTGAGGCGAGCCTCGCTCTGATGTTTTCAGGGTTTATTAATCGGATGATCGGCGTCATCCCAGGCGTCCATGCCACCCTGAATGGAATGAACATTGGTGTAACCCATTTTCTTTAATTGATGGGCGGCCAGTGCGGCACGGCCCCCGGTTTTGCAGTAAACCAGGATTTCCCGATCTTTGTCCTTGAGGGCCGGATGGGAGTCTGCCTTAAATTCGAGCATGCCCCGGGATATATGGTGCGCACCAGGAATATGGCCACCGGAAAATTCATGGGTTTCACGAACATCTATAATAACCACTTCTTCCGACTGGTGTTTGCCATGAGCTTGCTGTAAATCCATTTCCCGGATTTCTGCCTTGGCTTCCTTGACCAGTTCCATTGCTGTCTTGTTCATCATGCGCCCCTTGATCAGATAAATTAGATAAACTGATTAAACCATAACCACCTGCGACCATTCGCGCAAGCCCCTTGTCGGAGCGACTATAGTTTGAAGAGTATCTGGCAAAAAACAGGAGAGCCATCATGCAAATTGAATCCATTACCCTGGTGCGGCATGGGATGACCGAATGGGCGGATCAGGGTAAGCATACTTCAGACACGGATATTGGTCTGACATCCGCAGGACGTGCAGATGCGGAGGCGCTCTGGGCCGTGTTTGAAAATCAGGGGCATTTTGACGGGATTTATTCCAGCCCGCTGATTCGTGCCCATCACACTGCCATCCTTGCCGGTTTTGCACATCCGCAATTGCATGATGATTTGATGGAATGGCGCTATGGCCGTTATGAGGGCAAGACTACCCAGGAAATTCACCAGGACAATCCAGAGTGGAGTATATTCCGCTGTGGCGGGCCGGAGGGAGAAAGCCCCGCAGAGGTAACAAAACGCTGCGATCGGCTGCTTCACGACTGGGATATAAAAGGGCACAAACATGTTCTTTGCTTTGCTCACGGGCATATTTTGCGCGCCCTGGCGACGCGCTGGCTGGGTTTGGATCTCCGCTTTGGAGATCATTTGCATCTGGACCCCGGAAGTATTTCCCGTCTGGCCTGGGAACATGATACGCCAGCCTTGCATCTCTGGAATTACTGTCCCCGGTACCCGCATATCGGACCGGGGCAGTCTGCTCAATGAACCCAAAAACGGCAGTTGTCGTGGGTGCTTTGCAGCGACTTTTGTTTCGAGCCGTTGTTGTTCTTGGCGAAATCCAGCGCCCGTCAGGAGAGCTGTTTGAGCCCGTAGGGCGAGTTCTCTCCTGACAGCAGGATGAGCCTTAGAACAACAGGCAAGGAACAATGGAGCAAAAAGCACCCACGGCAACTACCGTTTTTGGGATGAAGCAGTTCAGTTTCGGGCAGGTTTAACCAAGCAGAAAAGCTGGAGCTACCTGGGCGGCCTGCTGCATACCTGCGTGGTAATAGTGGGTGCCGGTAAAGGCTTTGGCATCTTCGGCACGAAACGCGTCCATGCTCAGACCCTTGCGCCCCAAGGTGCCGCTCCACCAGCCGGAGGGATAGCAAAACTGGGGAAAATACACGCTGTTCACCGCTTCAAAGCCTGCTTCTGTCATGCGGCTTTGGCACTGACGAATGAGATCAGCATGCAGTAGCGGGGATTCAGATTGGGCAACCAGAACGCCCTGCTCGGCCAGAGCGTGGTGACAGGCGGCATAAAAATCGGTGGCAAACAGACCGGCAGCCGGTCCTACCGGGTCCGTGGAATCCACAATGATGACGTCATAACGTCCGGCAGGGGCTTCCTTGATCCAGGCTATGCCATCGGTAAAGTGAAAGTGGGCGCGGGGGTCATGATTTTTTTCGCAGAGCTCGGGGAAAAAACGTTCGGCAACCCGGGTGACTCTTTCATCCAGTTCGACCTGGGTGGCTTCTTCCACTTCCGAGTGGCGCAGCACTTCCCGGAGGGTGCCACAATCGCCGCCGCCAATAATCAGCACCCGTTTGGGTGCGGGGTGGGTGAACAGGGCGGGATGGCTCATCATTTCGTGGTACAGATAATTGTCACGATCGGTGACCATCACCAGACCATCCAGAGTCATAAGGGTGCCAAAATGTTCCGTTTCAAAAATTTCTATGGTCTGGTACGGGCTTTGTTCGCGATGCAGTACTTCGCGGATTTTCAGGCTCAAGCTCGCGCCATGTTCTTCATAGCGTTCGGTATACCAAAGTTCTGTGCTCATGATTGCCTCTCATTGTGACCGGAATGGTATGTCCCCGCGTGGATTTTGCGGAAGAATGAGATAAAAGAAAAGGCGGGCTCCGGTATTCAGAGCCCGCCCGCTGTGGTGACGGATACTTTCAGGCGCAGAGAACCGGCTTGACGCGCAGTTCATGGGCAGGAATGCCCATCATGTCTACTTGCCCGCGTTTCATCTCCATGGTGGAGACCTGGCCGGCACCAAAAGCTTCCTTGAGGTAATTCAAGGCATCTTCCGGCTGAATGATATCGCCACAGGTGAATACATCTACCGCTGCATAACCATATTCGGGCCAGGTATGAATGGCTAGATGGGATTCCGCAACGATAACGGCACCACTGACTCCGTAAGGAGAAAAGTGGTGAAAGGTTTGCGTCACAATGGTGCAGTTGGCGCGCCGAGCGGCCTCCAGCATGGCATCCGTGACAAAATCTACATCAGACAAGGTACTGCCGTCACAGTGATAAAAGTCTGCAACGATTTGATGTCCTAACGAGCGCATAGGTGCCCCCCTTACCAAAGTTAAAAAGGTTAAGAAGTAGCTCCCGTGCACCCCCAGACAGTACTTGGTTTTATGCCCTACCTTGCTGGAACGTGGCCATGCCGTGCTCCAAGTCTCTTAAGGACTGACCCCCTTAGTAACTGCTTTCGGTGCCGTGGAAACAGGATGCGAACTATACACTTATCCGCATGGGATGCAAGGGGATTTTCAGATTTTTTTAGATCTGCTCGCAGGCTCTTATTTCAGTGTTGTGGTACCCTGTTGACCGTTCGGTTTATACTCTGACCCCTGACTGATGATGGAACAAGGATGCTCATGGCTGCTGAGGCTCTTGTAGAGCTGGAAAATGTGCGCTTTGCCCGTGGCTTGCACCCGGTGCTGGCGGGGGTAGACATGCATATTCCCCGGGGTGCCATTGTTGCGCTGATGGGTGCCAGTGGCGGAGGCAAGACGACCATGCTCAATCTCATGGCCGGTACTTTGCGTCCACAATCCGGCCAGATTCGTATTGCCGGGCAGGATCTGCAAATGCTCAATGAGGATGCCATGTATGGTCTGCGTCGGCAGATGGGTATGCTGTTTCAGCACAGTGCGTTGTTTACCGATTTGAGTGCCTTTGAAAACGTGGCTTTTCCGCTGCGCCGGCATTTTCGCCTTCCGGAAAATGTACTGCGCAAGCTGGTCATGATGAAGCTGGAGGCGGTGGGGTTGCGCGGCGCTGCGGGGCTGTTTCCGGCAGAGCTTTCGGGAGGAATGGGCCGCAGAATTGCCCTGGCGCGAGCGGTCGTCATGGATCCGATGCTGATATTTTATGATGAACCTTTTACCGGACTGGATCCCATCAGCGTGGGAATTATCGCCTCACTCATCAAACGACTGAATACGGCTCTGGGGGCGACCAGCGTGTTGGTGAGTCATGATGTGGAAGAAACTTTTTCCATTGCCGATTACGGTTTTATTCTGGCAGGCGGCAAAATCATTGCTGAGGGTAGCCCGGCGGACTTGCGTGCCAGTGATTCCGCCCTGGCTCGACAATTTTTGGGGGGGCAACCCGATGGGCCGGTGCCTTTCCATTATCCAGCCCGGCAGGATTATGCCGCCGCGTTGCGGGACAGTCATGCCGCTGGTGAGGTGCTATAGCGCATGGCTATGCTCGAATTTATTCCGCAATTGGGCCGACGCACCTTGCAAATCGTTCCTGGCCTGGGTGCCGCCAGCCGTTTTCTGTTATCAAGCCTGCTGAGCGTGTTTAATCGTCATTTCAGTTTTCAGCAGTTATTCCGGCAGATTTATGGTTTTGGTGTGCGTTCGCTGGTTCTTATGGTGGTCGCGGCTTTTTTTACGGGAATGGTTCTGGGATTTCAGGGGTATTACGCGCTGGTGCGTTTTGGCGCGACTTCGGCTTTGGGAACGCTGGTTGCCTTGTCGTTGCTGCGCGAACTGGGGCCAGTGCTCACTGCTTTGTTATTTGCCGGGCGTGCGGGTTCTGCATTGACCGCAGAAATCAGTTCCATGAAAGCCACCGAGCAATTAAACGCCATGGAAATGATGGCGGTTAATCCTCTTGCCTGGGTAGTCGCTCCCCGCCTTTGGGCGGGGATCATTTCGGTGCCCATACTCTGTGCGATTTTTGATCTGGTCGGGATTTTTGGCGGGTATCTGATTTCCGTGCCGGTATTGGGTGTGGATGGTGGGACTTTCTGGGCACAGATGCAGTCTAACGTGACCTTTTCAGGGGATATACTGACGGGCTTGTTCAAGGCTCTGTGTTTTGGTGTGGTGGTGACCTGGATTGCCGCCTGGAAAGGATATACGGCGCGGCCGACGGCGGAAGGGGTAGGTAATGCCACGACGCTGAGTGTGGTGACAGCCTCGCTGACCGTATTGGGTCTTGATTTTATTCTTACAGCTTTGCTATTCAGCTGAGGGCAGGAAGCGCATGGAAACTCGGGCAATAGATTGGTGGGTCGGCATATTCGTACTGCTGGGCATTGCAGCGTTGGTGGTGCTGGCATTACGGGTAGGGAATCTTTCCGGCTTTGCCTATGATAGTGGTTATGTACTGCATGCCGATTTTACCAATGTAGGCAGTTTGAAGACCCGCAGCCCGGTTAAAATCGGTGGCGTCACTATTGGCGAAGTCACCCATATTGGTATGAATCCGAAAACCTACATGGCCAATGTGACCATGCGCATCGAACCGTCCATCAAGCTGCCGATTGATACGGGCGCCTCAATTTATACCCAGGGACTGTTGGGTGAGCAGTATATTGCCATTCAGCCGGGTGGCATGCCGCAGAATTTCAAGTCCGGCGCGACCATCACCCTGACTCAGGGGGCAGTTAATATTGATCAGATGATTGGTCAGATGGTGTTCAACAAGGCTGCAGGAAGTAGCAAGTCGTCAGGAAGTCAATAAGGAGAAATTTTGATGCGTCAGATCAGCTGGATTGCGCTGTTATGTTTGATTTTCGCCTGGACTGTGCCGGCCAGTGCCACGGATGCCCCCAACGCTCAGGGTGCCGTCACCGTGGTCCATGAGCTCACCAATAATGTGTTGAAGGTGCTGCGTACCAACAAGGGTAAACCCATAACTCCGGCTGTCAAAAAGCAGGTGGCTGATATTGTGCTGCCGCATATGGACTTCACCACCATGTCCCAATATGTCATGGCGCAGTACTGGCGGCAGATGAATCCCGCGCAGCAGAAAGAATTTGTAGTCCTTTTCAAGGATCTGCTGGTGCGTACCTACAGTAATGCGCTGAATCATTATCATGGTCAGACGGTAAAAATCACGGGTAGCCAGCAGGTTTCCCAGGACCCGCCCGTGGCCCAGGTCAATATGGTTATTCGCCAAGCCGATGGTGGTCCGGATATTCCAGTCATTTATGCCCTGCTCTACACCGATCATACCTGGCGGATATATAACACCTACATTGATGGTGTAAGTATGGTGTTGAATTATCGACAGAGTTTCGGGCAGATAGCTTCCAGTCGCGGAATCCCCGCCTTGCTCCAGCAAATGACCGAGAAGGATGCGACTGAAAAAAGTTCCGGGAAGCAGCCCGCTTGAGTCCGGGAGCTAACTGGCAGCGCCGAGAAGTCGATGGGCAGACCCGACTATTCCTGCTGGGAGACTGGCGAGTCGCGCGTTTGGACGGACTGCTCAAAGGCTTTGACTGGAGCCGGGAAGGTCAAGCCTGTGCGGTAGTTGCTTTGAATGAGCTTGAGGCCGGAGACAGTGCCACGCTGGCCTTGCTGATGGAATGGACTCAGGCCCAGGCTACCAAAGGGGTGGCTTTGCAAATTTGCGGAATGTCGCAACCGTTGCAGGAGCTGGTGGCCCTTTATCGTTTGCAGGATATGCTACGCATCTGCCATGAGTGATTGTCCCGCTATTCACATTCAGGGCTTACGTAAAGCCTACCAAAGCGGGCATCTGGCCCTGGCCGGTGTGGATCTGGATATTCATGCCGGTGAGTTTTTTGGTCTGCTGGGCCCCAATGGGGCGGGTAAGTCATCGCTCATCAATATTCTTGCCGGTGTGGTCCGCCGCTCCAGTGGTGTAGCGGAAATTTTCGGGTTCGATGTCGAAAGAGATTTTCGTCGAACCCGGCAATTGCTGGGGGTGGTTCCTCAGGAACTGGCTTATGATCCCTTTTTTACCGTACGTGAATTTTTGCGTATGCAATCCGGTTATTTTGGCCTGCGCCACAATGATGACTGGATTGATGAGCTCATGGCAGAACTGGATCTGGCAGACAAGGCCAATGCCAATCTGCGGAATTTATCCGGGGGCATGAAACGGCGGGTGCTGATTGCCCAGGCACTGGTACATCGGCCACCGGTAGTGGTGCTGGACGAGCCGACTGCAGGCGTGGATGTGGAGTTGCGCCAGGGACTCTGGCAGTTCATTCGACGCTACAATGCCGAAGGCCGAACGGTCATTCTAACCACTCATTATCTGGAAGAAGCCGAGGAGTTGTGCGAACGTATTGCCATCCTGCAACAGGGAAAAATTGTCGCCCTCGACAGAAAAGAGAATTTGTTGAGTGCGGCAAGTTGGCGAATCCTGAAAGTGACTTTTGATCATGATCCCGGAGAACTGGGCCCGGCGCTGGAGGATTTGCTAACTGGGGCTAGTGAAAATATCCGGGTATTTCGCATTGATGCTCAGTGCAATCCTCTGGGTGCAATCCTCGCCCAGTTGCAGCAGTTGCCTGCACAAATTCTCGATCTGCATTTGCAAGAACCACGTCTGGAGGATGCTTTTACCGACATCCTTGGACAGATGCGCTAAAAGGCTCTACTTCAGTGCGCCTGGATTTATTTCTGAAAATGTCGCGACTTATCAAGCGCCGCAGTCTGGCCAAGGAAATCTGTGATGCGGGTTGTGTGCAAATCAATGGGCGGATTGCCAAGGCCGGGGCAGAAGTAAAGCCGGGGGATGTACTGACCGTGGATATTCGTGATCGTTTGCTGCGGGCGCGGATATTGCGCTTACCTCAGCGTGTGGAAGGACCAGAGCGCATCGTTGAAATGCTGTCAGAGGAATCCGGGTTATGAATACATTGTCGCGTTTGTTGGTGACCGTTGGGGAGCCTGCCGGAATTGGTCCGGATATTTGTTTGCAGTTGGCTACTCATCCGCTGCCTGCAGCGGTACTTCTGCTGGGAGATATACATTGCCTGCGCAGCCGGGCGACGATATTAGGGTTGCCTGTGCGTCTTGAACCCTGGCAGGAAGGGGATCCATGGCCTGAGCTTGAGCCCGGTATTCTGCGGGTGCTGGATATACCCCTGCTGCACAGTTGCCGGCCGGGGCATCTGGATCCTGCCAATGCTCCGGCAGTGTTGCGCAGTCTGGACAAGGCTCTGGATTTGCTGCGCGTGGGGCTGGCGGACGCTCTGGTTACTGCGCCTGTGCACAAGGGAGTCATCAATGACGCGGGTATTCCCTTTACGGGGCATACCGAATACCTCGCTGGATCCTGTGGGCAAAGTGAGGTAGTGATGCTCCTGGCCGGGCGCGGGTTGCGGGTTGCTCTGGCTACCACCCATCTACCTTTGGCCGCAGTGCCAACCGCCATTACCCGGAGTGGTCTGGAACGGACCCTGCGGATTCTGCAGGCTTCCCTGATCCAGGATTTTGCCCTGGCTGCGCCCCGTATCATGGTCGCGGGTTTAAATCCTCACGCCGGTGAGGGTGGACATCTGGGACACGAAGAAACTGACATCATTATCCCGGTTATTCATGCCCTGCAACAGGAAGGTATGCGGGTTTCGGGCCCCTGGCCGGCAGATACTTTATTTACTCCCCGCTTGCTGGAGGACGCCGACGCGGTTTTGGCCATGTATCATGATCAGGGGTTGCCGGTGCTGAAATATCATGCGTTTGGTGAGGCCGTGAATATTACCCTGGGTTTACCTATTGTGCGCACCAGTGTAGACCATGGTACGGCCCTGGATGTGGCGGGCACGGGGCGAGCGCAAGGAGAAAGTCTCCTCCATGCACTTGATGCTGCCGCAGAAATTGTCCGGAACCGGCATATGAACCTGCCCTGATGGAGAAGCTGGTTCAGGTCGAAAACAACAAGCGCTTAGCCTATCCGGCTGCGTCCTTCGGGCACTTGAGCCAGCAGGAACTCCATCTGGTCGGCGAGAATACGGCGATTGCTGAGCAACAGATATTCCGCCCAGGTCGGCGTAAAAGGCACCGCCAGCAAGGGCATGTGCGCCTCGTCCGGAGTGCGGTCGTCCTTGCGACTGTTACAGCTGCGGCAGGCCGTCACCACATTGGTCCAGATATCCCGGCCCTTGCGAGAAATGGGAATAATATGGTCACGGGTCAGTTCGCGCACCGGATAATGTTTGCCACAGTACATGCAGAGATGATGATCGCGGTGAAACAGGGTTTGATTGGAGAGGGCGGGAGGCCTGATTTTGCCAAGATGCCGACCGCGTACGGCAATGACCGGATGAATGTCGAGCTGGGAATGAATGCCACTGCGCCGGCATACGCCACCGTGGGCAGTGAAAAAAGGATTCCCGAGGGTCCAGGCCACATTACCCCGGACATAATGGGCGGCGGCTTCTTCCCAGGTTTCCCAGGCCATGGGACGACCACCGACGTCAAGACGAAGCACGAGGTGCATGGGCTTTCCGTTTCGCATCGCCTGCTAGAGGCGTCACCCAAATATAGCATGAAGCGAGGTGAATGATGCAAGAGGGAACCTTGCCGGTAGCTAAAAAACGTTTTGGACAGAATTTTCTGGTGCAACCCTATATTGTGGAACGCATCATGGATGCTCTTCGCCCGGATCGGCAGGATGTTCTGCTGGAAATCGGGCCGGGTCCGGGAGCGCTGACCCAAAAGTTGCTCCAGGTACTGGATCATTTGACGGTGATTGAACTGGATCGGGACATGATCCCCGGCCTTGAGGCTCTGGCGTCCTCCGGGCAAATGACGATCATGCAGGCCGATGCCCTGAAGGTGGATTTTGCCCGTTTGAGTGATAGCGACAAGCAGCTGCGGGTGGTGGGTAATCTTCCCTACAACGTGGCAACCCCTATTATTTTTCATATTCTGGAGTCGGTAGGGCAGATTCAGGATATGCACTTCATGTTGCAAAAGGAGGTCGTCGAACGCATGGTGGCGGCCCCCGGGAGCAAAACTTATGGTAGATTATCGGTGATGATTCAGGCTTGGTGTGAAGTAGAGTCCCTGTTTACAGTAGGCCCGGGGAATTTTTTTCCGGCACCCAAGGTGGATTCAGCCTTCATGCGTTTGCTACCCTATAAGCCAGTTTTGCTGACCGATTGTCTGCGCCCGGTTTTTGCCCGGATTGTTACCAGCAGTTTTGCGCAGCGCCGCAAGACCATCGCCAATAATTTACGCGGTATTTTCAATGCGGAGCAGTTACGGGCGCTGGACATTGATCCGTCCTGTCGTGCGGAAACACTGGATCAGGCTGCCTTTTTTCGCCTCGCCGAGGCTTTTGCTGAACAAGGAACCCAAGATGAATCATGTAGAAGTGGTTGAAAAACTGTTTATGGAACTGGAGTGGGAAGCCAAAATGCTTCCAGATTACCCGGTTATGACCTGTGCGCTGCAGGTACCCAATGGCACTCTGGATATTTTCTGTCATGTTCATGCAGATCGTGAGCGCATCCTGTTTTATTTGCGTCCACAAAATCTGGATATTACTGCGGGCAAACGATTGGCGGTGGCCGAATTTGTGACCCGTGCCAACTATGGCTTGTCTCTGGGTAATTTCGAGCTGGATATGGAAGATGGTGAACTTAATTTCAAGACGATTTTGCAGGCCCCGGCAGCAGTATTATCTACGGCCTTGTTGCGTCCCTACTTGTTGTTGGGTGTGGAAACCATAAATCATTATCTGCCCGGACTAGGCAAGGTACTGGCCGATCAGGAAACTCCCGCCGCAGCCATCAAGGCGCTGGAGACTGGGACAGCGGTGCATTAGTTGCAGCACCGATGATGCCGTTGCCAATCAGCAAAGGGGTGATGCCCATGCCGCGAATTTTGGCGAGGGTGGGTTGGGCCCCGGCCAAAGAATCAAAGGTTTGGGTTTGCAGGCGATACAGCGTGTTACTGCCATTACCATCCACTTTGGTCATTCTGGTGCTGACGCCCAATAGTGCCAGGCGGTCACGGAGCACGACGGCGGCGGCCCGATTCGTAAATGCACCCACCTGAATAGTTACCGGCTGATGTACAGCTATGGCAGCAGCACTGTTGGTGCTTGCAGAAGGAATGCCCGGACCACTGCCGAGAATGTCAGCGGGTATATCGACATGCATTTTCGGCAGGATCTGATAAAAGTTGAAATCCACGCCGCTGCGTGTGGAAGCAGCAGCGGCCGTTGACTGGGTGCTGGTGGTGCTGGCTACTGTCCCGTTTTTGCTGTTGCTGGTGCTGGAGACGGGGGCAGCGGAGGACGCGATGGCCGTAGCCAGCGCCATGGAACTGGTGCTCGATGCGTTGTCCCCTGTTGCAGACTTGGCACTACTGCTGGCTGATGCGGCAGTGCTGCCTGAATTTTTCGACAGCAGCCCCAGTTTGCCGGTGTTGATGGGTAATTGCGCGATCCACCACCACACCAGGGCACTGAGCAGCAGAATGATAATGAGCAATATCCAGGGCCAGCGTCTGGGGCCTCGACCTTCGGCAGAATGCAGTGCTTCCTGCTCTTCCTCCAGTTCGGGTTCGGGCTCCCTCGGCCTCCGGGGTGGAGGCGCCGGGCGCTGCTCTCCGGAAGGTGGGCGGCTGGTCTGGTTTTTATAATCACGCATGACGGTTTACATCTGCTCCGGTGCCGAGACCCCAAGCAGTTTCAAGCCATTGGCAATGGTCTGGGCGACCCCTTTGCAAAGCGTTAGGCGGGCGTGGCGCAGGGATGCTTCTTCCACCAGAATCTTGGTGGAGTTGTAATAAGTGTGAAAAGCGGCGGCCAGATCGCGCAGATAAAAAGCAATCTGATGCGGTTCCCGATCCCGGGCGGCGCTGTGCACGACTTCCGGAAAGCGCCATAGTGCATCGGCCAGAGCCAGCTCGCGGGAATCTTGCAGACAATCCAGTGCGCGCTCATTCTCTGCAGGAAGACTCAAGCCTTTTTCTGTAGCCTGGCGGAGCATGGAGTAAACCCGGGCATGGGCATACTGGATATAAAATACCGGATTTTCTTCCGAGTGCTTTTTGGCCAGATCCAGATCAAAGTCGAGGTGCTGATCAGCACGGCGCAGCACATAAAAAAAGCGGGCGGCATCATTACCCACTTCTTCGCGCAGTTCGCGCAGGGTGACAAATTCTCCGGCACGGGTGGACATGGATACTTTTTCCGCACCGCGATAAAGAATGGCAAACTGGACCAGTACGACTTCCAGCTTTTCGTCATCCAGTGCCAGTGCCTGAAGTGCTGCCTTGACGCGAGGAACGTAGCCGTGATGATCGGCTCCCCACATATCCACAACATGCGTGAAACCACGGGCAAATTTTTCGGCATGGTAAGCCACATCTGAGGCAAAGTAGGTGTACGCACCGTTTTCACGACGCAAAACCCGGTCCTTGTCATCGCCAAATGTGGTTGACCGGAACCAGAGCGCGCCATCCTGAATGTAGCAATGTCCAGCAGCTTCCAGTTCGGCTGTCGCCCGATCTACGGCCCCGGAATCGACCAGTTGCCGTTCTGAGTACCAGCGTTCGTAATGCACGCCGAATTGTTCCAGATCATTGCGGATGTCGTTCAGGATTTCATCGAGCCCGGCACTGTGCAACACGCGGTAATCATTCCCCAGGCTTTGCTTGAGGTGGGCGATCAGTGCGTCCACAGCCGCATCAGCGTCTTTCATGGCGGGCAGGTTGGGGATGCTGGCAGCGGCATGCTCCATACGGTCGCCACATTGCACGCGTAACTGTGCCGCAATTTCGCGCACATAAGCGCCGCGATAGCTATTGTCCGGGAAGGGCCAGGGGAGCAGCCCGGCTGCTTCGAGATAGCGCATGTATACACTGGCGGCCAGAATATCCATCTGTCGACCGGCATCATTCACGTAATATTCACAGAAAATATCATACCCATTGAAGCGCAAAATATTGGCCAGGCTTGCGCCGTAGGCAGCGCCACGACCGTGCCCGACATGAAGAGGACCGGTTGGATTGGCCGAAACAAATTCCAGTTGCAGCTTTTGTTGCCCGCCCCGTTGGTTGGACCCAAACTGATTTTGTTCGATCTGGATTTTATGGATGACCGCATGAAAAGCGGCAGGGCTCAGGAAAAAATTGATAAACCCCGGTCCGGCAATTTCCGTACGAACTATCCACGAGCTGGCGGGCAAGGCCGCGATAATGGCGTCGGCCAGGTCACGGGGTTTACGTCCGGCCTTTTTGGCGAGAAGCAGGGCGATATTGCTGGCCAGATGGCCGTGCTCCACCTGCTTGGGGCGATCCAGTTCGAGCTGAGCCGGAACTTCCGGAATGACGCCTTGCTGCAGCAGGTCGTTGAGGGCCTCTTGCAGGGGCTGGAGAACAAATGCTTTCACGGGGCTACCTTATCCAGTCAATTTTTGCTTTAGTGTAACTGATGTGGACGCTTTGCGGCAGGGGTTGTTGTATGTTTGTCACGGCGTTCGTTCTGATAGAATACGTATAATCCTGAAAACGGCAGTGGGGCTGGGGGCTTTGCCGCGACTTTGGCCCGCGCCGTTGTTGTTCTTGGTGAAATCCTGCGCCCGTCAGGAGAGCTGTTTGAGCCCAAAGGGCGAGTTCTCTCCTGACAGCAGGATGAGCCTTAGAACAACAGGCAAGGGACGTTGGAGCAAAAAGCCCCCAGCCCCACTGCCGTTTTCAGGACAAACCCTACCCTTGGCGGAAAATGGATGGAGAAACTGAATATGCATGACTATTGGGGGGCTTTCTGGCGATGGTTTACCACACCATGGCATTTGCCGGGCAACATTCTTATTGAACCCCTGGGGATTATCGAATTTGTGCTGATCCTGGTTTTCCTCTGGTGGGGCGCTATCTGGCTGAGAAGGCTGACGCGGAAAACCCTGACCCGGAGTCTGGGGGCGGCTACTGCTTATGCAATCTCCAGGTTGACCTACTATATCGTCATAGCTCTGGGTATTTTGATTGCCCTGCAAACGGTTGGCGTCAATCTCAGCAGTCTGAGTATTCTCGGTGGCGTAGTCGGTGTCGGTTTGGGGTTTGGCCTGCAAAATATTTTCAGCAATTTTGCCTCTGGTTTGATTCTACTTTTTGAACACAGTATCAAGGTCGGAGATTATATTCAGATCAAGGAAAATGGCCTGCACGGCGAAGTCAAAAAACTTAGTGTGCGTTATACCCAGATTATGACGAACGATCATGTGGATGTTTTGGTCCCTAATTCCCAGTTTGTGAATGGGGAAGTGATTAATTGGAGTCTGGATGATCCAGTCATGCGTATTCACGTTCCTTTTCGGGTTCCTTACGGGACTGACCGGGAAAAACTCCGTGAGCTGGTGGTGAATACCGCCTTGGCCCATCCCTTATGTAGCCGAAAAACAGAGTATTCACCTTCACTCTGGCTCAATGCTTTTGGAGAAGCGGGATATGATTGCGAGATGATTGTTTGGGTAGAGCGTGACGGATTGATGCGTCCTGGCGGCACCCATGCTGCTTTTAACTGGGCGTTGGCGGAAGCCCTCGAAAACGCGGGTATAGAAATTCCCCGCCCACGTCAGGAAGTGGTTCTGGCCCCGTCGGTGGCTTCGGCTTTTGCCGAAGCGGCAAAACCGGTTTCCGCTTCCTCCTCTTCGACGTAGTTTTGCGGGCTGTCCGCATTTTTCATGCGGCTCGGAGGAATGATGAAAAAGTACGCTATCAATGCGGCGGCCAGACAAATCCACATGGACAGGCGCAGCAGGTTGTCGATACTGAGGGTATCGGCTTTGACCATGATCATGTTGTGCAACATGGCCGCTGATAAATTCTGATGGTTATGGAAGCGACTGATCTGGCCGCGAAAGTGATCGGCGGCCATGGCGCTGTAACGGGTCCAATAGACACTCAGCAGGCTCACGCCGATATTTGCACTGAATACCCGGATGAAGTTGCTGGTCGTTGCCGCTGAAGGGATTTCTTCGCTATCCAGTCCCGAAAGAATGATGAGGGTCAGGGGCACAAAGAGCATGCCGACGCCAATGCCTATCAGGAGGATGGGAATAAAAAGGTCAGACAGACTGCTGATGGGGCTGAGATAAGCATTGCCATAAGCAAAGGCAAAAATGCTGAAACACAAGGCAGCCAGACGACGCAAGCCGAGCAGTCCCCGAAGACGATCCATCTGGGTGGATAGAGGAATCGCCCCCAGCCCGATGGGGAAAAGAACGAGGCTGGCCCAGAATCCGTTAAATCCCAAATCTTCTTCCGCCCACAGCGGTAAAATGGAAGCCCAGCCCATGAACATGGCCCATCCTAGGCAGAGTAGCAAAAGCCCCAACCAGTAATTACGCCGCTTCAGAAAGTGGATTTCCAGCAAGGGATGGGCTGTTTCGCTTTCGCGCCAGGCAAACAGCAAAAAACAAGCCAGAGCTATGAGGGTCATTTTCAGAATAAACGCAGAGTGCCACCAGCCATATTCTTCGCCCTGATCAAGTACGACTTGCAGGCTCATCAGTCCGGCGTAGAGTAGACCGAATCCCCAGCCGTCAAAGGGCGGCATGTTTTTTCGACCCTGATCTTTGGGGATACCACTGCTACCGAGCAGTAATGCCAGTATCCAGAAAGGCAGAGAAAGCAGAAAAATACTGCGATAACCGAGGTCTGTAGCCAAAAAACCGCCCAAGGCTGGCCCGAAAAAAAAGGGAACCAGCATGGCATTACTCCAGAAAATGGTGACCAGGCCATGATGTCGTTCTGGACTATGGCGCAGAAACAGGCTTTGGCTCAGAGGGACCAGCAGCCCTGCGGCAATCCCTTCGAGGGCACGGGAAAGCAGCATGATCCAGAGATTGCTGGTGGTGGCGCTGATGATGGTGCCGATGCCGGCAACCATAACCGCCATCTGGAATACGCGCCGCATGCCAAAACGCTGGGTGGTCCAGGGCATGAGAGTGATGCCCAGGGACCAGTGCACGATAAAGTAAGTCAGCGTCCACAGGGCATGATCGTTACTGGTGGAAAGGCCACCCGCCACATAGGGGAAAATACCTTGCACCGAGGCACCATCAAAAGAGCCCATACCCAAAGCCAGTGCTACGCCTGCAAAAAGTGGCCAGGTTCTGGACAATGGCTGGATGCGCTCCATCAGGTGTCTCCCATCAAATTTGCTCTACTGTAGCGCTGTCACTAATATAGAACTAATAGATTGAGTTGCACGTATTCATCGGAAAATCCTATTGAAAATACATGCTGAAGAATTGTTGGCCTTTTTGGCCGTTGCCGAGGCCGAAGGGGTAGGACGTGGGGCCCGGATGCTGCAGCGCAGCCAGCCCGCTGTTTCCGAGCGGCTGCGGGCACTGCAGCTGAGTTTGGGAGAACCGCTGTATCAACGCAGTGGTCGTGGTATCAAGCTGACAGCAGCGGGTGAGTCGCTGTTGCCCTATGCGCGCCGCCTGCGCGAAAGCCTGGCAGAGGTGGAAAGCTGGTCGGCGCGACGCCAGAACCTGCAGGAAGGCAGTTTACGCATTGCGGCCACCAATACGGTCGCCAACTATTTTTTGATGGAACATCTGGCCCGTTTCCGTAGTGCCTATCCGAGTATCCAGTTGCAATTGAAAACGGGTCCTTTGCCGGATGCCCTTTCTTTGGGTAGTTGGGACTTGCTGTTTACCGAAGAGCAAATTATCGCAGATCATTTGCCACAACACATGGAGCAGGAAGCCTGGCGGGAAGATGAACTGGTGGCCATTTTGCCCCGGGATCATCCCTGGGTACAGGAAGGGCGACAATCGGCGCGCTGGGAGGAAATTCTGCAACAACCCATTGTCTGGAGAGAAGCTCATTCAGGAATTCGGCGCCGCGTCGAGGCCGCCATTGCCCATGCCGGATTGTGTGCCCGTTATAGCGTGGAGGTGACGGGAGTCGAAGCTCTGCGCGACGCGGTCGCGGCAGGATTGGGTATTGGTTTTGCCTCGGTGGAGGCTCTGGACAAGGTCCGCTGGCCTTTGGCTTCCCTGCGTCTGGAACCACCGCGTGGTTTATTCTGGACGCTGTTTCTGATTCGCCCGCAGACGGATTTTCAGTCGCGGGCGGTGCGGGTGTTTCTGGAATTGTTGTTCAGCCATTAGAAGTCATCAGGAAAACACCGGAGCCTCCCGCAGGGTGCTCCAACCAGATCAGCGGCAAATCGGGTCTTTGTTCGCTGAGCGCCACTTCTGCATCGCCGGTTTCCACAATCAATACCCCGCCAGCTTCCAGATGTTGGGGAGCTTGTTCCAGCAGGGGCAGGAGACAGTCCAGTCCATCCGTGCCGGCGGCAAGGGCCAGGCGTGGCTCATGGGTGTATTCCGGGGGTAACTCGGCCATGGCTGCGGCATCCACGTAGGGGGGGTTGCTGATAATCAGATCGTAACGTTGTCCCTGCAAAGCCGAGAACAAATCTGACTGATATAAATGCACCTGATCTTCCAGTCCGTGTTTTTGGACATTGCTGCGCGCCACGTTCAGGGCCTCTGGAGAGATATCTACGGCATCTATTTCAGCATGGGGAAAACGCAGGGCCAGGGTAATGGCCATGCATCCGGAACCGGTACCAATTTCGAGAATACGCAGGATTCGGGATTCTTCTACCCAGGGCGCAAAACCCTCTTCAATAAAGGGTTCAATGAGGCTGCGGGGGATCAATACCCGCTCATCCACCATAAAGCGCAGCCCGGCGAACCAGGCTTCTCCAGTAATATAGGCCGCAGGTCTGCGGAGAATTTCACGCGCATAAAAGTGTTGCAATATCCGGCGCTTTTCATCGGGCAGCAGCAGGGCAGCCGAAAAGTCCGCAAGATCTTCGGGTTCCAGGTACAGGGCGCGCGCCAGGATCAGATCGGCTTCGGCGCGGGGATTTTGTTGTCCCTGACTGAAATCCAGATCAGCGGCAGCAAAGCGGCTGCTGCCCCAACGCCGCAAGTCTGCCACGGTGAATAGGTCATTTGCGGCGAGTTGCACATATTGTTCGAGGCGCATCAAATAATCTCCAGCCAGACGGGACAATGATCAGAACCTATGACTTCCGTAGCGATACCCGCAGCGCGCAGGCGCGGCAGCAGACTCTGGTGTACCCAGAAATAATCGAGGCGCCAGCCGATGTCGCGACTACGGGCATCAGTGCGCTGGCTCCACCAGGAATAACGGGCCTCATCGGGATGAAGATGACGAAAACTATCCACCCAACCGGCCTGTTGCCATTGGTCCATGCAGGCTCTCTCCTCGGGAAGAAAGCCGGAAATGCGCTGATTTTCCTTGGGCCGGGCAAGGTCGATGGGCTGATGCGCCGTGTTCACGTCCCCGCAAAAAATCACCGGGCGACCTGCCGCCACTTTCTGGTTAATATGCGCCAGAAAGGCGGCATAAAAATCCAGCTTAAAGGCCAGTCGTTCGTCATCTTTTTTGCCGTTGGGAAAATAGACGTTGTACAAATCAAAATCACCGCAATCAGTGACTACCACCCGGCCTTCGCGGTCAAAATGTTTTACACCCATGCCTGCATGAGAAGTTGACCCGGGAATTTTGCTGAAAGTGCTAACGCCACTGTAACCGGCCCGTTCGGCCACGGCCCAGCAACTGTCATATCCTTCCAGGTGGCTTTCTTCAGTTGTCAGTTTTGCCGGATCCGCCTTGGTTTCCTGAGTGCAGAGCAGATCGGGGCCGGTCTCTTTCACCCAGTCCCGCAAACCTTTGCGGCAGGCTGCCCGCCAGCCGTTTACATTCCAGCTATAAAGACGCAATGTCCGTTTCCTTTAGCGCATGGCCCGTACAGCCAGAAAATCGCTGTCGGCAATCACTTGTTCCAGAATTTTACGACCACTGTCGCCCGCTGTTCCGGCCGTAGCCAGCAGGGCCAGCCCTTCACGCGCTGCAGTTGGGCTGATGACGCCATGACGCAGGGCCAGTTGATAGAGGATTGCGACACTGAATTCGGTGTCGGTCGTTTTGACCAGTTCCTGCTGTAGCTGTGCGGAAGGACCTCCATACAGCAGCAGTTTTTGAATATGATCGATATTGGGAAGTGTTTCTTTGTCCATCCGCTTAACCTTCTTCTGCGTGATTGAGATGAATTAATTTTTATGCGCTGCTTTTTCAGGGGCGGCCCAGCCGCTGCAACGCAGAGACCAGAATCCTCCGGATTGCGGATCGGCCAATAGAGGGCCAAGTTCGGCAAGACCAGCGCTGAGGGCTTCCTTGACGCCCCAAGGCGCATTGATCAACAACAACCCGCTACCAGCCAGGGCTTCGCGACCTTCTTCCGGCCGTTGTGTCAGTTCAAACACCTGCGCCGCAATTTTGCCGCGTATGGCTTGCCAGAATCGCGTGATCGTACCCCGTATTTTTATGGGATACCAGATGAGATAGGTTCCCTGAGGCCAGCGTTGATAGGTGCGCAGTACGGCATTGGCGAGAATTTCCCACTCGTCCCGGCGCTCAAAGGGCGGATCAATCAACACCAGACCGCGCTTTTCCTGCGGGGGGATATGGGCAAAAAGAGCGCGATATCCGTCATCGTTCAAAATGCTGGTATGTGGTCTTTTGCCCAGGTTCGCGCGTAATTGTACGGCAATTTCCGCCTCTGTTTCACATAAAATCATCCGATCTTCCGGTCTGAGCATTTCGGCGGCGAGTCGGGCCGATCCGGGGTAATGCAGCAGTTGTTTGTCGTGATTGATCTGCTGAATACGTTTGAGCCATTCGCCGGATTGGGGCAAACTGCGTCGATCCGCCCATAGGCGTGTAATACCGCCGAGATGTTCTCCGCTGTTGCCCAACGGGTAACTACCCGCCCCGGCATGTGTGTCGATGTAGGCCAGGGGGGTGTCCTTGCGGGTCAAGGCTTCCAAAACAAGATAAAGCGCCAGATGTTTGATGCAATCTGCCGCATTGCCGGCATGAAAATGATGTTGGTAGTTCATGATTCCTGGGCTTGGCTAGGGATGATAATTTAAGTCATGATAACAGAGTCAACGCTGGCCTACCCATAAGGAGAAAAAGATGCGCCTGTTCGCTACCGAAACCAGCCCCTACGCCCGCAAGGTCCGTATGGCGCTATTGGAAAAAAACATCCCCTGCGAAGTGGAATGGGTCAATTTGCGGACTCAGGACCATGCTGCCCTCACCCATAATCCGCTGGGCAAAATCCCGGTACTGCTGCGCAATGATGGTTCGTCGGTTTATGATTCTGCGGTGATTGTTCAGTATCTGGAGATCTTGCGTCCGGATCCGGCGATTTTTCCCAAAGATCCGGAAGCGCGTATTGAAACCCTGCGAGTGGAAGCACTGGCTAGCGGCATTATGGATACAACTATTGCCTGGGTTCTGGAGCAACGTCATGCGGCTGACTGTCAGGATCTGAACATGTTGCAGCGCGCGCGCGGCAAGGTGACTACGGCACTGGCCATGCTTCAGGAAGAAACCAGGGTGTGGAAAGACGTGGCGTCGGTGCCGGTATTGAATCTGTCACAAATTGCGACGGTATGTGCGGTGGGTTATGTGGATCTGCGGGCTCCGGACTTCCTGGTCCAGTTTCCCGATTTGTTGGCCTGGATGCACAGTATGCGTTTGCGGCCCAGTGTTAGTGCGACATTACCGCAGTAATGTCCATGAGAGTGGCCAGTTGGAATGTCAATTCACTGAAGGTGCGGCTTCCGCAAGTGCTGGAGTGGTTGCAGGAAAAATCTCCGGATGTGCTGTGTTTGCAGGAAACCAAACTCACCGATGAAAAATTTCCTGTTGCCGAACTGGCTGAAGCGGGTTATCACGCACTTTATCATGGGCAGCCTACCTATAACGGCGTGGCGATACTCAGTCGCAGTGTGCCGGAAGATGGGCGCTGCGATTGGCCCGAGGGTAGCGACGGTCAGGCGCGGCTTTGCGCTGGCACTTTCGCGGGCACCCGGGTGGTGAATGTGTATGTGCCCAACGGCCAGTCGTTGGAGAGTGACAAATATCCCTACAAGCTGCAGTGGCTGGAGCGCCTGCGGGCCTTGATCGCAAAGGAATTGCAGCAATGGCCCCGGCTGCTGCTCGTCGGAGATTTTAATATTGCTCCCGATGACCGGGATGTTTATGACCCGGTGGCCTGGGGTGAAGATGTCCTGTGCTCTCCTCCAGAACGGGCAGCCCTGTCGGCCCTGCTGAATCTCGGGCTGCAAGATAGCTGGCGTCACCAGCATGGTGATCTTCAGGAATGGAGTTGGTGGGATTATCGGGCGGCAGGATTTCGCCGTAATCGCGGCTTGCGCATTGATTTGATTCTGGCTTCCAATGCCTTGATGGCGGAGGTTCAGGATGTAGTCATCGATCGTAATGCACGGGCTGCTGAACGACCTTCAGATCACGCACCTGTTTTGATTCAACTGCAGGAGGAATGATGATTGGTGTTCTACTAGTCAATTTGGGTACGCCCGAGGCTCCTACAGCTGCAGCCGTACGCCGTTATCTGCGCGAGTTCCTCAGTGATCGGCGGGTGGTGGAATTGCCCCGGATTATCTGGTGGCCCATATTAAATGGTCCGATTCTGACTTTCCGCCCGGCGCGTTCGGCGCGCAATTATGCCAGTATCTGGATGCCCGAAGGATCACCATTAATGGTCTATAGTCAGCGCCTTGCGGATGGCTTACAGCAGTATGGTGATGCCCATTTTTCCGGGCAGTTGCGCGTGGTGTTAGCCATGCGCTACGGAAAGCCGTCATTACAGGAAAAAATAGCAGAACTGCGCCAATCGGGTTGCGAAAAAATACTGGTGGTGCCGCTGTATCCCCAATATGCCGCTGCTACTACGGCCTCCATATTCGACAAGGTCGCCGATGTGTTGCGAGGTATGCGGGATATTCCCGAATTACGCATGCTCCGGGACTGGCATGCCCATCCTGCCTATGTTCATGCGCTGGCAGAAAGTGTCCGTCACTGGTGGCAGGAAAACGGTCGCGCTGAAAAGTTACTCATTTCCTTTCATGGCCTGCCCCAGCGGTCTATTCAGTTGGGTGATCCTTATCGTCAACAGTGCGAAACCACCACGGCACTTTTGGTGCAGGAGTTGGGCATGAATCAGGGCGAATGGATTCAGACCTTCCAGAGTCGTTTTGGCGCGGCTAAATGGCTTGAGCCTTATACGGATAAAACCCTGATGAGTCTGGCCCGGCAGGGGATTCGGGAAATAGATGTCCTCTGCCCCGGATTTTCGGCGGATTGTGTGGAGACCCTCCAGGAAATTGCGCTGGAGGGCAAAGAAACTTTTTTGAATGCCGGCGGAAAAACTTTGCGATATATTCCGGCACTTAATGATAGTCCTTTGTGGATCAAGGCATTCAGCGAGATTCTGGCGCCTTCCTGGCAGTTTTGGGAGACCCCGGAAAATTTTGCCGTTTCTGCCCAGTCAAGCTAGAATTCCCACTGAAATCAGCCGTTATCCTCCAGCCCTCATCTATAGGACGCTCAATATGATCATCAGCAACGACAAAGTAGTCACCATCGACTATTCCCTCACCGATGAAGAGGGAGAGCTGATTGACAGCTCTGTAGGTGAAGAACCGCTTATTTATCTGCATGGACACCACGGAATCATTCCCGGATTGGAGCAGGCTCTGGCCGGGCATCGCACGGGCGATAAGGTGGAAGTATCCATTCCACCCGAAGAAGGTTATGGCGACTGGGATGAAGATTTGGTGGAAGTGGTTGCCAAGGAAGATTTTGATGATCCTGAGGATCTCGAAATCGGGACGCAGTTTGAAACCGAAACGGATGAAGGTGCCCGTCTGGCCACAGTGATTGATATTGAAGGCGAAGATGTGACCGTGGATTTGAATCATCCACTGGCCGGAATGACGCTGAATTTTGATGTCACGGTACTGGATGTGCGTGATGCGACCGCAGAAGAATTGGCTCACGGCCACGTCCATGGTGAGCACGGTCACGAACATTGAGCGAGGCTGTTTGCAGCAGCAACAATTTCTGAATCTTGTTGCGAAGCGGTAACGGCTTGCGCGGTTTAGGTTTGATGTCCGGAACCAGTGCGGATGGTGTTGATGCAGCAGTGCTGGATTTCGGTGTTGCTCCCGCACAGGGATATGCCGGTTTGTTCAGCCAGGCTTTTGCTGCACCCTTGCGGGAAATGGTGCTTGCCGCCAATGGCCCCCTGAATGTTGAGCAAATGGCCGTACTGGATCGTCAACTGGGGGCCTGTTATGCGGAGGTGGCAGAGGCTGCCATTCGTAAATTGGGTCCGGTGGATTTTATTGCCCTGCATGGCCAGACCATTCGGCATCAGCCGCGCGCTGTTCCCGGTTTTACCCTGCAGATTGGCTCAGCCGCCGATGTAGCTATAGCTACGGGTCTGACGGTGGTCCACGATTTTCGGCGAGCCGATGTGGCTGCCGGTGGTGAGGGTGCACCATTGGTTCCTCCGTTTCATCAGCGCCTGTTTCAGGCAGATCAGCCGCGTCTGGTTCTGAATCTGGGCGGTATGGCAAATTTGACCTGGATTCCCGGCGCTGATGACTCCCAAACTTTGCAGGCCTTCGATACCGGGCCTGGGAATGTGTTGGTTGATGCAGCGGTCCGGATTTTGACTAAAGGCGAAGCCTGTTGCGATCTGGACGGCAAATTGGGAGCGGCCGGTAAGGTTCAGGCGTTGCCCCTCGCTCAGTGGTTGAAACACCCCTATTTCCTGCAATCTCCACCAAAAAGTACCGGTCGTGAAAGTTTTGATGACCGGTTGGTCGGTCAATGGTGGCATGTCTGGAAATATTCGGGGGCGGATTTTGTGGCTACGTTAACGGCATTGACGGCCATAACGGTGGCAGATGCCCTGCGAAAATGGACACCTAGTGCCAAAGAGTTGCTGGTGTTTGGCGGCGGCGCTGAAAATCCAACGCTGATGCGGGCCATCCAGGCGGCTTTGCCGGAGCTGCAGGTACATTCGGGGGCGGAGCTCAGCGGTATTCCCAGCCAGGCACTTGAGGCTTTGGCCTTTGCCTGGTTGGGTGAACAATGCTTGCGAGGGAAAACTCTCCCGTATCAACAGGTGACGGGAGTTCGTGAGCCGGTAATCTTGGGCAATATTCTGCCAGGCAGGAACTGGCCGGAATTATTATCTCGACTGACCGACGCCTAAGTATCTGGTTCTGTAATTTTAAAAACGGCAGAGGGTCGGAAGGCTTTGCCGCGACTTTGACCCGCGCCGTTGTTGTTCTTGGTGAAATCCGGCGCCCGTCAGGAGAGCTGTCTGAGCCCGCAGGGCGAGTTCTCTCCTGACAGCAGGATGAGCCTTAGAACAACAGGCAAGGGACGTTGGCGCAAAAAGCCTCCCGACCCTCTGCCGTTTTTAGTTTTATGATCAATAAAGTGCTGCGATATTGGGTTCATGAGGAGCAGGTTTTGGTAACAACAGTGGAAACATGGCATCCCGGTGGAGAAACTGCCGTCTACGGAATCATCGGCGATCCGGTGAAACACAGTCTATCGCCCTGGATGCATCGGCTGTTTGCGCAACAACTGGGGATCGACATGGTGTATGTGCCGTTTCCGGTGATGGCTGCTGACTTGCCAAAAGCGCTCAAAGGATTGGCGGCAGCCGGTGTATTGGGATTCAATGTCACGGTGCCGCATAAAGAATCCACAAAGATCCTGATGGACGAACTCAGTCCAGCCGCAGAGCAGATTGGTGCAGTCAATACTGTACATTATACAGCGGGCCGTTTTAAGGGGGACAACACCGATGCCGTTGGTTTTCTGCGGGCTTTGGAGCGTCATGCGGGGGGCAGTTGGCGCTCTGCCCCCGTTATGGTAATTGGTGCGGGTGGGGCAGCCCGGGCCATTATTTATGCCTTGGGAACGGCTGGCTGCCCCGCTATTTATGTGGCCAACCGCCATGTCGAACGCGCCGAAAAACTGGCGGCTGAATTTCCCCAATTCCCCTTGCATCCTCTTCCACTGGAACGGCAACGCATTGCCCGGATTTTGCCGCAGACACTGTTGCTGGTGAATACCAGCGCCTTGGGTTTGCGTGGGGAAGGTCATCCGGAACTGAATCTGGAATTGTTGCCAAATCATGGCAATGTGTACGATGTCGTCTATAACCCCTTGGAAACCCCATTGTTACGCGTAGCTCGACAATATGGGCGATGTGCAATTGACGGACTGGGTATGCTGGTGGAACAGGGAGCTGAAAGCTTCCGGATCTGGACGGGTGTTTTGCCGCAAACCCAGGCTGTGGAGGATACATTACGTCGATGGCTGCAAACCCGGAACAAATCGCTTTAACGCCCGTATTGCGGGCACTGGTCAGTAATGGGCTGGGTAATGAAGCGCAATTGGTCTCTCTTGCCAGTGATCCTGGGCGGGGGAAAAAACCATTGCTGTTTTATGCGGTAGAAAAAGGTGCTGTTTCTGCGCCTGCGCTGATGGCGCATCTGTCCCAGCGCTACAATATGCCGATGCTTGATCTGGATGCGGTCATGATTGATGACCTGTTGGTACGCCGGATTGATAAAAACCTGATGAGCCGTTATCTCGTCTTGCCCTTATCCAAACGCGGCGAGACACTTTATCTGGCGATGGCTGATCCTACCGACTTCAAAGCTGTTGAAGACATTAAGTTCAATACCGGTTTGCAGGTTGTGCCGATACTCGTGGAAGCCAATAAGCTGATGCGTGCGGTACACCTGGCCAATAATGCCGGAACCGGAATTGATGATGTATTTCTTGAAAAAGCACCAGATGTAGATGCGGATGGTGCCCAGGAGGAATTTGATTTATCCAGGGATAGCGATGGCACTGTGGAGGATGCACCGGTGGTGCGTTTTGTGCAGCAACTGCTTTTGGACGCGATTCAGCGTAGCGTATCGGATATTCATCTGGAACCCTATGAAAAAGATTTCCGGGTGCGTTACCGCCTGGATGGGGTGTTGCAGGACGCTCTGCATCCACCATTGGCTTTGCGGGATGGGGTTACGTCGCGACTGAAAATTCTTTGTCGTCTGGATATTTCGGAGCGGCGTTTGCCTCAGGATGGACGCTTACGGGTACGCGTGCCTCCGGCTCGGGTCATTGATTTTCGTGTGTCTTTTTTGCCGACCAGTTTCGGGGAAACCATTGTCTTGCGTCTTCTGGATCCTGCCAGTTCCAGGGTACCCATCGAACAACTGGGTTTTTTACCTGAACAACGCAAAGCTTTTGAGGAGGCTATTCACCGCCCCTATGGCATGATTCTGGTAACAGGACCTACTGGCTCTGGTAAAACCACGACGTTATACACCGCATTGAACATTCTCAATACGGGTGACTGCAATATCAGTACGGCGGAAGATCCCGTAGAAATTCCGGTGTATGGTATCAATCAGGTGAATATCAATGAGCGGATCGGCTTGAATTTTGCCGCTGCCCTGCGTTCATTTTTACGTCAGGATCCCGATATTATCATGGTCGGTGAGGTGCGTGATCTGGAAACCGCAGAAACTGCGATCAAGGCAGCCCAGACCGGACATTTGGTGCTGGCCACGCTGCATACCAATGATGCACCTCAGAGCCTGACCCGCCTCGAGAACATGGGTATTCCTACCTACAATATTGCCGGTGGGGTGCATCTGGTCATGGCTCAGCGACTGGCCCGCAAGCTGTGTACGCATTGCAAAAAGCCGGTGCGTATTCCTGATCAGGCGCTTGTGGAAGCCGGGTTTGCGGCGGAAGATCTGCAAGGCTGGCGTCCTATGGGTCCGACGGGTTGTGACGAATGTAATAAAACAGGCTATAAAGGGCGTATGGGGCTCTATCAGGTCATGCCAGTCAGTGAAGCCATGCGCGAAATCATCATGCGGGGTGGCACCGCTATAGATCTGGCGCGGCAGGCAGCCAGTGAGGGGGTGCTCACCATGCGCCAGAATGGTCTAAGAAGAATCAAGGAAGGCATAACCAGTCTGGAAGAAGTATTGAGGGTCACCAATCTGCAATGAATAACTGATGCAGCGCCACAAGATTCAAGTTTATGGTATCTGAGTCTATCCAGCAGGACGGATCCTGGCGGCGTCTGTGGGGCGTTTCGGCTTATCGCCTGTTGATTGCCGCTGCAATTGCCATATTGGTGCAGTTACCAGTCAGTAAAAATTTCCTGGATATAGGTGCGCGCAATCATCCGCTGAGTGTGGTAACTCTCGTCGCTGCCGGGATGAGCATGCTTTATCTCTTGCTCCTGCTGATGAGATTCCCCGGCCAAGCGCGCTGGCATCTTTGGTCGCAAGTGTTAGTGGATACAGTCCTGGTGTTGCTGCTGCTGCATTATGGCGGTGGAATAAATGGACCCTTCAGTATTCTCCCTTTTCTGCTGTTGGTGTCAGTGGCCAGTTTGTTGCGGGGGAAGGGCGCATTTTTATTTGTCTGGATATTATTGCTGCTTCTGGTGATTGAATCTTTGCAGGGTGGAATGGCGAGCGTTCACCCACTTTTTGGTCAATTATTTATTTATATTCTGGCACTGATTGCGGTAGCCGTTCTGGCGGACAGCCTGGTGCGGAGTCTGGATCGCGGTAATCGTTTAGCCATACAATGTGACCAGGAGCTGTTCAACCTGAATGTGCTTAATCAGGAAATCGTTCAGCAGATGGATGTAGGCGTGTTGGTCCTGGACCAGTATAACCGGGTTATCCTGAGTAATCCGATTGCACGCAAACTGTCTGGTTATCGGTTTTGGGGAAATGTACCTGTTGCCATAGATCTGGTACAGGCGCGCCTGGCGGCGATGTTGATTAAAAATCAGGGTGACGATAATGAAGTCCTGGTTCCTTTGGGTTCAGGTGATCCGGCTGCAAGGGACCAGACGCAGTCGCTGATGGTGCGAAAAATTGCGCTTCCGGGAAGTCCCTTCCGTCTGCTGCTGTTAAGAGATGCTTCTGTTTTGCGGGCAATGGAGCGCGAAGCGCAACTCGCCGCATTGGGGCGTCTGGCCGCGAATATTGCCCACGAAATCCGTAATCCGCTCAGTGTCATCCGTCACGCAGCCAATCTTCTGGATGAAAGCATGGAAAATGCCAGTTCTCGCCATTTGTTCGAAATACTGGAGAGAGAAACGGTTCGTATCAATGCTATTGTCGAGTCGGTGCTGGAAATGGCACGACCAGGACCCGCCCATCTGGAGCCTATCGCCTTATCCAGCTGGTTGCCGAAATTGCTTGCCCAACTGCAGACCGATCCGCAGTTGGCGGACATGCATGTGCTGGTTCAGGATATCTCGGCGAGCTTGTTGATTTACGCGGATCCTGCACAAGTGCGTCAGGTTTTCTGGAATTTGCTGCATAACACAGCCCAGTATGCAGTTGACGAAGACGGACTGGTGCGGGTAGAAATCAGTGCTGAACGCTATGGAAAAGAACAAATTATGCTGACGTTAAGAGATTTCGGCTCCGGTATCCGACCGGAAGTCATGGAACGCATTTTTGAGCCTTTTTTTACGACCAACTCTCGGGGTACCGGACTGGGTTTACCGATGGTGCGCGAGTTAATCCAAATGAATGGTGGAAATGTGCTGTGTGAGAATCACCCTGATCGGGGTGCCGTATTCAGAATATTCCTGCCTTGCTGGGACCCGCATGAGGAGGCGGCATGATGACAAATCGACCTGGCCCCTCGGCATTGGTAGTAGATGACGAGCCGAGTATTGTTGAATTGTTACAGATTACTTTGCAAGGTATGGGTCTGCAGGTGTCAGGTGCAGGTTCTCTGGCAGAAGCGCACGCCCATCTTTCTCATGGTCTCCCCTCGCTGGTGTTGAGTGATTTACGTTTGCCAGATGGTTCAGGCATTGATCTCGTGCGACATTTGCACAATGCCTATCCACATATTCCAGTGGCCGTCATTACGGCTTATTCATCGGCAGATGGTGCTGTAGAAGCCATGCAGGCAGGGGCTTTTGACTATATGTCCAAGCCCATTGAGTTGGCGCGTCTGCGCCAGTTGGTGGCCCAGGCGCTCAAGCTAAATCATCCCCTGGACGTGGAGCAGGATGCGACGAACCGGCTGATTGGTCAGTCTCTCGTAATGCAACAATTAAGAGCAGATATTCGCAAACTGGCTCGTAGTAATGCGCCTGTTCATATTACGGGTGAGTCAGGAACCGGCAAGGAGTTGGCTGCCCGGGCTATTCATGATTCCAGCCTGCGGCAGGACAAGCCTTTTGTGGCTGTGAATTGTGGTGCGATTCCCGAAGGGTTGATTGAAAGCGAATTATTTGGTGCTGAAAAAGGCGCTTATTCTGGCGCAACCCAGTCCCGCCAGGGGCTTTTCCAGGCGGCTAACGGGGGTACGCTTTTTCTGGACGAAATTGCTGAGTTACCCATGCTGATGCAGGTTAAGTTGCTGCGCGCTATTCAGGAGCGAGTGATTAGGCCGCTGGGTGGTGCGCGAGAAATTTCTTTGGATCTGCGGTTTATTTCGGCGACGCATCGCGATCTTGGTGCAATGGTGGAGGCTGGGACCTTTCGTCAAGACCTTCTTTATCGGCTGAATGTAGTGCAGTTGCACATGCCGCCATTGCGGCAACGACTGGAAGATGTCCCCCAACTGGTTGAGGTGATTCTTCAGCGCATCAGTAGGCAAGTAGACCAGAGCCCGACCATTTTGGTTGAAGAGGTACTGGAAAAGCTGCAGGAATATGATTTTCCGGGCAATGTGCGCGAACTGGAGAATTTGCTGGAGCGTAGTCTAGTATTTCCAGACAAGAATATTCTTGAAAATGGAAATCACGTTGCTCCGAACCAGAATGCAAATCAAAGCTTTTCTACGGTTGTCCCGAAAACAGAATCTGGAGTTGCCTGTACTCTGGATAGAGCCGAAGCCGATCTGCTTCGATCGGTACTTGCAGAGGTTTCCGGAGACCCGGTGGTAGCGGCGACGCGACTGGGTATTTGTCCACAATCTTTTGCGCTCAGGTTTACCCGTGTCGTGACCGGGAGGGGGGGGTGACGTCACTCTTTCCCTTCGCCGGTTACGTATTTGTGGGGCTGTTCGGATTGCTGATTGGCAGTTTTCTCAATGTGGTCGTGCACCGCGTTCCCCGCCGGGAATCGATCATTCGGCCTTCTTCCCATTGCCCTCAGTGTGGGCATGTGCTCCGTGCCTGGGAGAATATTCCGGTGCTGAGCTGGCTATTGCTACGCGGTCGCTGTCATTCTTGTGGTAGTTCCATCTCCTGGCGCTATCCTGCTTTGGAGTTGTTGACGGGAATATTCAGCGTAGTGGTTGCCTGGCAATGGGGATTTCGTTGGTCATTAATTCCTGCACTGTTTTTCACCTGGACTTTATTGGCGCTTACCCTGATTGATCTGGAAACGCAATTACTCCCGGATCGCATTACCAAACCGGGTATGCTCCTCGGACTGCTCATTAATGCTTCCGCTTTTTTGGGATCGGGACTGGCCCTGACCACGCCATTGAATGCTCTGCTTGGCATTGTTCTGGGATATGGCAGTCTGTGGTTGCTGGCGACCGTGTACTTGAAAATGACCGGGCGGCATGGCATGGGTGGCGGTGATCTCAAGCTGCTCGGCTTGATTGGTGCGTGGCTGGGTTGGCAGGCAGTTTTCCTCACCCTGTTTATAGCCGCCATAAGCGGGGGGCTGGTTGCCACGGTCTTTTTGCTGCGCGGAAAAGGCCGGGATTACGCCATCCCCTTCGGACCCTATCTGGCTCTGGGGGGCTGGCTTATGCTCCTCTGGCCCGGTGATATTATCCATGCGTATCTGCAGTTGCTGGGGGCCTGATCCATTATGCGCTTAGGACTGACCGGCGGAGTTGCCAGCGGTAAAAGTACCGTGGCGGAGATGCTGCGGGCCTTGGGTGCGCATATTCTGGATGCGGATCTCATGGCCCGTGAGCTGGTTGAGCCGGGCCAGCCGGCCCACGCGGCGATTGTCCGGCACTGGGGGCCGCAATATTTGCTGGCGGATGGTTGTTTGGATCGGTCTTTGTTGCGGGAGCGGATTTTCAGTGATCCGGCCGCCAAAAAATGGCTGGAGTCCCTGTTGCACCCCCAGATTCGCCAACTTTTTCTGGACCGCAGTCAAAGTCTGCAAAAGGACCAGCCCGAAGCGGCCATCGTTTGGGTAGTGCCGCTTCTTGTCGAAAACCATTATCAGGCGCTGCTGGATCAGGTTCTGGTTATTGATTGCCCAAGTTCTTTGCAAATTGAACGATTACAGTTGCGTCCCGGCTGGTCTAATACGCAAATTGAGGCTGTTCTGGCGGCGCAACTTCCGCGTGCCGAGCGGAATGCCGCTGCAGATTACGTTATTAACAATGAAAAAGACGTGCAGGCTTTGCATGAAGCCGTTTTGGTTTACTGGGAAGCAGTTCATAAAGCCCTTGGATTTGCCTAGAAAAATTGCCTGTGGCAACCTGTCAGGCAATGCCCGAAAATGGTGCATTAATTGCTGTCACTATGAACAGTTTTTACGGATAAAAAAGGACAGGCATGGCAGTTTATGAGCATCCCCTCCATGAGCGCGCCCGATTGTTGTTGCGCATGGAGAGCGTTTTTGCGCAGGTGCAGCGCATTCATGAGGGAGATTTGCGTCAGGCATTGCGTCCATATAATGAACTGCTGGATTTTTGCAGTCGACCTGAGTTGCGCCTGGATTTGATTCTGGAACTGGAGCGACTTGGGCAAAGCCTCAGCATCTGGTCCCAAAGTCCCGAGGTGGATGAGCGGCCCCTACAGGTCTGGCAGTTTCGCATCAATCAGCAACTCAAATTACTGCGCGAACATCGGGAAGCTTTTGGAGAGTTATTACGACATCAGGAAATCATTCAGCTGGCGCGGGGTCGTATGGGTGTTGCTGGTGGTTTGGCAGACTGCGACTTACCCTTGTTGGCTTTTTGGAGTCAGCAGGCCCCGGAACGCGCGAAAATGCTGCTTGGTGGCTGGGAGAAAGGGTTGGAATTATTGCAGCATAGTGTGGATTTGATTCTGGCTTTGCTGCGGGATTCCTGCGCATGGTCACTCGTGGATGCTCAGGAAGGGCGCTATGGTTCTGCCCTTGATCCGCGTCGACCGCCCTCGTTGATCCGTCTGGAAATTGCTGATGATATGGATTGTTACCCCAAAATCAGTGGAGGTATTCATCGTTTTCACATTCAGTGGTTGCAATGGTTGGACCAGGGCGCGGGCCGCGCGATAGAATCCACCATCACCTTCAGGCTGGGTCTGAGTGCCCTGTAGACAAATTTTCATTGCTTAATTAAAGGATCGGCGCATGCATATTGGGACTACCCTGACACAATTCATTACGGAAGAAACACGACGGCATCCACAGGCCTCAGGAGACTTTGCTGCACTTTTGAATGATCTGGCAGTTTCCTGCAAGTTTATCGGTGCACAGGTTTATCGGGGTGCCCTGGTAGGTGCCCTGGGAAGTGCCGGGACTGACAATGTCCAGGGCGAAGTACAGAAAAAGCTCGATATTATTTCCAACGATGCCATTTTGCACGCCATGGACTGGACCGGACATCTCGCCGGTATGGCTTCCGAGGAAATGGATGATCCTTATTCCATCCCCAATAGTGTTCCCAGAGGTAAATACCTGCTTCTTTTTGATCCTCTGGATGGTTCCAGCAACACGGACGTTGGGATCAGCGTCGGAACGATTTTCAGCATTCTCAAAGCGCCCGTTGCGGGACGGGATGCCAGTATGAAAGATTTCCTGCAGCCGGGTGTGGAGCAGGTGTGTGCCGGTTATGCCCTGTATGGGTCCAGTAACATGCTGGTTTACAGTACGGGGCATGGTGTCAATGGCTTCACTCTGGACCCGTCCATCGGCGAATACATGCTTACCCACAAGCAAATGACCATTCCGGAAGACACCAGTGAATATGCCATCAACATGAGTAATCATCGGCACTGGCAGAAACCGGTACAACGCTATATTGATGAGCTGAACCAGGGTACAGAAGGTCCGCGTGGGCGGAATTTCAATATGCGCTGGGTGGGTTCCATGGTGGCGGATGTTCACCGCATTCTTTGCCGGGGCGGAATTTTTCTGTATCCCTTTGATCAGAAAGACCCCAAAAAGCCCGGCAAACTCAGGTTGTTGTATGAAGCCAATCCCATGTCTTATCTGGTGGAGCAGGCGGGTGGTGCAGCAAGTACCGGGACTGCACGGATTCTGGAAATACAGCCGGAGGGGCTACATCAGCGCGTTCCCGTCATCCTGGGCGCGAAAAATGAAGTAGAACGGGTGCTCGGTTACCATCAGCACTGATTTTTTCAGTAGAACTGAAAAAGCTCCCGATTTTGGTCGGGAGCTTTTCTGCAAGTAGTCTGGAGAATTCCGGACTTAAACTGACGGCTTAAAGAATGCCGGACAGGCTGTGCACTAATTGACCCTGCAATGCGGGAACGGCGTCTTTGAAATCCAGATTGACCTTGTTGGCTGTGGAAACAACACGGGTCCGGTAATACATCCAATGGTTGGTACCACTGATCTGCTGGGTGGTCGTGCTGCTGGTACCCTGCTGCAAGCTCGAATTGGTCTGCTGGTTGACGGCCTGCTTGCTGCGTTCTGCCACCTGAACGTCAGTGATCATCGCGTAGGTCACATCCTTGACGAGGGAGTTGGCAATGAGCCCAATTCCTTCACCAACCAGTGCTCCCGCACCTGCGCCAGTCCAGCTTTGGCCAATGACTGCTCCGGCGGCGGCCCCAAAAGCAGCACCACCAAAACCGTTGGTTAATGATTTTTGAGCGGCGGCTTCGGACATTTTGCCAACAGATAACACGTTAATCTGCAGCATATAATGTGCCTGATTGTAAGGAACGATGCGGTATCCCTGGTTAGTCAGGTTGGCATCAATTTCCTGTTCCAAAGCAGCAACGTTCAGGGTTTTATCTGAGGTGTTCTTAAATTGTACATAAACGGTCTGTTCGGAAGGCGGAACCGGGTTCAGGAAAATGGTGTTAGACATTTTGGTCTGAACACTCAGATCTTTATGTTCCAGCGCAACCTGGGTAGCGGCACAACCGGAAAGCGCGATGGCACTGGCAGCGGCGATGGTGTAAGTAACAAGCCGAAGTTGTTGACGCGCGGCTAACTGCATGAGTTCCTCCGAACGTGAGTTATAAACCCCAACATGGGGATGATCGTAAAGCGCATATTATGGTTTCTATTTTAGAGATTACTGTAAAGGAGGCAAGAAGTATTTACCATTCATATTTTAAACTGATGTCTTTTTACGGGTAAGAAGGCATATAAATTTAGAATTAAAAAATTTTGATAGATGGAAAATATTTAGCCTCGAAAAAATTGATGCTTGAAATAGCTTGAAGATTCTAGAAATTCGGCTATAAATTCTCTAGAGTCTCATCTGGAAGATGGTCATCCAGACCCGGAGTGAATGGAGAATGCAACTTGTTGCCTGAAAGTGCCAAGCCTTATCTGCTGAATAGTGTTTATCAATGGTGTGTTGACCAGGGTTATACGCCCTATATTCTGGTGGTGGTTGCCTATCCGGGGGTGGCGGTTCCCAGCGGTTATGAAAAGGACGGGCGCATGATTCTGGATATTTCCCCGAATGCGTGCCACAACCTCAATATGGCCGATGGTTGGATCAGCTTCAACGCCCGCTTTGGTGGTGTGGCGCGGACGGTAGATGTGCCTATGGCGGCCGTGGCGGCTATTTATGCTGCAGAAACCCAAGAGGGTATGGGTTTTGCGGAGCCAGAGCTTCCTGATGCTCCGCCGCCAGGAGCCGAGCCCGAAGATCGTGTAGCGCGTGCTGCTGATGCTCAGGAAAAACCGGAGAAGCCTTCATTGCGGGTCATCAAATGAAAATTCAGGCGGGTTTCTGTGGCCTGCTGTTGCTCCTGTGTGGAGGGGCTGCCGAGGCAAATATATACGCCTATACAGATAGCCATGGCGTCGTGCATCTGACCAATGTTCCGGCTGGAAACAGCGCGTATCACATGGTCATGCGTACACCGAAAATGCCGGTAGCTACTGCTCGCGCCGACTTTAACCTGGTAGCCAAACAGCAATATCAGTCGCTGATTCAAGCGGCAGCCAGTCATTACGGAGTGAGTCCTGCTTTGGTAAATGCCGTGATTTCTGCTGAATCCGGTTATAACGCCGGTGCGGTTTCGCCCAAGGGAGCCATTGGTCTGATGCAATTAATTCCGGCTACAGCGGCGCGTTTTGGGGTTTCCAACTCCTTCAGTCCGGCAGAAAACATCAATGGTGGTACGGCTTATCTGGCTCACCTGCTGCGAAAGTTCAGCGGCGATCTGAAACTGGCGGTAGCCGCCTATAATGCCGGTTCCAGTGCGGTTATTCATGCGGGTTATCAGATTCCACCTTTTGCTGAAACCCAGGCCTATGTACCTCGGGTGTTGGCTTATTACCAGCGCTATCTCAATGGCAGCAGTTCAGGCCCAAGCCTGGGTGCCATAGGTCATGTTCCCACTCCGGTTTCAGCTTCTCCGCAGCTTATTCAGGTGTCCAGTCCGTAGTTTTGGAGTTTTTTTCGCAAGGTGTTGCGATTGATACCCAGCCATTGGGCAGCCGTACCCCGTTGACCATCACATTTCTTTAGCGTGTGTTTGAGCAGGGCACATTCCACTTGTTCAATCACCTGAGTATGCAGATTGTTTGGCGTTTCGCCTTGCAGGTCGTCCAGATAACGATCGACGATCATGACCACGCAGTCACTGAGAGTCATCCATTCTGTTGCCATGATTTTGCTCCTCAGGGTTGACTGAGAAGAGTGACCTGATAGCCTGCAGCGGCAATCAGTTTGGGACTCTTGATGGAGAACTGAACGGGTGTATGGGATAAAAATCCGGAGATGGTCTCTTCTGGCTTTGCCAGATATTCTTTGGGCGTGAATTGCAGATGGGCAATGGGTGCGCCGTAAACATTACTCAGCGTGACCTGGATGACCGGGTATGCCTGCACGTGCCCCGCCAGATTCTCTATTTTTCCGGTAATTTCAGCCAAGTGATTATCCAGCGCAGTGACATGGCTATCGACAATACGCATTGCCTTATTGGGTCCGGGCCAGGCAATCTGTGTACCTAATGTGTTGGCACTCTGGATCATGGCACGGCGGATGGGCGCACTATTAGCTGCGTAACTATAAATGCCGGTTGACCAGAGGATTTGACCAATCAGCGCCAAGACCAACAGGAAAATAATCAACAGGAGTAAATAGCGGCCCAGACGTTGCCCCAGATGAGCACCTGCAGTGCCGGTTTCGTTGTCCAGGTCCACCTGGAACACCTGCTGGCAGACGCCACACTTGACCTGATAATGATGTTTTTGCAGGGCGTTATGATCAACGCTAAAAGTAGACTCGCAACGCGGGCAGGTTATTTCCATGGTTCAGTCTCCGGATTTTCGCTGGCCATACAGCAAGGACCAGTCTTCTTCATGTTGCGGGGCGGCTAAATTAAAATAGGGTGCGTAGGCATTTTGAATGTCGGTTTCCTGGCTGTGGAGAATGCCGGAGAGGGCAATCCATCCTCCCGGCCTGGTCAATGCAGCCAATGTGGGGGCAAGACTGAGCAGGGGGCCGGCCAGAATATTCGCAACCAGAATATCTGCCAGGGGCGTTGGTGTTGCTTCAGGCAGGGACAGTCGCAGTCGCTCCGCGACACCATTGCGTTGGGCGTTGTCCATGGCCACTTGCAGCGCATTAGGGTCGGTGTCGATCCCATAAGCTTCTTTTGCACCCAAAAGCAAAGCAGCAATAGCGAGAATACCCGAGCCGCAGCCATAATCCACAATGTACTCGTTTCCTTGAATGTGGCTTTCCAGAAAGTGCAGGCAGCGCGAAGTGGTAGGATGCGCCCCGGTACCAAAGGCCTGACCGGGGTCGAGGTGCAGTTCATAGCGGGCATCTTGTGGCGCGTGATCCCAGCTGGGAACCACCCAGAGCTTTCCAAACTGACGGGCCGGAAATTGTGCCTGGGTACTGGATACCCAATCCTGATCTTCTAAAGCCTGGACAGAGGCCCCATGGTTTTGCCAACCAGCCATGTTTATTAACGCATGAATGCTGGCTTCGTTGTGGTTTTGGGCAGCAAAAAGCGCCTGACACTGACTTTTCTGCCAGAGCTCTCCTTCAATAAAAAGCGCTTCGCTGGTATCCAGCTCCATAAAAGTGATGGCGTCAGCACCTGCCTCCAGCAATTGTGTCTCCACCTTTGCGGCAGAGTCGGCCGGAACCTGAAGGCTCAGTTGCCACCATGCAATATTCATAGAGCGAGCAGTGCTTCCAAATAATGGATATTCACTTCACCAGCTGCATATTGGGCTTCTTCAAGAATACGGCGATGTAAAAGAATATTGGTCTGGATGCCTTCAATGCTGGTTTCCCGCAGGGCGCTACGCATGCGCACCTGGGCTTCTTCCCGATCATTTCCATAGGCGATGATTTTGCCGATCATGGAGTCATAGAAAGGGGGTACCCGATAACCGGCATATATATGACTGTCTACCCGAATCCCCGGACCGCCCGGCGGGTGCCAGGCCGTGATTTGCCCGGGTGAGGGCATGAATTTTTCAGAATCTTCAGCGTTGATACGGCATTCTATGGCGTGCCCCTGTAAGCGAACATCTTCCTGGCGAATAGCTAGGGGCTTGCCTGCCGCAATCAAAATCTGCGCTTTAACAATATCCACACCAGTAATCATTTCAGTCACTGGGTGCTCTACCTGAACGCGGGTATTCATCTCGATAAAGTAAAAGGTTTTACTGCCGGGATCGTAAAGAAACTCAATGGTTCCGGCACCGCGATAGCCCATGTCTGAACAGGCTTTGACAACGGCTGCACCAATTTCGGCGCGTTGTTGATCGGTAATGCCTGGAGCAGGTGCTTCCTCGATGACTTTTTGGTGGCGACGTTGCACGGAGCAGTCCCGTTCGCCGAGGTGTACGCAATGGCCGTGAGCATCGCAGAGCACCTGGAATTCAATATGGCGGGGTGTTTCCAGAAACTTTTCCATGTACAGGGTCGGGTTGCCAAAAGCCTTGCCTGCTTCTGCCCGGGTCAGGTTGGCGGCGTTGATCAAATGTGCTTCGGTGTGGACAACCCGCATGCCGCGTCCGCCACCGCCCCCGGCAGCCTTGAGAATGACTGGATAACCAATATCCTTCGCCAGTTTTTTGAGGGCATCACTGTCATCCGGTAAAGGGCCATCAGACCCGGGAACGCAGGGGACCCCGGCTTTGATCATGGCCGCCTTGGCCGCGATTTTATCTCCCATCAGGCGAATGGTTTCGGCACGGGGACCAATAAAAGCAAAACCACTGTTTTCCACCCTTTCGGCAAAATCGGCATTTTCCGACAAAAATCCGTAGCCGGGATGAATGGCTTCTGCGTCGGTGACTTCTGCAGCAGCAATGACCGCCGGGACATTCAAATAGCTTTGATCACTGGGAGCGGGGCCAATACAGACGGACTCGTCGGCCAGCTTGACGTGCATCAGATCACGGTCGGGTTCGGAATGTACGGCCACCGTGCGGATTCCCAGCTCACGGCAGGCACGCTGAATGCGCAGGGCAATTTCGCCCCGGTTGGCGATGAGGATTTTTTCGAACATATCAATCCTCTGGTGCAATAATAAAGAGTGGTTCGCCGTATTCTACAGGCTGCCCATTACTGGCCAGTACCTTGATGATTTTGCCGGAGACATCCGCCTCAATTTCATTCAGCAGTTTCATGGCTTCAATAATGCAGAGTGTTTGTCCGGCCTTGACGGTGTTGCCTTCTTCAACAAAAGGCGCAGCTTCCGGCGAAGAAGCCCGATAGAAGGTGCCTACCATGGGGGACTTGATCATGTAGCCCTGGGGGACGGCTTCAGATGCTGCAGCGGGTTCAGGAGGCCGTATTACCTCTGCTGCCGGTGCTGGAAGCGGGGCTGGCTGCGTGTGATAGGTCACATTTTGTGGGGCGACGGGCGCCGCATGTCGGGTAATACGAACCTTACTTTCACCTTCCACAACTTCAATTTCGTCAATGGCACTTTTTTCAAGTAATTCGGCAAGGCGACGAATGAATTGGATATCCATGCTTTTCCTTATTATGCGTTTAGTCAGGGCGTGAAAAACGCCGGTAAATGGCTTCCAGAGCGAGGAAGTAGCCATCAGCACCCAATCCGGCGATGACCCCTTGGGCAATGTCGGAAAAGTAAGAATGCTGACGGAAGGATTCCCGCGCATGAATGTTGGATAAATGTACCTCAATGAACGGAATCGCCACGGCGCTCAGGGCATCCCGCAGCGCCACGCTGGTGTGGGTAAACGCAGCGGGATTGATGATGATGTTGGTGATCCCCTGGTGAGGTGCAAGCTGCACGGCATCTATCAGCTGATGCTCGGCATTACTTTGCAAACTGCTCAAGGCCCAACCCCAAGCCTTGGCCATGGCTGCCAGTTTGGCGTCTATGTCGGCCAGAGTGCTTTGGCCGTAGTGCGCCGGTTCGCGCTGACCCAAAAGGTTCAGGTTCGGTCCGTGCAGTACCAATATGTGAGGAATAGATACAGCCATGGCTTCCGCGTAACATCAAGAATAAACTGAAGTCTGCCGCAAATGCGCGCATAAATCTAGGTCGAAGCGTTACAGGAGAGCCCCATAATTTTTCGCAGGCATCGCCCCACGCGTTGATTTGACGTAGAATACACTCAATATATGGTTCATACGGGTTGCTGGCAGGATGGTGCAGCCCAGACAGGTCGCTGCGACCTATTGTGATTGACGACGCCGGAGAGAGGTGGCTTTGCCATGTTATACCCTGAATTATTTAAATCCCTGGAGGCCGCGCGTTGGAATATGGCGACAGATATTCCCTGGGATCAGTTTGATCGGAGTCTGGTGAGTGATGAGCAGCTGCGCACCATCAAGATGAATGCTGTGACCGAGTGGTCGGCGCTTCCGGCGACGGAAATGTTTTTGCGTGATAATCGCGATGATTCGGATTTTTCAGCATTCATGTCCATCTGGTTTTATGAAGAACAGAAGCACGCGCTGGTTTTGATGGAATACCTGCGCCGCTTTGCACCCGAGTATCTCCCCACAGAAGAAGAGCTGCACAAAGTGCGATTTGAATTTGATCCTGCGCCCGCCATGGAAACCCTGATGCTCCATTTTTGTGGGGAAATTCGTTTGACGCATTGGTACAAATGCGCGGCGCAGTGGCATAGCGAGCCGGTCATTCGTTCCATTTACGAAGTGCTGTCCAAAGATGAAGCGCGGCACGCGGGCATTTATCTGAAATATATGCGCCGGGCTATTGAGCGACTGGGAGACTCGGCGCGCCTGGCTTTCGCCAAAATCGGTGTATTGATGGCCAATACCAAGACGGCAAAAGCTTTGCATCCGACCAATTTGCATGTGAATAAAGAGATGTACCCTGAAGATAGTGTCCAGAGTCACTTGCCGGATCCTGGTTGGCTGGAGCAATGGCTGGATACCCAGATTCATTTTGATGCCATCTGGGAAGGCAAGGTCATCAACGGCATTTTGCGCAATCTTTCTACTCTGCTTGAAATTCCCATCCAGAGTGCCAAGGATCTGAGTCGTTATCGTAAGGCCATGTCCAGTGCAGACCGCGAAGCATCCGGGCATATGGCCGCTGGCTGACTTCAGGTACGTTTAAGCATGTCTGATGCGTCTTGGCGGAGTATGAGCCTGGAGGAAAGATTGAAATGGGCGCTGAGTCCTGAACTGCCCAGTCACTATCGTCCCTTCTTGCTGAGGGAACAGTGGGTGCAAACGCGCTGTTATTTTGCCAGACGGGCGGATTTGTTGCCTGAAGAAGTGGCTGCATTGGCTCGGGATGACGACTATGTGATCCGCTTGTGCATTGCGAAAAGGCCGGATTTGTCAGCGGAACAGGTGGCGGATTTTTGTGCGGATCGGGATCCCAATGTGCGCTATGCCATTGCCCGCAATCCCCTGCTGACAGACATTCAGCGTGCCGAGTTGCTTGCCGATGAAGATGAATTGGTAAGAACAGCCGCAGCCAAAGGGCCACGGCCTAGTCAGGAGCGTTGTCGGCCGGGTCAGGCGCCATTATTGCGCTGACCCGGTGATGCCGATCTTAGTCAGCCTGGCGGCGCAGAAAGGCCGGTATATCCAGGTTGGCAAAATCCTGAACCCCAGAGCTGCCATTACTGCGGTTAGAGGCTGAAGCCGGTGCCGGACGTTCGTTATGACGCATACCCACGGGTATGTCGAGATTGCGCCAGTCAGAAGGTGTGCTCGGATTGCCGGCACTGGCGGCCCCACGACCCCGGATGTTCTCCACGGCCAAGCGCACGGGTTCGCGCTGCAAACCTGTAGCCACTACAGTGACGCGCAACTCCCCATCCAGGTCAGGATCCAGCACCGTACCGACCTTCACATTGGCGTCATCTGCTGCATAACCGCGAATCAGCTCGCCGACTTCCTGGAATTCTCCCAGGGTCAGGTCCATACCTGCCGTGATGTTGACGAGAATGCCGCGTGCCCCGGAGAGGTTGATGTCGTCCAGTAACGGGCTGGATGCGGCACGGGTCGCTGCATCTCTGGCGCGGTTTTCCCCCTTGCCACTGGCGGCGCCCATCATTGCCAGACCCATGCCCGACATGACCGTACGCACATCGGCAAAATCCAGGTTCATCAGGCCGGGACGGGTGACCAACTCGGAGATACCCTGTACCGCACCCAACAAAATGTTGTCCGCTGCCTGATAGGCATCCTTGAGACTGATGGCCGTGCCCAGAACGGCCAGCAGCTTCTCATTGGGAATAATGACCAGGGAGTCAACATGCTGGGAAAGTTCGTCGATACCGGAAAGTGCATGCTGTTGGCGTTTTTTGCCTTCAAAATTGAAAGGCTTGGTTACCACCCCAACCGTCAGAATACCCATGTCCCGGGCAATGGCAGCAACAACAGGAGCAGCACCTGTACCTGTTCCGCCGCCCATGCCGGTAGTGATGAATACCATATCCGCTTTTTCGAGGGCCGCACGAATATCATCGCGGCCTTCTTCTGCTGCCTTGCGGCCGACTTCCGGATCAGCCCCGGCACCCAGACCACGGGTAATTTGTGCACCCAACTGAATGGTGCGGCTGGCCAGTGAATGACGTAAAGCCTGGGCATCCGTATTGGCGGTGATGAATTCCACCCCTTCCAAACCCGCTCCACACATATTGTTGATGGCGTTACCACCACCACCGC
>NZ_JABELD010000076.1 GCF_018853445.1 Acidithiobacillus concretivorus
GCGAGTTTTTACCCGCCGGGACTGGGTGGATGCCGGACAAGGCTGGGAAGGCCGTGAGGATCGGATTCAACTGGCTGGATGGCAGCAGGATCGGCGGGTCGTGATCCTTCGGCGCTTACTGAAGGAAAACCTGATCGCTACCCAGGAACAGCGCGGTCAACTGGCCTTTGCTTTTGTGGACCGGTGCCAGACCAAGGTCTATGAATATGCCGTATTGGTGACCGATATCTCCGAAGGCATTTTGAGTGTCGCGCAGTTATATCGTGACCGGGCAGATGCCGAGAACGGTTTTGACGAACTCAAGAACCGATGGGGATGGGGTGGCTACACCACCCGGGATCTGGCGCGTTGCTGACTTTCTGCCCGGGCGGTGGGACTGGTGTATAACTGGTGGAGTTGGTACACCCGTTTGGCCTTCCCGGACATCCGCAAAGAAGCCATCACCAGCCGCCCATTACTGTTGTCCGCCATAGGCCGGAGCACAAAACACGCAGGTCAGACCCAGATTTACCTGACGCCCATGCATGCGGCGCACAACAAGGTAGAACGCGGAATCGAGAATATTCGCAAAGGATTACGGATGGTTCGGCAAACTGCGGAGCAGTATCTTGGACACTCCTCGTCAGCTATATCATCGCGCAAATTACCCAAAAACCATGGTCCCCACCGGAGGCCTTTCCAGCCCTTGGCGGGCCTTAACTGCTTTTTCTAGGATCAAGGGGCAATTACCATCTGCCGTACTGGCTGCCATTGAGGTTTGCGTCTAGTCACGGCTGACCGCAAAATCAGAGAGTACGGTAAGGTCGGTAACGCTCAAATACTGGTCATCTGACAGAGAGGAGAAGCAATTGAAAACCTTTTGTCTGGAACTCTCCGGCCCCTGGGCCTGTTTCACCCGGCCGGATATGAGGAGGATGCCCATGTCCGAACTCCACTTTGTCGTTGAAGAAGCTCCGGAAGGTGGCTTCATAGTCCGCGCTGTTGGTATGGACATTTTTACCGAGGCTGATGATCTGCCCGCGTTACATGCTCAGGTGCGGGATGCAGTGCTCTGTCATTTTGAGGACGCGCTCTATTCATTTGATTCAATGTGATGAGTGATTTTATGGCCCACTTCCTCAATGCTGACCGCAAGACCGATTATCTTCTGCCCCCCTCCATGGACGACTGGCTCCCGGAAGGTCACCTGGCCCGCTTTATTGTGGAAGTCATTGATCAGCTCGATCTCTCGCTACTGGTCCAACAATATGCGGGTCGTGGCCATAAGGCTTATCACTCAGCCACCCTCCTGGCGATTCTGGTCTACGGCTATGCCAACGGGGTCTTTTCCAGCCGTAAACTGGAACAAGCCACCTATGATTCCGTCGCGTTCCGTTACCTCGCGGCAGGCAGCCATCCAGATCACGATACCCTGGCCACCTTCCGTCGCCGTTTTCTGGGCGAACTGCAAGGATTGTTTATGCAGGTGCTGGAACTGGCACAGGAGATGAAACTGCTGAAGATTGGCCGGGTCTGTCTGGACGGCACCAAGATTCACGCCAACGCTTCCAAACATCAAGCCCTGTCCCATGGGCATATCGAACAGATGGAGCGTCATCTCCAAGCCGAAGTACAGGAACTCTTTGCACTGGCAGAACAAGCGGATCAGACCGGGATTCCCGAGGGCGTGAATCTGCCCGAAGAGATCCAGCGCCGAGAAGACCGGTTGGCCGTGATGGCAGCGGCCAAGGCGAAGATTGCCGAGCGGACACAGGCCCGTTATGCCAAAGAGAAAGCGCAGTACGACACGAAAATAGCACGCCGTGCAGAACAAGAAGCCCTGGGGCAAAAACCCCGAGGCAAAGCCCCCCAGGCACCGGATCCTACGCCTAAAGCGCAGGACCAGATCAATCTCACCGATGAAGAATCCCGCATCATGCCGGTCTCAGGCGGTGGCTTTGAACAAACCTATAATGCCCAGGCCGCCGTGGATGACCAGACAATGCTGGTGGTAGCCACCGGAGTCAGTCAGGCCCCCAATGACAAGGAACAGGTCATCCCCATGCTGGAAACCCTCCAGACACAAGCGGCGCAACTGGGACCAATAGAAGCGTTGGTGGCCGATACGGGTTACTGCAGCGAAAAGAATGTGGAGGCCTGCGAAGCCCTGGGGATCTCCCCTTTTATTGCCGTGGCCAAAGAAGAACACCATCCCGACTGGCGGCAGCGGCATACAGAACCGGAAGCCCTCCCTGAAAATGCGACCCGGATGCAGGCGATGATGCATCGCCTAAAGACGCAGGCAGGCCGAAGCGTTTACCGTCTGCGCAAACAAACGGTAGAACCAGCCTTCGGTATAATCAAATCCGTGATGGGATTCCGGCAGTTCTCCTTGCGCGGCCTACGTCAGGTGCAAGGAGAATGGAGTCTGGTCTGCCTGGCGTGGAACATAAAACGCATGGCCGTATTGCGTCTGTAGGGCAGGAAAATGCAGATAAACCGCAAAAAACAGGGCAATAATGACCGAAATCGACTCAAAATGAGCGATTTCAAAAATTTCGGGGCGAAATCTCGCAGTAGTCCGAAGTGAAGACCGACGGGCTGCTAGCCGCGTTTGCGTGGGTGTCAACCGTAATGTAAACTCATCGTGAAGCAAATCAGGAGGCGAACCGTGAGCGAGAGGATGTCCAATGCGCCTGTGTACTATGCACTGGCCCAGGCGCGATTCAACCCCATTGCCGCGATGTCCAAATATATCGAACAGGTACAGGATCGGCTGCGCCAAGAGGGGTATCCACTGTTCGAGCGACAGCAGGTCATGCGTCTTCGCGTACCAGGGGGGGGGCAGGACCAGGGCGAGCCGCCGCAAATCGATCAAGCGGAATCGTGGCTGATCACCCGTAATGACCGCACGGCTGGCTTCATCCTGGGAACATCGGGTATCACGTTTCACACGACCCATTATGAGACGCACGAAACTTTTATCCCTGCGCTGTTGCGAGGCCTTCAGATCGTTCATGAGGCCGTGGTGCTTGATCACGTCACTCGCTTGGGGCTGCGTTACCTGGATGCCGTGCTGCCACAGGATGGAGAAACTGTGGAGAGGTATCTTGTCGATGGGCTGCATGGTATCCGCTTTGGGGCACATCAAAGGTACTCTTTAAGCGAGTCGGTTTTCGATACTGATTTGGTGCCGGATCTCCCAAAAGGAACGCTCGTGGCTCGGGTATATCGCGCGACCTCGCCGCTTGGCTTTCCACCGGACATGATGCCAAACGGCTTGGTTTTGATGCCAAAGTTTCAAATCAAAGAACCTCAGCAGCATGCCGTTATCGATACCGATCACTATGTAGAAGCGCATATGCCGCTTGATTATAATAAGATTGGTGAATATTTGTCGATGCTGCACGCGACTACAAAAAGCGTTTTCAAGGCCATTGCGACCGACCACGCGCGAGCCGTGTGGTCGTAAACTGATAGGAGATAACCATGTTATGCACGCCTATGCCGTACAATTACCAAGCCGACAAGCCTGCAATCGCGTCCCGTCCATGGCCAGTCATCGACGGCTCAGGCAGTGAATATGATCCCAGGCAGGCTGGGCAGTGGGAGATTTTTTTTCAAGGGCGCAGACCAATACGCATTGATGTAGGCCAACACGAAGACCCGAGTGGGCAAGGGACTATTCTTGCTGTCAAACGGTCAGATGTGCGCACGGCGCAACAACACATCGCTAATATCCGGCAGGTCCTGAACCCAGCCATCACGGATCTGTCCATCGTTTTTGATGTCTCGCGCCAGGCAATTTATAAGTGGATCAGCGGCGACTCCACCCCGGAGTCCGACAAGCTCGCACGGATCGTTAAACTTAGCGGCGTGGCCGACGCCTTCCATGATGCGGGAGTATCCCGCGCGGCGGCGATTCTGAAAATGAAGGCATTCGATGGTCGGTCATTGCTGGATCTGATAGCGGTTGGTGAAAGTCGTCCCCAGCACGTCCAAGCCTTGATCGCGGAAGCCAAGGCGATGGATGCGGCGTATGTACGTTCGGGACTCGCGAGGTCGAAAGCCAAACCCACCAGTGATTGGCAGTCCTCCATATCCATTCCCGGCTCTCTTAAGTAATTCAGAGAGGAAGGCGATATGCTCGGGCGCGACACCCACTGGCGACAGGGTGATCTTCTTACCGCAGATTCGGCCCGATCGCTTGATTTTGGTGGCCGCGACGACACAACAGATCATAGGGTCATTGTTATCTCGCACGATTGCGACCTGCCCCACGAAGCCGAGCCCTTTGTGGAGGTGATCGTCGGGGATGTGATTGAAAAAAACGATCCCGCACTTTCCCACGCCAAAAACCCGCGTCGGCTGCACATGGCTTTCGAGAACGGCGATTGCCCGGCAATCACCCTTGAGCTTCGGCATACAGACCGGAAAGAGGTGCCGAAGACCGAATTCATGGAGAAAGCGGTAAAGGACGACTCCACTCTTCTTGGTGATGGCGAAAAGCGGACTCTGAAGCAGTGGCTTGCGGCTCGCTATGGCAGACCTGCCTTTCCCAATGCCTTTGAAGCTCGGCTACGAAAGCTCGTCGGCAAACAGACGGTTGATCGACACATTGCCAAGGTAGTGGGACCCTCTGCTTCCCATCTGGTGGCGCTGTTTTTCGACCTCGGTGAACAAAGAGGCGTCGAACTTGCCGACGGGGACCCCTACGCCATTTCGATCTCAGTGGTCTATGACGCAACGGAGGGCGGCTTTAACGCCAGGCAAGCTGCGGAAGATACGGCGGGGAAATTACGCGGGATATTCGAGGCAGCCTACGGCAAAGCGGAAGACGCTACGGAGATCGCCATTGAGGAGTGCGAAGCCGTGGCCGACACGCTTATGACATTGGCCGACCTGCGCAAGGTGGATCAATGGCGCCTGGAGTACATCAGTCTGAGCGACTGTGATGCGGGGGAGTTCCTCCCAGTCGGAGAAATTCCAGTTTGAACAGGCCGAAACATTGTGAGGGCTGATCCGCCCGCGAGGGCATCCAGCCGCAGCGCATCCGAGTGGAAATGCCGGGTGCTTCTCATCGGCGAGGCTATCCCCGGAACGAAGGCCCAGGTCCAGGAGATGATGGTGATGCGTGCTAAGCCCACCTACCCAATGGCGAGACGCTGGAACTCTGGGATTGAGTGCCAAAGATGGTGGACGCATAAAGGACATTGACAGTTGCCACAATCTGATGCAACGTGAGAGGCACACTATGGATAACGCTTCGAGGCAAACGCGAATTACGGTTTCTCTAGATTCTAGGGATTATAGGTTCTTGCGCGCCCTTACGAACGAGCGCTTTACGCCTGTCACCCGTAATACGCTGTGAACGGCGCCGTGAAAGACCTACTAGATCGCCGTGCTTCCAATCAACTGATCTTCCCGTTGGGCGACTAGACGATGGCAGGGCTGCGCTTCATTGATCTATTCGCAGGGCTTGGGGGATTCCATCAGGCCCTTGGGCGGCTCGGACATACGTGCGTGTTTGCATCGGAACTCAACCCCGTACTTGCTGATCTCTACGAAAGAAACTTCGGTATCTGCCCCCATGGCGATATTCGCGTAGCCTATTCCGAGGTGCCACCGCACGACATCTTGTGCGCAGGATTCCCGTGTCAGCCATTCTCGAAGGCAGGCGATCAGCTTGGTTTTGATTGCCCGCAGTGGGGCGATCTATTCGATTATGTGCTAAAAGTTCTACGCACTCATGAGCCCGCCTATCTGCTGATCGAGAACGTGCCGAACATTATTTGCCACGATGAAGGTAGGACATGGGAGAGGATCAAGAGGCGGTTAACGTCTCTAAAGTACAAGGTTGATGTGAAGAAACTCTCGCCGCATATGTTCGGCGTGCCGCAGGTACGCGAGCGCGCGATCATCGTCGGCGCGCGTGAAGGGCTTGCGCATTTCTTTTGGCCGAAGTCAACCCATGGACTGGAGCAGGTTTCAATCAGGGCGGTCCTTGACACGAACCCAATGGACGCCCGCAAGCTCGGGCCGAGGTTCGTCGAATATTTAGAGACATGGCAGGCACTGCTTGATGCTCTGCCACAGAACGAGAAGCTTCCTTCATTTCCGATTTGGGCGATGGAATTTGGAGCCACGTATCCCTACAGTGATAATACTCCTCATGTGCTTGGCTTCGACAATATCGCTCCCTATAGGGGAGCGCTTGGCCGCCCGCTCAAAGGCCTTACCACCGACGAAATTAAAGCAGCGATGCCTGCTTACGCACTGGATGAGGTCAAGAACTTCCCTGCGTGGAAGCAGCGTTTCATTCGCCAGAACCGCGAGTTTTACGAACGTCACAAGGCCGTAATTGATCCGTGGCTTCCCCGAATCAAAGATTTTGCCCCTAGCTTCCAGAAGCTGGAATGGAACTGGAAAGGCGGTCCACGCGACCTCTGGCAAGCGATCATTCAGTTCCGCGCGTCAGGGATACGGGCTAAGCGTCCCACAGCCGCACCGTCGCTTGTTGCTCTTACGACGAGTCAAGTGCCGGTTATCCCGTGGGAGCGCCGTTACATGAGTATGCGTGAGTGTGCACGGCTACAAAGCATGGGTGAACTCTCAAATCTGCCAGGCAATCAGGCCGCCGCGCACAAGGCACTTGGTAACGCGGTCAACGTTGATGTTATAACTGCCGTAGCCAAGGCATTGTTACCCTCTACGACCATGCGAGACACCGCCGTGAAACCCTCTGCCTGCAAGTGTGCTGGGGGTAACGTTGCTGCCTGAGCAAACTAAAAGTGGAGCGATCACAGCGGTTCCGATCCGTCCCGGCGTCAGCGTCCTCTCTATCCTGAGACATCTGAATTACAAGATATGGTTCGCTCTGGCCGAGTTCGTGGACAACGCTGTGCAGAGTTACCTTTCCAATAAGGAACGCCTTGAGGCACTGCACGGTCCCGCCTTCCGGCTGAAAGTGAACATCAACGTCGAGAACACAGCACCATCACGGATCATCGTCCGCGACAACGCTGCTGGCATCGCGCAGCGAGATTTTCCTCGCGCTTTTCGTCCTGCCGCCGTCCCGCCTGATCGCAGCGGGCTATCCGAGTTCGGTATGGGGATGAAAAGCGCCGCCTGCTGGTTCGCCCCGTGTTGGTCTGTGCGCACGAAGGCGCTTGGGGAGGCCGTTGAGCGGATGGTCCGGTTCGACGTTGCAAAAATCGTTCGCGACCAACTTGAAGAATTGGAGATCGACGAAATGCCGTCGATGCCCAGCGCGCACTTCACAGAGATCACCCTAGACGATCCTTATCACCTTCCGGCTAGCCGCACTGTCGGCAAGATCAAGGATCACCTAACGGACATCTACCGCGTCTATGTGCGCGAGGGCATCCTTGAACTTCGCTTGAATAGCGACCCCCTTGAGTACATGCCGCCGCGCATTCTCGTCGCGCCTTACGTGCGCAAGCCCGATAATGGCTCAAAGGAATGGCGGCGGGACATCAGATTCGATCTCGGCGGCGGTCTCTCCGCGCATGGCTTCGCGGGCCTTATGGACCCCATGAACACCAATCGGTCGGGCTTCGCACTCTTCCGACGCGGGCGCCTAATCGAAGGGAGCGGGGATGAGGGATACCGCCCACCCTTCATATTTGGTCAGCCCGGCAACTTCCGCTGGCGCAGGCTGTTCGGCGAGCTTCACATCGAAGGGTTTGAGGTAAGCCACACGAAGGACGGGTTTCGCTGGGATGAAAACGAGCAGCCCTTCCTCGAACTACTACGGGAAGAACTGGATGCCGATGAACTTCCGCTGTTGCGTCAGGCAGATATGTATCGTGTCCAGGCAACGCGCAACGAACTCGCCGAGGCCGCCCAAAAGGCAATCACCCGCGCTGTGGAAACTATGAAGGCCACTTTGCCGGAAGCTCTTCCTAGTGTCGCCAGTATGCAGCCAGTCGAGACCCCGGAAACTCCCTTACAGCCAGAGCCATCCACCCTCGCGACGAGGGAACTGCCCATTAGCTTTCGCGACCAGAAATGGTTGCTTCGCATCGAGTTAACGAGCGATCCTGCGCAGGGCGACTGGCTGGCGGTCAGCGATCAGCCCGCGCAGAAAGATGGCGTGCAAGTGCTGGAGATCAGGCTGTCCCTTGCTCATCCCTTTATGGTTAGCTTTGCCGAGACTGACCCTGAGGATGTGGAAGCCCTGTTGCGCGTCGCTGCAGGATTGGCTCTCTCCGAAAAACTGGCGCGTGGCGCGGGCGTAAAACTGGCGGGCACCATTCGCCGAAACCTGAATGAACTATTACGTGAAGCTCTCGCCAAACCATAGGTTCTGAAAATGCCAAATGTATCAGCCGTCATTACGTCTCTCGACCCGCAGCATCAGCCGGGGGCAAACTGGAGTCCGCATATCGGCGAAGAAGCACAGGAGCTTGTTGCCCGAAAACTCTTGCATGAAAGTCAGGAAGCGCGGGCCGCCGTTCTCAGTTCAGCCGCCTCAATTCTATCCAAGTCTGTCGATCCCAGAGACGGCACCGGCAGCGAAACAGGGCTCGTAGTTGGCTACGTGCAGAGCGGCAAGACTCTGTCATTTACGACCGTCATGGCCTTGGCGCGCGACAATGGGTTTCAGCTCATCATCGTTGTGGCCGGAACATCAAAGCTGCTCCTCAAGCAATCGACCGATAGGCTTAGAAAAGATCTTCGCATTGAAGAGATCGAAGGCTCGCTCCGTTGGAAACTCTACACGAACCCGCTCTATAACGAGACGAACCGCAGGCATATCCAACAGACTTTCGGTGAATGGCGTGATCCCGACGTTGCGCAGAGTGAGCGCGCGACGGTCCTCATCATGGTGATGAAGCAGCATGGATGGCTTCGCAAGCTCGTTGGGTTGCTACAGAGTCTAGATCTCAGCGGTGTGCCAACGCTCATCATCGACGACGAGGCCGATCAGGCGAGCCTGAATACGCTGGTCCGGCAACAGCGTCAGAGCACGACTTATCAGCGCCTGCTCGACGTGCGGGATGCAATCCCGCACCACACCTTTCTCCAATATACTGCCACGCCACAGGCGCCGTTGCTCATCAATATCATTGACGCGCTTTCACCGAGCTTCGTGGAGGTGTTGGAACCCGGCACCGGCTATGTTGGTGGGCATGACTTCTTCGCCGGCGACATGCCGTTCATCAGAGTGATCGATCTGGAGGATATTTCCACCGACGACAATCCACTCGATGGCCCGCCGGAACCTTTACGAGAGGCGTTGCGAACCTTCCTGCTTGGTGTCGCAGCCGGTCTGGTAGAGGGCCAGAGCGGCCGCAATCCGCGACGTTCGATGCTCGTTCACCCGTCGCAGCGGACGGATTCCCACGCCGAGTATTGGCGCTGGATCAGTGAGATGTTCGACGAATGGCAGCGCGTCTTGGAGCTTCCCGACGGTGATGTCGACAAGCAGGAACTGCTGGACGAGTTCCAGCAGGATCATACTGACCTTGCCACTACTGTGGACAATCTGCCCGCGTTTGACGAGTTGGCCCGGCGACTCCCGAGGGCGTTCCGCAAGACCAAGATCGAGCAGGTCAATGCACGCGGCGGCGTGACACCGGAGATAGACTGGAGCCAGTCCTATGGCTGGATATTGGTCGGTGGTCAGTCAATGGATCGCGGGTTTACCGTCGAGGGTCTGACCGTCACTTACATGCCGCGCGGACCCGGCATGGGGAATGCGGACACCGTGCAGCAGCGCGGCCGCTTCTTCGGGTATAAGCAACGCTATCTCGGCTTTTGCCGTATCTATCTGGAGCAGGAGGTGTTAAACGCCTTTATAGACTATGTGGCTCACGAAGAGGACATACGTCAGCAGCTTCAGGAGGTGCAGCGCAGTGGCCAGCACTTGAGCGCGTGGAAGCGAGCGTTTGTCCTTTCCCCGGATCTTCAGGCTTGTCGGCGTAATGTCATCCACAACAACTACGCGCGCGGCAATTATTCCGATCAATGGTTCTATCCGGCTATCGCGGAAGCGCCCGACGAGGTGCTGGAAGCGAACCGCAGGACGACGGCACAATTCCTCGCAGGGCTTGAACTTGAGGTCGATCCTGATCTTGCTGATCGCGAACCTGCGCAGCGGCACAAGGTGTGCCGTGGCCTCTCGCTCGCACAGGTGGTCAGTGACCTGGTCGTGCCGTTCAGGGTCACGGGCGCAGCAGATTCCCGGAATCTGGTTGGCGCGATGCTCCAGCTTTCCAAGGCGCTGGATAACGACGACGAGCATTGCACCGTCTATCAGATGAGCCCCGAGTATGCGCGTTCTCGTACAATCGACGCCAACGGCGAGATCAACAACATCTTCCAAGGCGCGACGCGGCTTGCGTCGGGTGGATATAGCTATCCTGGCGACGCCGCCTTTCATGACGGCGACACTGTGACTATCCAGTTCCATACGCTTCAACTTCGCCGGAACGACGCCGTTGTCGTCGAGAATGTGCCAGTGATCGCCATTTGGATACCAAGACGGCTTGCAGTGGATTGGGTCTCCCAGCATCAGGGCGAGCAGGATGCCTGAGACTTCCCTTTCCGATTTGCTGACCTCAGTTGAGTTCCTCATGCTGGGCGCAGAAGAGGGTTCGTTCACGGTGCGCTCGATTCCGGGATATGAGCGTCACTATGTTGGCTGGAGCAGCGCAGGGCAGCCTAGCATTCTTCTCGGCAGCCCGCCTGGCGCGTTTTACACGCCGGTGCGGCTCGCGCTGCTTGAGGCCCGTTTCGGTAATCTACACCACATCCATCCGGTGGGCGGCGAAGAACGTGAGGAATTGCTATCTGTCATCACCTGCACCTCGCACGATTCGCAGGCACAGGCATACTTCCTGCATGTATGTGAGACGATCCTTCGCATCGTCGGTCCGAACCCTTCGTTGTACGCCATCGTGCAGGTTGTCCAGCGTCTCATCGAACTTTTTCGGCACCTCTCACGCCCTGCCTCGCGCTCGCTAAATGGCCTACTGGGCGAACTGTTCTTGATTGCCGCAAGCCGCGACGTGTGCGCATCGGTCGCCGCATGGCGCAGCACGGACATGGACCGTTTCGATTTCTCGACCGGCAATGTGCGCCTTGATGTGAAGGCGTCAGGCGAACGGCTGCGAGTACATCATCTGTCCGCCGAACAATGTCAGCCGCCTGTCGGGACGGTTGGATTGCTTGCCTCACTGTTCATTGAGGGCAGCGGCGCTGGCCAATCGCTGCGTGAACTTGTGACCACAATTGAGGCAGCCTTGGTGGGCAATGACTGCCTTATCCTGAAGTTTCAAGAGACCGTGGCGGGAACCTTGGGTGAAAGTCTGCCGACCGCTATGGGGGCCCGCTTCGATGACCGTCTAGCCCTCGCATCGCTGCGTTTCTATGACTTGGCGATGGTGCCAGCGATCCGTGATGGTGTGCCACCCGGGGTGAGTGGCGTGCATTTTCGCTCTGACCTATCACTCACGGAACCGCTCAGCGAGAACGACATGTTGGCGATGCCCGAGATGGTATTTCAATTTATACCGAAGTAAATTGAGGAATGGGCACAAGGTGGCCAGTTAGTATCTGCGTGGTGTGCGGAGCAATGCGTCAACCCAAGGTGCTGGTTATGCTGGTCATCTCTGGTATCGGAGCCTGTAGAATGGGCTCTCGGGGAAGGGCTGATCCCGGAGCGATTTCGTTTTCACGACATTCGGGCCGATGTCATTACCGCAGTTGATGGTAAGTGCTTAGGCAACCCACCCTTGCGGGTTGGCGCCGATCAGGCTAATGCAGATTTTTTCCAGTTCCACGGTAAGAGTTCGTGGAGTTTTTTGTTGGGCCAGGTCGGGAGATTATGGAAGATAATCAAGATCCCATTCCACTCTCTGTCCTCCAGCACTGGGTTTACTGCCCGCGTCAGTGCGGGTTGATCCATTTGTCAAAAAAATCTGGCCAAAATTTGGCAGTAGTCCGAAGTTAAAACCGACGGGCTGCTAGTTTGTCGTAAATGATCCAGGGTGTCCTGCGTGGAGGTAACCCGATCGGTATCACTCTGAGAGTGTATGCCCATAAATTTGATTTTTTTATATTATTTTCACGCGACTTAAGCGTATTAAGGCTTCGCGTAAGTTTTCGTACCATTGGACTTCAGACTCCGTCGTCGTATCTTATGTATACTTAGTCATACATTGAGCACGGAGATGCATCATGTCGTCCGTATTGACTATCAGAGTGCCAGAAGCCGTTCAGCATGATTTGGAATCGTTGGCGGAAATGACCGGGCGTAGCCGGTCCTGGTTGGCTATGGAAGCCATCAAAGAGTATCTAGAAAGGGAGCAATGGCAGGTATCCCAGATTCATGCTGGGCTTGTAGAAGCTGATGCCGGAGATTTTGCTAGCACAGAGGAAGTTGCGGGTGTGTTTGACAAATGGGCTTCGCGTGCAGGTTAAGTTTGTAAAGATGAAGCCGAGCGCCACTTTTTAGCCTTGGCACTTTCCCTATCCCAGTCATGGTCTTGTCGGCATTGCCCAAAGGGTGCCGCACAGATATTGGGGATAAGTTTTTACTGCTCCTCGTCATCCTTGTTCCGGAAACTCTCCTCTGCCGCATCCATTTCGTCGGCAGCACTGCGATCAGGGGTTTCTTCTTCAACATTTTCTGCAACAGGTTGAGGCGTCCGGATACGTCCCGCAAAGAACAAACCCAATTCGAAGAGCATGTACATGGGGATGAGGAGCAGCACCATGGACATGACATCGGGGGGGCTGAGGACGGCTGAGGCGATGGCGCACACTAAAAACGCATAGCGCCGACTCCGCCGCAAGGTCGCAACCTGAAGAATACCGACGCGTACCAGCACGACAATCAAAATAGGAATTTGAAAGGCCAGACCAAAGGCCAGAGAAAACTTGACGATCAGGGACAGATAGCTGTCCACTTTTGGCATGGCGGTGATATCTGAACCAGAAAAACTGGTAAAAAAACGAAACGCGTTGGGAAACACCACAAAATACGCAAAGAGCATTCCGCCAATAAACAGAAATATCGAAGCGAAAATGAGGGGGAAAAATGCCTTGCGCTCGTGTTCATATAAGCCCGGAGCCAGAAAAGCCCAAAATTGATAAAGCACCACGGGCAGTGCCAGCACAAATCCTGAAATCAGGGACAACTGAACATAGGTAAGAAATACTTCGGGAAGGCTGGTGTAGATCAGGTGACTGCCTTTGGGCAGAACTGCAATCAGGGGGGCAGCAAGAATATTATAAATGGTTTTGGAAAAGGGATAGGAAACGAGAAAACCAACAAAAATGGCGATGACCGATACCAGTACCCGGCGACGCAGTTCCAGCAAATGACCAATAAAAGTGTTCTCCGCCAATTTCTCCATGGTTAAACAATTTCCTCAGGCGGAATACAAAAAAAAGTGTGTGTGCAAGCATCCAGGCCGTATGGAGGATTAGATGGCATACAGGAAAAAGTGAAAATAACTACTCCATCAGCAGTAGAAAACCGCCATCAATGCAGGCGATCTTCTGGTCCAGGTAGGTCATCAGAATGTATGGCTGGAGGCACGACATCAATGTCGAGTTCCGTTTGTCTGGGACCGCTTTCTTGTGGAGTGGGTGCTTCGGAGGCAAGCTCATTGGCACGGGTTTCCCGAAGCGAAGCAGAGGCTGTTATGTCACCCGGTAAAATTTCCTCACTGGCATAATCCCGCAACTTGTCTGCTTCCTTGCGCAAATCATCCAGCAGAAGCTGCTGCTCTACTTCAGAACGCAAACCATTCATGGTACGGCGCATGGCACCGTACCACTTGCCTGCAGTACGGGCCATTTCAGGCATTTTTTCCGGGCCGACAACCAGTAGAACAATAATGCCCAGAAGTGCCAGTTCGCCAAAGCTGAAATCAAACATGCAAGATCAACGATTAACGGTTTCGTGCTCTTTACTGGGTTGAACGCTGGCATCAATGGTATGACCGATGCTCGCATCCTTTTTCTCTTCTTCCTCTTCCTTGACGGCAGAACGGAAGCTTTTGATTGCAGAGCCTAGATCCGAGCCGACATTCCGCAATTTTGCGGTGCCAAACAGGGCTACAACAATCAATAAAATAATCACCAAATGCCAGATACTAAAAGCGCCCATCACTGCTCTCCTTGCCCCGAAGGGGCTATGCGCTACAACCTAACTCTTTGACCATAGAAAAAAAATTCTGTTGCGTCAAGCCAGTGGACGCCGTGCAGCTTTTTCATCCAGGCCGGAAATTCCTTCACGTTTCGCCAGTTCAGCGAGGACATTATCTATATGCAAATCCTGTTCCTCCAGAGCCACCATCAGGTGAAACAGCAGGTCGGCGGCCTCGGCAATGATCGGCTTTTTCTCATGATTTTTGCAGGCCAACACAAACTCAGTGGCCTCTTCGCCCACTTTTTTCAGGATCCGGTCCTGGCCGCCATGGAGCAGTTGCGCGACGTAGGACTGGCCTGGATCAGCCTGCCGACGTTGATGCAAGGTGCTCTGCAAGCTGTCGAGAATGCTGCCTGGGGGCGGAGTCTGGTGCTGCCAGCCCTCGGCACTGGGGGCTCCCTGAAAAAAGCAGGTAGCCTCTCCGGTATGGCAGGCTGGTCCTTCCTGTATGACCCGCATCAGCAGCGTGTCGCCGTCACAATCCAGGCGCAGATCGACCAGATGCTGAAAATGGCCGGAGCTTTCGCCCTTACGCCAGAGGGCTTGCCGGGAACGTGACCAGTAGGTACCCATGCCGTCCTGCAAAGTGGCTGTTAGAGCTTCGGCATTCATCCAGGCGAGCATCAGGACCCTACCGCTGCGGGCATCCTGGGCAATGGCCGGAACCAGGCCATCGGCATTCCAGCGTACGGCTGCCAGGAAAGCGTTGTACTGGTTATCACCCATGCCGCTATAAACCCCCGAAGTATGTGTGTTTCTATAAACTACGCAATATGCCGGATGCTGGATGCACGCCCGGCGTTTTCAGATGTTCTCCCGCACGGGAATGCCGGCTTTGACCATTTCGGCTTTAACTTCAGCAATACGAAACTGCCCGAAATGAAAGACACTGGCGGCCAGCACGGCGTCGGCATGCCCCTGCACAATGCCCTCGGCAAAATGTTCAATGGCACCGACGCCACCCGAAGCGATGACCGGAACCGGAACCGCATCACTGACGGCGCGGGTTAATTCCAGATCAAATCCTAGTCCGGTTCCATCCCGATCCATGCTGGTCAGCAGGATTTCTCCGGCACCATAGTCTGCCATCTGCTGTGCCCAGGTGATGGCGTTGAGACCTGTGGAATGACGGCCTCCATGGGTAAACACCTCCCAGTGGTCATCGACGCGTTTGGCATCAATAGCGACCACGATGCAGGAGTTGCCAAAACGCCGGGCCGCCGCACGCACCAGTTCTGGTTCCTTGACGGCTGCACTATTGATACTGACTTTGTCCGCGCCTGCCAGCAGTAGCGTGCGGATGTCTTCGACGCTGCGCACCCCGCCACCGACGGTCAGGGGGATGAATACCTGAGCAGCAACTGCCGATACCACCTCTGCCAGGGTGCCTCTTTGTTCATAACTAGCAGAAATATCGAGAAAAGTCAGCTCGTCAGCGCCCTCATCGTTGTAGCGTTTGGCTACTTCTACCGGATCGCCGGCATCGCGCAGGGCGACGAACTGGACACCTTTGACGACGCGGCCATGGTCAATATCCAGACAGGGAATGATGCGCCTGGAAAGCATATCCTAAGCCTCGGCCCGGGCGCGGGCACTGGCAAAGTCCAGTGTCCCTTCATATATCGCCCGGCCGGTGATAGCACCCATTACCCCATCGTCTTCGTGGGCTTTGAGCGCCAGCACCTGGTCGAGGTCGGCAATGCCTCCCGAGGCGATGACCGGGACCTGGACAGCCTGCGCCAGTGCTACTGTGGCGGGTATATTGGGTCCACTCAACATGCCGTCGCGGCTGATATCCGTGTAAATGATGGCTTCGATGCCATCAGCAGCAAAATGTTGGGCAAGATCCACAGGATCGTGGCGGGACAGCTTGGACCAGCCTTCGGTAGCCACCTTACCATCCCGGGCGTCAATGCCGACCATGATGTGGCCGGGGAAGCTGACGGCTGCATCACGGACGAAGCCCGGTGCCTTGACTGCCTGAGTGCCGATAATGACATAGCGCACCCCCGCCTGAATGTAGGTTTCAATTTGTTCTTCGCTGCGGATACCGCCGCCAACCTGAATTTCGAGGTCTGGAAACTGTTCGCAAATGGCCGCGATGGCTTTGGCATTGACTGGCTCACCCTGTACGGCTCCATCCAGATCAACAATATGCAGACGTTTTGCGCCACCATCTACCCAACGCTGGGCCGTGGCAACGGGGTCATCAGAAAAAATGGTATGGTCTTCCATCCGTCCCTGGCGCAAGCGCACACAACTGCCGCCTTTAAGGTCGATGGCCGGAATCAACAGCATGACAACATCCTCCGTAAAAAATTTTTCAGCAAGATCAGCTTAGATGGCACATTGGGAGCCGCAGTCTCCATCCCAGGTAAGAAAATTGCCGAGCAGGCGCAGGCCGGCATTGCCACTTTTTTCGGGGTGACATTGCATGGCAAAAAGGTTGTCTGCGGCGACTGCTGCGCAGAAGGGAAAAGCGTAATCGCTGAAAGCCGCCAGAATTTCTGGTGCAGAAGGCTCCACGTAATACGAATGCACAAAATAAAATTGGGCATTTTGTGGAACGCCAGCGAACAGCGGGTGATCCACCAGTTGATGCAACTCATTCCAGCCCATATGCGGGATTTTCAGGCGACGACCATCGGCGCTGTGCAGGGCTTCTTCAGGAAAGGGAATGACGCGGCCCGGCAGGAGGCCAAGACCCGAATGTTCGCCATGTTCTTCACTGCTGTCCATCAGCATCTGCATGCCCAGACAGATGCCCAGAAAGGGGCGGGTCTGGGTAGCTACCCGGACAAAATCACTGAGTTCGCGCGCTTCCAATGCCGCCATACAATCCCCAAAGGCGCCAACGCCGGGGAAAATAATGCGATCCGTGGTGGCCAGTTCACTCACCTGATCACTGACAACGGCTTTACCGCCCAGATATTCCACGGCCTTGGCCACGGAATAGAGGTTCCCCATCCCGTAATCAATAATGCCCACCCTGGTGCCGTTCATAGGCTCAGGGTTCCTTTGGTACTGGGAATATTACCGGCCATGCGTGGGTCGGGGCTGACCGCCATGCGCAGGGCGCGACCACAGGCCTTGAACAGGGTTTCGGCAATGTGGTGGGTATTGCGGCCGCGCAAGGCATCCAGATGCAGGGTGAGCATGGCGTGGTTAACGAATCCCTGAAAAAACTCATAGAAAAGGTCCACATCAAAGCCGCCGACCTGGGCACGCGGGAATTCTACGGCAAACACCAAGCCCGGACGGCCGGAAAGATCCACAACCACCCGCGACAGGGCTTCGTCCAGAGGCACATAAGCGTGTCCATAGCGCTGGATGCCGGATTTGTCTCCCACTGCCTGGGCAAAAGCCTGACCCAGCGTGATGCCAATGTCTTCGACCGTATGATGGGCATCAATGTCGAGATCGCCGTGAGCCTGAATGCTCAGATCAAAAAGCCCATGACGCACAATCTGATGAATCATGTGGTCGAGAAAAGGCAGGCCAGTATGCAGATCTGCCTGTCCCGAGCCATCCAGATTGATCTGGACGCGAATCTGGGTTTCGAGGGTGTTTCTTTCGACTTCAGCTTGGCGCGGCTTCACAGTAATGACTCCAGTACGGAGAGAAAACGGCTGTTTTCGGCAGGTTTGCCGACACTTACCCGCAGATAGTCGCCGAGACGGGGGTGGCCTGTAAAGGCTTTGATCAATATCCCTGCGTTTTTCAGGCCTGAATAAACTTGCGCCGCTTTCCCGGGTGTGTGGAAAAGCAGGAAGTTGGCAGCACTGGGCCAGACGGGCAGACGCATGGTCGTAATGGCCCTGAACATTTTGTCTCGTTCGGCGCGCAGAATATCCGCCTGTTCATCAAGGACGGTGCTGTGCTGGAGATAAAAGGCGGCGCTGCGCTGGGTCAATATGTTGATATTGTAGGGCAGGCGTAATTTGTCCAGTTCCTGAATCCAGGCGGATGGCCCTGCCAGCATGCCGAGGCGGAGTCCTGCCAGGCCTTCTTTGGAAAGTGTACGCAATAACAGCAGGTTGGGATATTGTCCGAGTCGCCCGGCAAAAGTGGTTTGACTGAAGGCATGATAGGCTTCATCCACAACCACCAGACCAGGAGCCGCCTGGATAATGGCCGCGAGGTCGGCTTCCGGGAACAGGCTGCCGCTGGGGTTGTTGGGCCAGTCGAGAAACACGATGGCGGGCTGGTGCTCGGCAATAGCCCGGAGCATGGCGGGCAAATCCAGCTGAAATTCCGCATCCAGGGGCACGCCGACGAAGGGCAGTCCCAGTTGCTCGGCGAGCAGGCGATACATCACGAAACTGGGATCAACCGCCATGATCGGCCGTCCTGCTCCTGCCACAGCAGTTACTAGAATCTGAATCAGTTCATCGGAGCCGTTGCCCAGCATGAGTTCAATACCTGCAGGCAGGCCGATATGCCTTTTGAGGGCAGCAATCAGGCTCTCAGGGTGGGGATCAGGATAACGGTTAATGGGGGCATCGCTCAGGCTTTCCAGCCAGGCCTGGCGCAGCAGTTCGGGAAGCCCATAGGGATTTTCCATGGCATCCAGCTTGATCAGGCCGGTGCTGGGTACGACTGCATAAGCTTTGCTGGCCAGCAGTTCCGGGCGCAACAGTGCTGCCATCAGCGACTGGCTGCTCATTTTTGCCGGTCCGTGACGCGACAAGCTGCGGAACGGGCATGGGCGGTCAGCCCTTCACCCAGCGCCAGACGCTCGGCCAGGCGGCCCAGGGTGTTAGCGCCAGCCGCACTGGCCTGAATGAGGCTGCTACGTTTGACAAAATCATAAACACCCAGCGGTGAAGAAAACCTTGCACTGCCCCCTGTGGGGAGAACATGATTGGGTCCGGCCACATAATCGCCCAGCGCTTCACAACTATGAATACCCATGAATATGGCGCCCGCATTATGAATGTCGGGCAGCCAGCTTTCCGGATCCGCTACTGCCAGCTCCAGATGTTCTGCGGCAATCCTATTGGCGACCGCGCAGGCTTCAGCACGGTCGTGCACGCGAATGACCGCCCCGCGATCTGCCCAGCTTTTACTGGCGATGGGGGCGCGGTCGAGCACGCTCAGGGCCTGATCCACTGCGGTGACCACAGCGTCAATGTGGGCGTCATCCCAACTGATGAAAATACTCTGGGCAATTTCATCGTGTTCTGCCTGAGACAGCAAATCCCAGGCTAGCCATTCTGCAGGCGCAGACCCATCACTGATCACCAGGATTTCGCTGGGGCCGGCAATCATGTCGATGCCTACCCGACCAAAAACCATACGCTTGGCCGTGGCGACATAAATATTGCCGGGACCGACGATTTTGTCGACGGCGGGAACAGTTTCGGTTCCATAAGCCAGTGCCGCAACGGCTTGAGCACCCCCCACGCAAAACACCCGATGCACCCCGGCAATGGCGGCAGCGGCCAATACCCAGGCGTTCACCTGACCTTTGGGGGTGGGGACAACCATGATGATCTCCTGAACCCCGGCAACGTGGGCAGGAATGGCGTTCATCAGGACCGAGCTGGGGTAGGCGGCTTTGCCGCCGGGCACATAAATGCCGACCCGGGACAAGGGCAAAATGCGTTGACCGAGCCGGGTACCATCGGCTTCGCTGAAACTCCAGCTCTCGCTACGCTGATGTTCGTGATAGGCGCGAATGCGTTGGGCGGCTTCTTCCAGAGCCGCACGCTGCAACGGTTCGAGGCTGTTTAAAGCCTTTTCCAGAGCATTCCGGGGAATTTCCAGATCAGCCGCAGACGTGGTGCTCAGACCATCGAAGCGTTCGGTAAATTCTCGTAAGGCGGCATCACCCCGATCGCGCACAGCATTGACAATCTCCCTGACCCGGCCTTCTACCTGATCATCCAGATTGGCATCCCAATCATGCAGGGCATGAAATTGTCGGGTGAAATCGGGGTCGCGGGTGTCGAGACGATTCATGAGCGGACCTGTGCCTCCAGTTGGGTAATCAGCTGTTCAATGGCGCGACGCTTGAGTTTCATGGCTGCCCGGTTGACCACCAGACGGCTGGAAATCGGCATGATTTCTTCGACTTCGACGAGGCCGTTTTCCAGAAGCGTCCGACCGCTGGAAACCAGGTCGACAATGCGATCCGCCAGTCCGACCAGGGGCGCCAGTTCCATGCTGCCGTACAATTTGATGATTTCGGTTTGCACCCCACGGCCATGAAAATAGTCCCGGGTAATGTGCGGGTATTTAGTGGCAATCCGCACCCGCTCCCAGCGTTGCGGGGCATCGGTAGCGGCCAGCGCAGCAGGCTCTGCCACAGACATGCGACATAGACCAATGCGCAAGTCCAGCGGTTCATACAAATCCAGTCCTTCCTGTTCCAGCAGTACATCTTTTCCGGCAATGCCGACATCGGCAGCACCCCAGGTCACATAGGTAGGCACATCGCTGGCACGAATCACCAGAAAACGCACTTGCGGATCGGTGCTGGGAATGATGAGTTTACGGGATTCATCGGGATCTTCGGCCAGTTCGATGCCCGCACCGGCAAATAACGGAATGGCTTCCTGAAGAATACGGCCCTTGGACAGGGCGATGGTGATGCCGGTATTCATGATGCGCTCCTGAGACCACTATTGCTGATACGTCGAATATCCGCGCCGAGAGCGCCCAGTTTTTCTTCAATGACTTCGTAGCCACGATCCAGATGATAAATCCGGTCGATCAGGGTTTCCCCTTCAGCGACCAGACCAGCCAGAACCAGGCAGGCCGAGGCACGCAAATCGGTGGCCATGACCGGTGCGCCGCGCAACTTCGGAACGCCCCGGACTACCGCCGTTTTACCATCGGCGGTAA
>NZ_JABELD010000077.1 GCF_018853445.1 Acidithiobacillus concretivorus
ACGCTCCATTATTGACCTGTTGCACACTGCCACCGACTACGTGCGTGCCGAGCAGGATTATAACGTCGCTTTCTACAATCAGGTGATTGCCCGGGTGCAACTCAAGGCGGCCTCCGGACAAATCAACATGGCTGACCTGCAGGCTATTAATGCCTTGTTGGTTCAGAACGTCACCCCATAACGCATTAGCCGAGGAGTGTTTGATACATGGCTATCCAGAAAAAAAGGTTGGTGGTTGTTGGCGTAGTGGTACTCGCTATTGCGGGTGCCATTGCTTATTGGCAAACCCGGCCGGCTGCACCCACCCATCAGGTAACCGTTTATGGTAATGTTGATATTCGTCAGGTACAGACAGCCTTTGATGATAATGGTCGGCTGCTTAATCTTCTGGTCCAGGAGGGTGACCGGGTTAAAAAAGGCCAGCTATTGGCAGAAATTGATCCCGTGCGTTTTCAGGATTCGGTAGATAAGGCCAGCGCTGCTGTTGCTGCTCAGGAACAGGTTTTGGCGCGCCTTTTGGCGGGTTCCCGTCCCGAAGAAATTGCCGAGGCTCGGGCACAGACTGCGGCCGCCCGGGCAACGCTGGCGAATGCAGAAATCACCTGGAAACGCCAGGAATCTCTTGCTGCCCAGCAATTTGTCCCTCAACAAAGTGTCGATAACGCGGCGGCTGTCCTGAAAACTGCCCGTGCCAATGCCGACCACGCCCAACAGGCATTGGCTCTGGCTGTCAAGGGGCCGCGTAAGGAAGATATTGCGGCAGCACGGCACTTGTTGCAGGCCGACAAGGCGAGTTTGTCTTTGGCGCAGCGCGAACTGGCTGACACACGTCTCTTCGCGCCCGATACAGGCGTGGTTCAGGACCGTATTCTGGAGCCGGGCGATATGGTTTCTCCGCAGACGCCTGTGTTTACCCTGGCACTGGATAATCCGGTTTGGGTACGTGCCTACCTGCCGGAAAAGGCGCTGGGTCAGGTTCGCCTGGGTATGAAAGCAAATATTCAAAGCGATTCGTTTCCCGGCAAAACTTTTTCCGGCTGGGTGGGTTTCATTTCACCCACCGCAGAATTTACGCCCAAGACCGTGCAAACCACCGAATTGCGCACCGAACTGGTCTATCGGATGCGGGTTTATGCCTGTAATCCCCAGCATCAGCTGCGGCTCGGAATGCCCGTTACTGTGCATATCTCTTTGCAAAACAATCATCCGCAAAAATTGTCTGCGCATCCCTGCGGGAACTGAGTCGTGAGCGAGGTCGTTACGCCGCTGCATTTTTCTGAAGTCAGCAAAAGTTTTGCTCGTGGCAGGGAGCGGGTGCAGGCACTGGATCATCTTGAGTTCACTTTGCAGACAGGCAGTATCACCGGGCTATTGGGGCCTGATGGTGCCGGTAAAACCACCTTGATGCGTCTGGCTGCAGGTCTGCTTTTACCCGATAACGGCACAGTGCGTGTTTTGGGTGCCGATACCCGCAGTCAGGCCAATGCGATTCAAAACCAAATCGGCTATATGCCTCAGCGCTTTGGTCTGTATGAAGAGCTCAGCGTACAAGAAAATCTGGATCTTTATGCGGATTTGCAAGGCTTGAGTCGTGAGGCGGCGCGGAGCCGCCAGCAGGAGTTGCTCAAGCTGACGGCGCTGGGTCCTTTTGGCGCCAGGCCATCCGGAGCGCTATCCGGAGGCATGAAACAGAAGCTGGGCCTGGCCTGCGCCCTGTTACGGGCACCACCATTGCTGCTGCTGGATGAACCGACAGTAGGCGTGGACCCCATTGCCCGCCGTGAACTCTGGGAAATTATTCAGGGCTTACGTGAAAAAGGGCTGACCGTGTTGATGAGTACCGCCTATTTTGATGAGGCAGAGCGCTGCGATGAAATCCTCCTGTTACATCAGGGTAAATTGCTCAAAAAAGACACTCCGGCGGCATTCAGCGCGCCGCTTCATGGACGCTGTTTTCTGGTGAGCCACCAGACGGTCAGCAAGCGGCATCTCCGCGAAACCCTGCAAGCCCGTCATGGTATTCAGGATGCGCGCATTCTCGCCAATGGCGTGCGGGTACTTTGCCGGACCACGACGCAGCCCGAAGCACAAGCAGGAGAGAGCTGGCAAGTGGTTGCCCCGGACTTTGAGGATGCTTTTGTTGATTTGCTGGGTGCTGCAACGTCAACGTCTGACGCGCCAGTGACCGCCAATACGGTAGTGGCAGAGCCAGTACAGCAGGCTTCTCCTATGCCGTCCAGGGAGGAATCCACACCGGAAACTGTCATTGAGGTGCATGATCTCTGCAAGTTTTTTGGTCATTTTGAAGCCGTCAAGGGGAATAGCTTCAGCGTGCAGAAAGGTCAGATTTTTGGCCTGTTAGGAGCCAATGGTGCCGGCAAAAGTACGACTTTCCGCATGCTTTGCGGTCTGCTCCCCGCCTCATCAGGCACCTTGCGTGTTGCCGGGGTGGACATGCGCCACGCCAGCGCCCAGGCGCGGGCACGTATCGGTTATGTCTCCCAGAAGTTTTCTCTCTATGGCAATCTCAGTAGTGACCAGAACCTCAGCTTTTTCTCGGCAGCCTATGGCTTACGCGGGGCTTTGCGACGGCAGCGACTGGATTGGGCGCGGCAGGAATTCCAGTTGGAAGACTATCGCGATGTCAATGTGGACGAGCTTCCTTTGGGCATCAAGCAACGACTGGCTCTGGCTTGCGCCTTGTTGCACGAGCCCCCCATTCTCTTTCTGGACGAGCCCACCTCCGGGGTCGATCCCTTGGCCCGGCGAGAATTCTGGAAACGGGTCAACGCATTGGCAGAAGCCGGGGTAACGGTGATGATTACCACCCACTTTATGGATGAAGCCGAATATTGTGACAATCTGGTCTTGATGTCGCTCGGCGAAGTGCTGGCCCAGGGAAGTCCCGAGCAGGTGCGCGCCCAGGCCCGCAGTGAACAACAACCTGACCCCAGCATGGAGGACGCATTTATCCTCCTGATTCAGCATCATGAAAGCCAAATCCGGAGAGCCTCATGAATCCGCAGCGCCTGCGCGGCTTGATTCGTAAAGAGTTCATCCAGATTTTGCGGGACCCTTCGGCCATAGCCATTGCTTTTGTCCTGCCGGTATTTCTGCTGTTTTTATTTGGCTACGGCGTTTCCCTGGATGCCCGTCATGTGCCCATCGCTGTTGTCGTGGACCAACCCACCGCAGAAACCAGTGGATTTGTGGGCGGGCTACAGCATTCACCTTATTTCAAGCCGGAAATATATGGCAGTCTGCACCAGGCCCGACAGGCCGTCATGGACCGCAAGGCCGACGGGATTGTCTGGCTACGCGCAGATTTCAGTCGCCAGGTCATTCAGGGTAAAACCGCACCCATCGGGGTATTGGTCAACGGGGTGGATGCTAATAATGCCCGCATTATGGAAGGCTATATACAGGGCGTTTGGCAAAACTGGTTGCAACAGCGTGCCCTCAATGCGGGCAAGCCGCTGATTATCCCGATTAATGCCGAACCTCGTATCTGGTTTAATCCGGCCTTGCGCAGTCGGGATTTTCTGGTTCCCGGTTTGATTGCCGTCATCATGACGCTCATTGGCGCCTTGCTGACCGCTCTGGTAGTAGCGCGAGAATGGGAGCGTGGAACCATGGAAGCCTTGATGGCCACGCCGGTCACGATGGCTGAGATTTTGCTGGGTAAACTGATTCCTTATTTCATCATGGGTATGGGTGGTTTGCTGTTATCGGTGGCCCTGGCCGTCTGGCTTTTCGCAGTGCCGCTGGTGGGGAGTTTTTGGGTGCTACTGGTGTGTTCGGCGCTTTTTCTGCTGGCGGCGTTGGGAATGGGCCTGCTGATTTCCAGTGCGGCCCGCAACCAGTTTGTGGCAGGGCAAATTGCCATCATCGTCACCTTTTTACCGGCCTTCATTCTGTCCGGCTTCATTTTCGACATCCAGTCGATGCCAGCGCCTATCCGATTCATGACTCATATTGTCGCCGCCCGATATTTTGTCAGCATCTTGCAGACGGTGTTTCTTGCAGGGGATGTGTGGTCCATTATTCTCTGGAATAGTCTGGCCCTGTTGTTGATGGCCCTGTTTTTTCTGGGGGTTACCTGGCGACGTTCGCGCAAGAGGTTAGACTGATGCTGGCACGCATATGGGCCTTGGTGATCAAGGAATTTCTCGCACTCATGCGCGATAAAAAAAGCCGTTTTGTGCTGATAGGACCACCGATTATCCAGTTGCTGGTGTTTGGATATGCCGCTACCTACGACCTGAACCATATTCCCTATGCAGTTTATAACCAGGACAGCGGTTTTGCTTCGCGGCAGTTATTGGACGGTTTTCAAGGATCTACAGCTTTTAAGCAGGTTGCGACCATAGAAAACGAAGGACAAATTGCACCACTCATCAATAATGAAAAAGCCTTGCTCATCCTGAATATTGGCCCGCACTTTACCCGCGATTTGCTCATGCATCATCCGGCGCCTCTGCAGGTGATCATCAATGGACGCAACTCCAATACGGCCACCCTGGCACTGAATGATGTGAATACGGTGTTGATGCACTTTGATGTGTGCTGGGCCCAGGAACACCACTGGGGGAAGCCGCCGGCGCAACTGGTTGTTCGTTCATGGTTTAACCCCAATCTGCTGTCGCGCTGGTTTATTGTGCCGGGTATTGTGGCACTGCTGGTGCTGGTGGTGACACTGCTGGTAACCGGTTTGTCCGTAGCCCGGGAGCGGGAACAAGGCACCTTTGATCAATTGCTGGTGACGCCCATGCGTCCCGTCGAAATCTTGTTAGGTAAGGCTATACCCGGTTTTGTGATCGGTGCGCTGGAAGGATTGTTTATTGTTCTGGTGGCGGTGTTCTGGTTTCAGGTGCCCTTTGTCGGCAGTGTTTTTGCTCTTATCCTCGGTTTGGCGCTGTTTCTGCTGGCGGGAGTGGGTATCGGTCTGATGATTTCTTCCCTGTCGGTCACTCAGCAGCAGGGCTTGCTGGGCGTATTCATTTTTCTGGTGCCGGCCATTATTCTTTCGGGCTTCGCCACCCCCATCGCCAACATGCCCGAAGCGGTGCAATACCTGACCTATCTCAACCCCATGCGCTATTTTCTGATTATTGTACGCGGGGTTTTTCTGGAAGGGGACAACATCCCCATGCTCTGGCCCCAATACTGGCCCCTGGCCATTATCGCCCTGTGCTCCATGGCGGCAGCCTCCTGGCTGTTCCGGCATCGGATGCAGTGAGATGCTTTGCCAACATGGGCAATGAAAATAATGTGTGAGTTGGATGTCGCCCGGGTGCTTTCGCACAGAAATCCCTGCAATTCGATGTGCCGGCAGTGTGTACATCCATGTGTTTACATGGCTGCTCAAACAGGCCATGCTATGAGCCATTTAAGAATAGAACGAGGTAGTCATGGCTCATACTAAAATTTTCAGAAACGGTCATTCGCAGGCCGTCCGCATCCCGGCGGAATTGGCTTTCAAAAATTGGGAGATGGAGCTGGTCATCGAGCGTCACGGCGACGAATTGCACATTCGCCCGGCGCAGCGGCGTATGGGAAACATCCTGGGGAAATTTGCCGGATTTTCTTCGGATTTTATGGCGAAAGGACGTGGTGATAATCAGGAAGATGAACGCGAAGCAATATGAAGCCAAAATACATGCTCGACACCAATATCTGCATTTACCTGATGAAACAGCAACCACCATCAGTGCGCAAAAAATTCGATGCGTGTTTTGTGGGAGATGTGGTCATTTCAGCCATTACGCTGGCTGAACTTGAATATGGCATCACCTGCTCGGCAAATAATCAGCGAGCTAATCAGGCGGCTTTGGATGATCTGCTGCAGGATATTCCCGTCGCAGCATTCGATTCCCAGGCCGCCCGCGCCTACGGGCCGGTCAGATGGACCACCAGAGAACGCTCCCGTGATGCCCTGGATAAACTTATCGCTGCACATGCCATTGCCTTGAAAACTACGCTGGTTACCAACAATGAAGCCGACTTTTGTGCGTTCCCTGGCCTGACTGTAGAAAATTGGGTGGATAATTGACAGGGCTTTGATCGGCGCCTTGCTCTTCCATCTGATCAGTAAACTCTACGAACAGACGGCGCTGTTTGACAGTCAACACCGATGCAGGCGTTGATGGGTATGCAAGGTCGAGAGCTTTTTGAGGCCATCACAGAGCTGGGCGAAGAACTCAGTGGCCTTGAGTTTGCCATCGAGTCATTCACCGTCAAAAACACACGACTTCATCAGCGCCACTGATCCAGCTGGACAAACCTTTCATGGAACTTCTGCTGACCCCGCTCGGTAATGTTTCTATAGCCTGTGCCTTTAAAGAGTTACCGCAGCACTGGACCTCCAGGCCCAATTCCAGCAACTCTCTCAATAGGCTTCGAGTACTGTCAGAAGCTTTATCCCAGTCTCTCAGGATCAGCACGCCCTGACCGGCAAGAAACAAGCGAACGTCTTTGTTGTCTGCCAACATGGCACCGGCGAGACGAACGGCCGTATCGGCGCGAGGGTTCGCCTCATCAGGGCCTGCATGCAGAATGATTAATGCTTTGCTCATGGAAGGTGCTCCTGTTCAGATACGTCGGGGATGCGTTTCTTGAACCGCAAAAGCAATCCATAAGCCCGAGAAGGCCACAATGCCGGCGGTCAGCCAGATCGCGGGCAGGATTTTATCACTCCATTGGGCCACCAGACCCAGAATGACCCCGCCGATGGCGTAACCCGTGTCGCGCCAATAACGATACGTGCCCAGTATCCGACCCCGTTGCATGGCTGGAGCAATATCCGACATGGCGGCAATCAAATTGGGATAAAGCAGTGCCATGCCGAGCCCCATCAGCGCAGCGGTGACCATCCATGCAGCAAAGTGGTTCACCAATGCGGTTCCTGCCAATCCTGCGGATAACAGGGCAAAGCCCAACAAAACCGGTGGCTTGCGACCAATGCGATCGGCCAGATGCCCGGTCCAGAACTGGCAGAGCCCCCAGACCATGGCATAAACGCCGGTAATCCAGCCGATATAGATAACGCCGAGGCCGTGGAACTTGAAAAATAGCGGGAACAACACCCAGACCAGTGTGTCCGCAATTTTGTTGGTGACTCCGCCCTGGCAAAGCGCCCGGTAGGTCCGATCCTGAAAGGAAACCTGCAGGAAAGTGCTGGACATACTTTGCGCGGGTGCCGCTGCCGGGTTGTCAGCCTCTTGTTGTGTATGCTCGGCCCGCACCCAGTAAATGGTATCTTTTATCCACAGCAGCAGCACCAACGCCAGCGCAATGACCACTAGCCCAAAGACCAGCAAGGACCAGCGGGGACCATACAAAACGGCCAGATACCCCGTGGCCAGACCCGCTGCACCCACGGCAATGTAACCCATGGCCTCATTGATGCCGACCGCCAGACCGCGCTGATGATTGGCCGACAGATCAATCTGGCTGGTAACAGTCATAGTCCAGGTGAATGCCTGGTTGAAGCCGAGGAAAATGTTGGCCCCGATAATCCACCACCAGTTGGGGGCAAAGAAAATCAGGATCGGAATGGGAATGCCAGCTATCCAGCCGAGCAGCAAAACCCGCTTGCGGCCGATG
>NZ_JABELD010000078.1 GCF_018853445.1 Acidithiobacillus concretivorus
TGTCTGGGGTGGACTGGCAGGTGCCCTGCCGCCCCTGATTGGCTGGACCGCCATTACCGGCAGCATCGCCGCCCTCCCAGTGGTTCTGGTGCTGCTGGTGTTTGTCTGGACCCCCGCGCACTTCTGGCCACTGGCCATCAACTGCCGGCGCGACTACGCCAAAGCCTGCATTCCCATGCTGCCCTGCACCCACGGCATCGACCGGACCCGCAAGGAAGTCCTGAACTACGCCATTCTCACCTGGATCGTCAGCATGATCCCGGCGTTTTTAACCGGAGACTGGATTTACGGCGGCATTGCCTGGCTCTCGGGCGCCTGGTTTGTAGGCATGGCCTTACGCCTGAAAGCTCTGCCCGAAGGCCAGGAAATGGATCAATACGCCCGCAGCATGTTCGCTTATTCCATCTCTTACCTGTTTTTGCTTTATACCGCACTGATTCTGGGCAAACTGCTTTTAGGGTAAAAGAGGATTGGTACATGATGTTCAGCAAAAGCAGTGAATGCGCGTTGCGGGCCATGATTTATATTGCCGCCCAAAAGCCGGGTACGCCGGTGTTAAGTCGCGACGTGGCTGAATATTTGGGGATGCCGATTCAGTGTATTACCAAAATCATGCGTGGATTGGCCAAGCGGGGATTGCTGGAATCGTTGAAAGGACGTGGCGGCGGTTTTGTACTTACGCGCAATGCGGACAGTTTGAGCATTCTGGATGTGGTGGAAGCGGTGGAAGGGCGTCTGACTCCGCATTGCCTACTGGGTTTGAAGGTGTGTGCCGATGAAACCGCCTGCCCGGTGCATTGTCAGTGGGCGCAACTGCGCGGGCAGGAAATGGAAGTGCTGCGTCAAAAAAGCATTGGTGCCATGGCACAGATGCTGTTTGCTAGCCCGGTGCATGTGGCATAAGTCCATGTGCGCTCCTTGGGAGGTTGTGCACATATCGGGACCAAGATTAGCGGGTTCTGTGCCATCTGGACCGGTCTGGTCCTGGACTAATAGTCAGCGGCGAATGGGTGGGGTGCTGCGGGATTCTGCAGATAAACAACTGCCGTAGGTCTTTACCACAAATATATAATCAAGTTTTTGTTCTATTTAATAAAATAATTAAATAGATGGCACCATCAGGGATTTTTGTGGATCTCAATAGGCGCATTTCAAGGTTAGGCATACAGTTTGCTATAAACTAATCAGTTTAGATTTGGCGGCTCCCACGATGCGCTTGATCAGATTGCCGGTATGAAAAATCAAAAGGTCTCATGATGTTTTGTAGTGAACCATTGGAAAGGGGTTGCCCAGAATGAAATTTCGAGGATTGGTAGCACTAAGTGTGAGTGTTTGTGCAAGTTTATTTGTCACTGCGGTAGCCGGCCCAGTGTATATCGAGAAAGTCGATATGCCCATGAAAGCGGCCATGTCAGAAGTCAAAAACGTTTTGCATGATGGCGGTTATAAAATTGTGCTTCATCTCAATATTTTGAAGCTGATTCAATCCCAGCAGAAGCAACTGAAAATACCCCATTTTAATCAGCACAAATTTACCGATGTACAAGCTCTGGTATTTTGTAATCCTTATGACTTCAGTAAGTTGCTTAATGCTGATTGGCCTGCTGCCGCAGGTTGTCCATTGACTCTGGATGTGTTTTCAAAAGGACAAAACAGTTACATCGTTTATGGATTGCGGGCTGACTTTGCGAATACTCCGGCTTCCAAAAAAATCACACAATCTTTTGATAGTGCCGTGATTAAAGTGCTGCAAGGTATTCCCATGTCTCGGCAGATTACCAAAATCCCTGACTTTTCAGGGAAGTAGTTTGTAAGTTCATGTTTGGCTAGAAGGAGAGATCAATGGAACAGATGAAAAGACGGAAATTTTTGGGCGTGTCAGCGGTGGGTATGGCGGCAGTAGCCGGATCTGGGGTGTTGGTGCCAGCCATTGCAAATGCCGCTAATGTGGCAGGTTGGCCAGCAGCGGCATTTGATGCCAAAAAGCTGGATGAAGCGATGAAAGACAGTATTGATACCACTACAGTAAAAACCTCGGCGAAAGTACGTCTGACCGCACCTACCATAGCGGAGAATGGCGCGGCAGTTCCGGTAACGGTGGATGTGGACCATCCCATGACCGCCGATGATTATATCGAGTCTGTATATTTGTATGTGGATCATAATCCTACACCTTTGGCCAGCGCCTTTCATTTTACGCCCGAAAGTGGTCATGCTTATTTTCAGGAACGCATCAAGATGGCGAAAACGGATATGGTCAGAGCTGTTGCCAGGACCAATAAGGGCGTGATGATGTCTTCCAAACCCCAGGAAATCAAGGTAACCATCGGCGGTTGTGGTGGATAAATATCAAAAAATTCCAAGCCTCAAAATTGATTAAGGAGAAATTATTATGGCAGCAATGGGTAATCCAATGATCCGGATGGCTTCACACGCCAAAAAAGGACAAATTGTTGAAGTACGTTCGTTGATCATGAATCCGATGACTACGGGCCTGAGTAAAAATAAAGCGGGCAAGTTGATTCCTGCGCACTTTATTCAGACCGTCACCGTAACTTTTAATAATAAGCCATTATGTAATATAGACTGGAGTACGGCGATCAGCGCTAATCCTTATCTGGCTTTTAAAATGCGCGCTGTTGAAAGCGGTACGCTGGAAATGACCTGGAAAGACAATACGAATGGTGTTTGGTCCAGTAAGGCGGCTCTTACTGTCGCCTGAATGAACCAGCCTTTTCACAAGAGATAACCCGCGAGGTGAGTATGAATCTGTCACGTAGAGATTTCATGGCGATGATGGGTATAGCCGGAGCAACTGGATTTTTATCGCCATCTGCAATTGCTTCTTCATGGGGTTCAGGTAAGGACCCCTATGAAATACCCGAATACGGTAATGTCACGTTACTCCATATTACCGATACCCATGCACAGTTGCTGCCCGTTTGGTGGCGTGAGCCGGGCACAAATATTGGCACACGTGAACAAAAGGAGTGGGGCGTCACACCGCATATGGTGGGCGATAAGAAGCTCGAATATTACGGGATTAAAGCCGGAACGCCGGAAGGTTACGCTTTATCCTGCATGGATTTTGATACCCTGGCGCATAAATATGGAAAAATAGGCGGTTATGCGCACATTACTACCTTGGTCAAACGGTATCGGGAGCAGGTGGGCAAAAAAGCGATTTTGCTGGATGGCGGCGATGCCTGGCAAGGATCTGCTACCAGTCTTTGGACCAAAGCCGAAGATATGGTGGGTGCCCAGAATCTGCTCAAGGAAGACTACTTTGTTGGCCATTGGGAGTTTACCTATGGTGCGGACCGGGTGGAGTACCTAATCAAGCATAAGCTCAAGGCGAAATTTCTTTCCCAGAACGTGTTTACGATTCCATGGGACGAACCTGTGTTTGATCCTTATGACATTCGCGAAGTGAGCGGCCGCAAAGTGGCTATTATTGGCCAATCATTTCCTTTTACGCCGATTGCCAATCCGGCTTATTTTGTTCCTAAATGGGCTTTTGGTATTCATCCTGGACACATGCAGAAAATGGTCGATGAATGTCGGCAAAAGCATAAAGCCGATATTGTTGTGGTGCTTTCCCATAATGGTGCAGATGTCGATAAAAAAATGGCATCACAAGTCAATGGTATTGATATTATTCTGGGCGGGCATACCCATGAAATCATGGGGCCACGTCCGGTTAAAATCAATAACACCTTGATTATTAATACCAGCACCAATGGTAAGTTTCTCGCTCGATTTGATCTGGATGTGGGTAAAGGCAAACTCAATGGCTGGCGTTTCAATTATCTTCCCATCATTTCCAACATGATTCCGGAAGACCAGGAAATGGCTGATTATATTACTAAGGTACGCGCACCTTATGCCAAGAAGCTGGCGGAGCCTTTGGCCGTTACCGAAAGTCTCCTCTATCGCCGGGATAATTTCAATGGAACTTTTGATCAGATTCTGTGTGATGCGTTGCGTGAAGAAATGGATTGCGAAGCGGCATTTTCTCCGGGATTCCGCTGGGGTTATTGCAAACTCCCGGGGGAGACCATCACCATGGAAGATGTCATGGGACAGACGGCCATCACCTATCCTCAGGTGACTGTCACTGAATACACCGGCGCCGAGCTGAAAAATGTGATGGAGCAGGTTGCTGATAACTTGTTTAATCCCAATCCCTATTATATTCAGGGTGGGGATATGATCCGGGTGGGCAATATCCAGTACACCATGAACCCCGGTGAAACTATCGACAAGCGTATTACTGATTTGCGACTAGGTGGCAAAATGGTACAGGCCAACAAGCGCTATAAAGTGGCAGGTTGGGGTGCCATGCAAAAAGTGGAAGGGACGCCGGTCTGGGATATATTCGCCAAATGGTTGCGGTCCAAAAAGACCGTGTCTGCCAATTCGCGTGACTTACCAGTGCTCACTAAAAACATGACTGGTAATCCAGGCATAGCATTTCCCAAAGAATACGATCTCTAAAAGATTTTATGAGTTTGGGTTTGATTGGGAGTTGGACCAATTATGCGTAGCTTAGCAGATCTCAGTATGTCTGAAAAAATCATGCATACGGGTTTCATTTTTCTGGTGGGTTTGGGTCTCCTCGTTGCGGAGGCCTACACCTATGTCACCCATGCAGGATTAAATGGTAAGCTGGGAATATCCGTTCAGGATGTAACCAGGTCTTACTACGGAAATCGCAAGTCCAGCAAGCTGCAGGAAATGTTACCGGCCATGATGCCCATGGCGCATGTTCCTGTCAGTGAGCGGCCTAAAATGGTGCAGGCGGTCAACCATTGGATTGCCAATGGTGAAACCCGCAATGATTATGAACAGGAGGTCAAGCCATTAATTAATGGTTCCTGTTTGAAATGTCACACCATGGGTATGCCGAATATTGGTACATACAGACTGCTCAAGGCCAAAGCCCATGTAGATATGGGCATGCCTTATTCAGAGATGTTGATGATGGGTATGATCCATTTGACCACTTTGGGGGTCATTTTCTGGATTGCAGGCTGGATATTCAGTAAGGCGCGTTTTCCGCGTGTTCCTAAATATTTGATGATTGGCGTACCGTTTTTCGCCTTTTTCCTCGATTTTGCGGGTTGGTTCCTGACCAAGCAGGACCCTAATTGGGTCTGGTTGGTACTAATTGGAGGGATACTGTCCTGTCCACTGGTATTAGTTGGCATGGCCATCAGTTTATATCAGATCTGGTTATTTCCCCGCCAAGAGGAAGCGCAACCCTTGTGAGAGAAAATTTATGTTAGAAACCCAAGCCAGCGTTTATACCGAGCCCTTGAGCTTCCGGGTTATTTTTCGGGTTCTGGGTTCCATGCGTCTGGCGGTCCATTTACTGCTGTTTGTCGCCATAGCCTCAATCATTGGCACTATTCTGCCGCAGCAGGAAGTGTATACAGATTACCTGCATCAATTCGGAACCTTCTGGTTCACCGTATTTGGCAATCTGGATTTGTATGATGTTTATCGCTGTGGATGGTACATGGGGATTGTCGCCTTTTTGATTATGTCGACGACTGTTTGCGTATTTCGTAATGCACCTTCCATGCTTCGGGAAATGCGTCATGTAAAATCCAACCCATCAGAGAGTTTTTTACAAAGTAGGCCGGAGCAGTTCGAATCTTCTTCATCAAAATCAGATGCTGAGACGACTCAATCGGCAACAGCTACCCTGGGTGATTTTGGTTATCAGGCCCAGATACTCAAGACCTCCGCCGGACACTCGGTCATTTTTGCTCAGAAGGGGCGATTTTATCGGACCGGATATTTGTTAACCCATGTGGGAATTATTTTGTTTTGTGCGGGTGCTTTGTATAACGCCAATCTTCCCCTGAAGTGGGCCGAATGGATGGGTACCGTACATCCTGAAAAGAATTTTGATCTTCCCCTCTCAAAAATTCCGCAGTCGAGTTGGCTATCGTCCACGAGTTCCGCATTTCGTGGCATTATCACCATTCCGGTCGGGCAAACCGTCAATGCGATTTTTGAGCTGGTGGGTGATGGTTTTTTAGTTCAGCATCTTCCATTTATGTTGCGGCTGGATGCTTTCAAGGTTACGCATTATTCCAACGGTCTCGCCAAGGACTTTGTCTCGACGATTTCTCTTTATCATCATGATGGGAAAAAGTTCAAAACCGGTATTGTCCGCGTCAATCATCCGATGTCGGTGGATGGTGTGCAGATTTATCAGTCCAGCTATTCCGACAGTGCTTCAAAATTGCAACTGCACAACTATCTGCTGTCTGCACCAGCGTTACCACCGGCTGCTATTTCTACCAGTGTTGGTGAACATCTGAAAACATTTGGTTCAAAATATGCGATTTCCATCACTGACTTCAAAACCCAGAATGTCATACCCCGTAAAGCAGTGGGTCTTTCTTCAGGACCTGATCATGGAATGATCAATATGGGGCCGACCGTAAGTTATCTGGTGAATAATGATCGTGATCACACCCGCATTATTCTTAAATCCTACATGAAAGCCTTTTCCCGGCATGGTGAAGCCTATCGGTTGATCGGGTTTAGAGAGAGCGGATCGAGTGCTTATCACTATCTGACAATTCCACAGGGACCAGAACATGGTATCCGCTTGTTTATGACATATCTTGGGGATCTGGAGCAAGCCGCCAGAAATGGTGAGAATGCCTCAAAAACCGTTTTTATCAATAATCTAAAGAAGGCCGAAACACAAACTCAGGTTTTCTTAACGCCGCATGAGAGAGACGATTTTTTACAGGCCAGCCTGAAAGCCATGCAGGAGTTGCGCGCCTATCCGCTGCCATTCCTGACAGTATTTCATGATTATGATTTGCATTGGTCTGCAGGCCTGGAAATTACCCGTTACCCCGGCATGAAAGTTATTTATGTGGCCTGTTTCGCCCTGGTTTTTGGGATATTCATTTTATTTTATGTTCCCCGTCGGCGTATCTGGATTCAGATGAGTGAGGATGATAATAAAGGACGCCGAATAAAGCTATTTGGGGATAGTTCAAGAAATGAAGAAGATTTTCATCGAGACATGGAGGAGCTGAATGATAAATTGCAGGAGAAACTATGAATGGACACCTTTTTAACGAGAGTTGGAAATTTTAACAGGAGGTCGTCATGAGAACATCAAAATTAGTCGTCATAGCCGTAATAACATGCGCTGCTGGTTTTATAGGATTTGAAACTGCCGCCGTGGCAGCACCTATGACTAATGCCCAAAATATTGCTGCCGGAAAGTCCATTGCATTTAACCGCACGCAAGGTAATTGTTTGGCCTGCCATGTGTTGCCTGGTGGTACAATGGCGGGTGATGTGGGTCCCGATCTGTCAGTCTTACCCCTCAAGGCTATATTTAAAACAAAAGAAAAACTTGTGGATTTTTTGTATGATCCGGAAAAAGTGATCCCGCACATCAATATGCCTCAGTTTGGTAAAAATAAGGTGCTGACGCATCACCAGATGGAATTGGTAACCGATTACCTATGGTCATTAAAAGGCTAAGGTCGTTATCCAAAAAAGGAGTGCAATCATGAAAAAATTATTGATAGTTGCTGCCGCGATCAGCCTGGTAGGAATTGCAGGGAGTGCAGAAGCGATCGACTGGTGGAATCTGGGTAATACCAAAGTGGGTCCTGAACAAACGCTCAAGAATTTTCACCAGTATTTTAAAGAGCAGTTTCCGAAAATGTCTCTACAGAAATACGCGCTCGGTAGTTATGCCTTCAGCCCGGAAATGTATCAACAATATCAGCAGGCCATCCAGTTCAATCCGGGCGATCTGACGCTCAGTCAGGGTAAAGCTGCCTGGCAGAAAAAATTCCCGGACGGAAAAACCTACGCGTCCTGCTTTAAGGATGGCGGTAAAGGCGTAGCCGCCAGTTATCCGTTTTTTGATAACAAAAGTGGTCAGGTGGTCACGACTCAGATGCGTTTGAATACTTGTCGGGTTGAAAATCATCTTCAGCCCCTCAAGTATGGGAGCGCCTCTATGATCGCTCTGGATACCTACTTTACTTCGCTGTCCAACGGTATGCCGGTAGATATCAAAGTACAGGGACCAGGCGCCGTCAAAGCCTTTGAAGAAGGGAAGGCAAATTACTTCATGAAACGTGGGCAACTCAATTTCAGCTGCGCGACCTGTCATGTGGCTTATGCGGGTAAGTATCTCAGAGCCCAGATTATTTCCCCTTTGCTGGGCCAAAGTGCGCATTATCCAACTTACCGGGCCGCCTGGGGCGCAGTGAATACTTTTGAAAAACGTTTTCAGGGTTGCGACAAAAAAGTGGGTGCGATTCCGCAAAAACTGGAAAGCGTCAATTATCGTAATCTGGAGTATTTTATGTCTTACATCAGTAATGGCATCAAAATCAATGTGCCCGGTTACCGCCCTTGATCATTCATTTATTGTGAACGGATGCTGACAGATCAGATTAATCTGTCAGCATCTGCAGGAGTATATATATGTCTACCGAAAGCTCTGAAATCCGACACCTACTGACCTTTGGTGGAATGCGTGCTGAGGGACGTTTGGCAGCCCAGTTATGGGCGGTTTTCCTGACCATCGGTGCTTTTTTGGTCTGGTATTTGTTTCGCGCCGATTTTTGGATGTGGCAGTTTATTGTCCTTGGTCTGTGGTATGTGGGTCTCATGCGGTTTGGAATCCGCTGGCCGGCCTTCAGGATTCTGTTTTTGGTAGTGATTGGGATTGCGGCAATAGGTGTGGGGCTTTATCAGTTGGGGTACACAGCCGCAAATAATGTACTGCTGTATTATGTACTCCAAAGTGACGCCATGTTTTACTGGATGAGTGGGGCGATACTGATCAGCGCCATAGGGTATTATCGTTATTTATTTAGCGGCAATCAATCCGCTGGGGACTGGGGGCATCGTTTTGCCTGGATTACTGTAGCTCTGGGTTTTGCGGGTCTTGCCATTCGTTGGCAGCAGACTTACATCGGTCACCCCTCCTGGGGGCATATTCCGGTGACCAATATGTACGATGCCATGGTGCTTCTCTGTACCACCACGGCACTTTTTTACTTGTATTACGAAGGTCAAGGCAAAAATCGGGGGTTAGGGGCTTTTGCCATGCCGATGATTCTTGTTGCCGATATTTTTCTGGTCTGGGTGGGGGTCGCCTATCATCAGAATCAGATTCAGCCCGTTATTCCTGCTTTGCAGAGTTTCTGGATAAAACTGCATGTTCCCTGCGAGTTCGTTGCCTATGCCAATTTTTATCTGGCCGCCATGGTGGGCGTCGCTTATTTATTGAGAGAGCGGGCAGACTGGTCACGGTGACGTTCTGCTTTATTGGTGTGGATCTTTTTCTTGGCGGGCTTCATTCTTACGCCAAGCTGTAAGGTATGGTGGTTTATATTAGGCATCGCTCCGGTCGGCGATGCCTAGTGGTTTGTGCATGATTTTAAAAGCCTAAATGCCGCAGTAAAGAACTTCTAAAAAATAACTATATAATAATAATAATATATACTGCTTATTCTACATTCATATATTCACAATCCTATTAAAAAATTTATTGTTGTTATCAGGGAAAGCATAAGCTATAAACTAGATAACAGTATCTCATGTGGATGAATAATATTTCATTCCGAAAATAACGATGCTGTGTAATAGCTCTGATAAAAAGAGGTGTCTATATGAATTCACAAGCATCAACTCAACATGCCCGCCTGACCCTGTTCTCTTGGCCGTTACTCGCCGCACGGGGTGTTGCCGCCTTATTATTTGTAATTGCATCACTGATTGCTTTTGGTGAAACCATGACTTTGCTGGTTTGGTTTTTTGCCATTTATGTGTTTTTTGATGGGGGTTACTCTGCCATTCGCCTTGCCCAGAAAGGGAGTGGCGCCTGTCCAAAGGTTTTGATTGCCATTAAGGCTGTCATTGGCATTGCGGCAGGCATTGCGGTCATTGTTCTTTCACAGGGTGCCAGTTTGTTACCTACATTACTGACCATTTTTGCCTGGGTGGCGATTGTCGGTGTAATTGAAGGTATTTGGGTACTGCGTAATGTGCGCAATAAAGAAGCGGTGATGATTATTGGTTCTACGGCTTATCTGGCTTTGGCCGTTGCTCTGCAATTTATCTTTGCGCTGGCCCCGGATGCCGGTCCTTCCGTGTACAACTGGATCATTATTGGCTTCTCTGCTGCGTTTGCTGCCGCCATGTTCGGTATGGCTTGGGCCATGCGTCGTAATCTTCTGAAGATGGGTGGTGGTACATCATCCTCTTCTGCACAGGCTCATTCCGCCTGAATTCAGCAGGCCGGTAAGAAGCAATTTTGTTGGTCCTTGTATTAGTTTGATGAACCCATCAAGAGCTGCACTGTAAGAAGTGTGGCTCTTGTTATATGTAAAAAATAGGGGAAGACCCATGGTATTGAGCAAAGCCACCGAACAAGCCCTGCGCGGCCTGATATATATTGCCGCACAACAGCGCGGAGAGCCGGTACTGAGTCGTGAAATCGCCGATTATCTCGGGGTTCCCGTTCAGTGTATTACCAAAATTATGCGGAGCCTCGCCAAGCGCGGATTTCTGGGATCGGTAAAAGGCCGGGGAGGGGGATTTTTGCTGCTTCCCGCAGCTGAGTCCTTGAATATTATGGATGTGGTTGAGGCCGTTGAGGGGCATCCGTTATCGCCACATTGTGTGTTAGGTTTGAAGGTGTGTGCGGATGAAACAGCCTGCCCTTTGCATCGCCAGTGGACTGACCTGCGTCGTCAGGAAGTGGAATGGTTACGTACCCAGACCATTTGCGAAATGGCAAAAATGACTTTTTCCAAGATGCAGGTGGCTTAAAGCCAAAGCGGAAACGGCTTGAGCAAATTATACTTCATCGTGCGCGTCGCGGCGTACCCGAATAGTCTGAAAATGGCGGTAAATAACCTGACCCGGTCCGGCACCGGGCTTACGCTGCACCTGTCGAACTTCAGTCCAGTCCACTTCGGCACTCAATGCCCGTGACTGGCTGTGTTGCAAGGCCAGGCGGGCAGCCGCAGCAATAATCTGTTCTGGGACCAGGGTGCTGGCATTTTCGCGGCGCAGAATCACATGACTTCCGCCCAGATCCTGCACGTGAAACCAGAGATCCCAGCCTTTAGCGAAACGAAAGGTGAGGCGATCATTTTCCCGGGCATTATTTCCCCAAAAAATGTCGAATCCCGCAATAATCGTGTGGTGAAAAGGCGCTGCCAACCCGCGCGTTGTCGGCTCCTGACCCTTGTGACGAACGGCTGCATTTTGCATTTGCGGAAGCCTCTGCGTCAGGGGGAGTGCATCCTGTCCCTTAAACAGCAATTCGTCGAGCAGCTTTTCACTATCCTGCAGGCGCTGCTGAATTTTCTGAACGGCACGCTGGCTGCGCATGGCTTTCTGCATGTATTTTTGGGCTTGCTGATGCAGCGACTGGCCAGGCGTGACAGCGATTTCCAGCATCCTGCCATCCCCCTGGGTATGATCGGTCGCCTGAATGCTGGCCGTTCGGGCGATGGAGTCCGGTACGGCAAACAGGGCAAAGGCCAATGTCCGGTAGTATTCGGGGGCTTCCCACTGCAGCAGATCATGCCGCATTTTTTGGATGCGTTGGTGCAGGCGATTTTTTTCTGTGGCGAGCGCCTGTTCCGCTGGCGATGGGCCCTGGGCAAGGGTGGATGCAGGAAGTTGCAGGGCAATATCCGGGGCCATGGCCTGCATGGGCAGGCCATCTGGTAAGCGGAGGGGATAAAGCAGATTTTGCCCCGCTTCGGTCTTTACTTGCCACCAGGCGCTGGTAGCCGAACGTAGAGCCCATTGTTCCTGAATGAACGCTTGTGCTGTGGCGCTGCCAGGGCGATAGCGCGGTGCCATACACTGTAACCAGATGGTTGGATCAGACAGCGATTCTTCAAAAAGACGAGCAGATTCTGGTGGTTGGTACACAATTCCCGGTAGAAAGCGGGGCGCGGCAGGGCTGTCAAGACTATCCCAACGCCAGGCCCAGCGAATTTGCTCTTGTGCATCCAGAAGGGCCAGATTACCGCGCCCTCCGAAACACTCGGCAATGACGCTGAGCTGATCTACCCGCTTGCTGATATGTCTGCGGCTGAAGTCCAGACGCACAATTCGATCAGCCCAGGGAACGACAATCCGTTCAATCCGAAAGCCTTTGAGCCGTTGTTGAAGAGGATTACTCCAATGGCTCTGTTCCTCTGCCGTGACCGTTTCTGGCGCCAGCCAGAGCCCCAACGGCGCTCGCTGAACCACGCAGGCCATGGTCTGCTTGCCTGTGTGCAAATAGATGCCACCTGCCGCCGCACTGATTTTATGGATGCTTTGTCCGGCCAATTGTTGCTGAAAAAATTGCGCAGCGGCTGCCAGTTGCAGGGTATCCATGGTGAGAATTCAGCGTCCTGCAGCGTGGTCGTTTACGGCTCCCGAGCGGTGCAATAAATCCATCAGGCATGCCAAAGCCGCTGCAGGTTCTTGCTGGGCGTGATTCACCACGCAATCCGGATGTTCGGGTTCTTCGTAGGGGTCATCTACCCCCGTAAATCCTTTGATTTCTCCACGCAAAGCTTTAGCGTAAAGCCCTTTGGGGTCGCGTTCGGCACAGAGTGCCAAGGGTGTGGCTACATGCACCTCCAGAAAAAGTCCGCCTGCTTCTTCCACCAGGCGTCGCGCTTCAGCACGTGCCTGTCGATAAGGAGAAATGGCCGCTACCACTGCAATACCGCCGTGACGTGCGACCAGGCTGGCCACAAAACCAATACGACGGATATTTTCATCGCGATCGTCGCGACTGAAGCTTAATCCCTTGGACAGAAAACGGCGGATAATGTCGCCGTCGAGCATGGTTACCGCACGTTCATCCTCCGCTTCGAGTTGTCTTACCAACATTCCGGCCAGCGTACTTTTGCCACTGGCAGAAAGGCCCGTAAACCAGATGACCAACCCGCGCCGGTCCGCGCCACGATAAGCCTGACGCAAAATCCTGATCACCTCTGAGGGGGAAAACCATTCGGGAATTTCCTCACGGTTGGCGAGCTTGCGGCGTAATTCGGTTCCTGAAATGCCTGCCAGGGCTTCACCATTGGCTTCGCTGACCGGGACATATTGCTGCCGGGTAGGGGAATAGGCGAATTCCGGGAGGAATATGCCGGAAATACCCATTTCCTGTGCGTGCCGGGCAAATAGTTCTTGAGCTGCAAAAGTGGGATAAAACAGACCGCCAGCCGATGCGCCAGGGTCTGCATGGCCCCGCCCGATAATGAAATGAGTCGCACCAAAATTGCGCCGGATCAGAGCGTGCCACAGAGCTTCCCGAGGCCCGGCCATCCGCATGGCCAAGGGCAGGGGAGAAAGCAGTGCCCGCCCCTGCGGATAATGATCCAGTACCGCGCGATACACCCGCATGCGATAGGCGGCCTCTATGTCTCCGGGTTTGGTGGGCCCGATGGCGGGGTGCAGTAATAGTTTGGCACCGGTTCCGGCCTGCTCCAGACCCGCCTGGGTGACGGCAATGTGGGCATGGTGCAGAGGATTGCGCGTCTGGAAGGCGACTACCGGATGCTGTCCCGTCCACTGCGCACGCAGCTGCTCGGGAGTCTGATATTCAGGCGGAAATTCTACCGCTGAAGCACGGCTAAGCGTATGGGCATCCCAGGGCGTGACAGTACCCCCCACATACCAGGAGCCCCGTGTGAAAAGCTCTGCCACACCAGGATGGTTCCTGTCCGTGCTGCCATAAACTGCCTCAGCTTCCAGTTTTTTGTCCGGTTGATAACAGTCGGAGACCGTCATGGCGGCAAGTGGCGTGCCGTCGCTGCGTTCCAGACGTAAATGGTCACCCGCGCGCAAGGTGGTGCCCAGAACATCCTCTACATCCAGCACAATAGGGATGGGCCAAAGTGTCCCATCCCGAAGGCGCATATTTTCTACCACCGATTGCCAGTTGGCCTGATCCAAAAAGCCTTTCAGCGGTGCAAAAGCGCCCGTCAAGAGCAGCTCAAGGTCACAACGCTGGCGCAGCGTCAGTACGTGTATGGCATTATTTTTCATGAAAATAACTTCAGGCGCTTATCGGAAAAACGGGCAGATGGGCCAGTGCGATGACTTCAGCCCACTGCTCGGCATTGCCCTCAGTGCAAATGGCGGCGACGGCGGCTACTTCGGCCTCAGCCTGAGCCATCAGGGTGCGCATGGCTGCCAAAGTAGAGCCGGTACTCACCACATCATCCACCAGGGCTACCTGCCTGCCCTGAATTGCCGCGCGATCCTTGGCATCCAGATACAGGGTCTGGGTTTTGCCGGTGGTAATGGACAGCGTCTCGGTAGATAACGCCTCACCCATGTAGGATTTATAATTTTTGCGAAGCACCACATAGGGGCGACCGCTATGCACGGACAGCGCATAAGCCAGTGGGATGCTCTTGGCCTCTGCGGTGACAATCACATCAAAATCAATATCCGCCATGCGCTGCTGAAGGGCGGCAGCCGCAGCTTCGGTGAGCTCGGTGTCGCCAAGAATATTAAGGACAGCGATGGCTAAATCCGGCTGTACTTTGAATAGGGGAAGGTAACGCTGCACGCCATTGATATTGAGAGGATGGCTGTTGGAATGGGAATCTGTGGGGTTCATGAATGCTCCTTTTGCGGCATTTTGCCACAGGGGGAGGGGGGTGGGTAGTTGGTAGGATGATCAGGCTTATATTAACCAGGGAAAATGCCAGGATTGGGCGTAGTCATGTCATCCAGTTGTTGAAGGTGATCAGTCAGCCACTGGAAACCGATGTGTTCCTGTTCCAATCTGAGCCCAGGGCGAATGTGCGCGTCGCGCAGGACATCGTAGAGGGATCGTTCTGCGCTTGTGAGTCGGTGCAGGTCAACCTGCAAGGGCTTGTCCTCACTGCCCCACAAGGCAGCATGGGTATCCAGCGTTGCTCTGTCCATCAGAAAAGAATCCACATGGTCAAAATGGCCGCGAAGCTGATCCAGAATGCCAAAACCATGGGTGTCAATATCGCCCCAGTAATGGATTGCGCAATTGTTTAGCCAATGACTACGAGCCAATGCATCCCAACCATAACCTGCACCAAAAATCACGATGGCATGATGCATCGGTGGGAAGACCAGGAAGTTGGTCTCATTTTCCGTAATGAATACCCGCTGCACAGCCAGATCCAGGTGACTAAAGCTGTCCGCATCCAGCGTTACATCGGGGGATGACGAACCGGGCAAGATACAAATTTTAGGGTCCAGCACGCGAAAGCGAATGCGCGTTGGTTTTTCCAGAAAGCCATATCGGGCAGCAAACTGGCTGATGCCGGTTTTGCTGACGTCCACCACATTCACCGGCAAGGTCAGGTCGAGTAACTCGGTTAGCACTCCGCGATGGGTTTCGATGAATTTGCTATGTACGCCAGGTAAATCCACCTGCCGCAAGTAGATGCCAGGGCGGGGATGTTTGACCAGCCAGGTCACCACAGCCAACAGTCGGGGCCAATCGGTGGACAGCGCCAGCGCCTGGAGAGGACGTCTTTCCAGCCAGGACAGCAAGGCGGGATGGGTTTGCCGGGTGACGGAAACCTGCTCAATAAAGCAGTCCCAATCTTTGCGCTTGCCCAAGCAGTTCAGTGCATCTTCCAATGTCTCGACCCACACGCAAGCTGGCAGGTTCTGCGTGCCCTGAACGTGATGACGAAGCGCCTGCCACTCCACCCGCACGAATTTGGTCGATGCCAATTCGGTGGCCCAGGCGCGCACTGCCTCAAAATGATCGGTGATATCCGCTGAGTTGGGGGTCTTGAGGGCCAGGCGTAAAGGAAAACGCTCCCTGCCGGTCACCGCGTCCCGCAGCAGTTCTCCGCGTTCCCAGAGCCGCATCAACTGCTTTTTCAATTGCTGCGGGTCAGTCCATGTCACGGCGCCAGCACCTGCACAGATTGGGCGTTCATAGAGGCTTTCTGCGCCCGATATTCTTCAATGGAAAGATTGCGTAGCTGCGAGGCCCGCCCACCTTCGTTATGAACGAATCCCACACTGGAAACAAAGGGTTCGATGATGTGTATTTTCTGCAGAGGGGTCACGATCAGTAGTTGTAGGTTGAGTTGCTGGAATAATTTCAGGCCATATTGGGCCGACTCATCCGAACCACGCCCGAAGGCCTCATCAATGACCACAAAACGGAAAGAACGGGAACGCACTGCGCCCCATTCCAGGCCAAACTGATAGGCCAAGCTAGCTGCCAGGATGGTATAGGCCAGTTTCTCCTTTTGCCCACCTGACTTGCCGCCGGAGTCCGAGTAATGCTCGTGCTCGCTGTTATCTTCCCGCCAGCGCTCACTGGCAGCGAAGATGAACCAGTTACGTACATCGGTAACCTTGCTGGTCCAGCGCCGATCCTGCTCCGACAAACCCTCACGGCCCCGGAAGCGGTCAATAATGGACTTGACCTGCAGGAACTTGGCCTCGGAATACTGGTTGTCGTCTGAGCCGGTGACGGCACCCTCGGTGCAAGCGCGTAATTCCTGCTGGAAATCGCGGATTTCTGCATCGGGACTGGGCTGTGATTCGAGCACGATGTAACGGCCGGGGTTATAGTCGATCTCGCCCAGCGATTGGTTGATATGGGCAATACGTTCCTTGATGGTTTCGCGCTCGCGGGCCAATTGGGCATTAAAATTGGCGATTTCGTTGATGGTGTTAACATTGAGCAGTTCTTTGAAGCGCATCGCAAAACGTGGCAGATCGTCACGATTCAACTGGGTCAGCAGGTTTTCATATTCAAAAGCCGCTTCAAGACTCGCATCTATCTCGGCGGTTTCGAGCTTGAACTGCTCTTTGAAGGAAACCATGGCCTTGATGATTTTCTCAGCAAGATTTCCCAGTCGCCTTTGTTCGGCATCGAGTCGGTCTTGCAGCCATTTGCGTAGATCCTGCTCACGATTATCACAAGACTCAATACTGAGTTGGTGCTCACCCAGTACTTCGGAGCGCATGGCTTCGAGTTTTGTCGACAAGGTGTCGTCAATGATCGTATCCTGCAGCAGTGCTTCGGTTTGCTGACGCAATGCTTGCGCGTCAGTGCGCCGCTGCTCTATCTTGGCGCGTTTGTCGCGTGCCGCCTGTAGTGTTTCCTCAGTTTCCTTTTGTTTTTTCAGCAGGGTATGCAGGTTGTTGCGCAGTTGTTTGAGAATATCCGACGCGGATTCCAGCCGCTGGCGCTCATCTACCAGACGGGCGATCTCGGTGGCGACGCTGGCCCAATCCAGTTCATCAAAGGTGGTGAATTCCTCAAGACGGGTCAGGGCATCAAGGCGGTTATTGAGCGCATCACGTTCCTTCTGGATGGCTGCAATCTGACTGCCAATTTCAGCCAGTTGTTCCTCAAGCTGGCGACGCCTGGCCTCCAGTGCGGCGATCTTCGCGCTATTGCTCCAGCCCAGCACATAGCGGCTGCGATCATCAATGCGGTGACGGTCGTCCTTTTCATGGCGGCCACTTGGGTCTTTGATCTGGCCTGCACGAGTGATGGCGCGCGTTTCACGACGAAACTGCTCTTGCGTACTACAACAGGCCACATCAAAGCGATGGGCCAGTTCGCGCTCCAGCCAGTCATAATAGGGCGAGTCAGGCTTGATGGTCAGTTTGCGGACCAGTGAGTCCCGGTGCAGGTCTGGCAGTTCAGCGGCCCTACGTGCGCGTACCTGAAAGTACACCAGACGGCCACGTAGATGGGCCGCATCCACCCACTCTGCCACTGCCTTGTAATGTGCATCCGGCACCAGCAGCGCCAAACCGAAGCCGCGTAACAAGCGTTCGGCTGCGCCTTCCCAATCGCGTTCATTGTCACGCACCTGGATCAACTCACCGATGAAAGGCATGTCATTCACATTCAAATTCAAAGCCGCACATAGGGCAGCGCGGATCTGGATTTGTTGATCATCAATGTTGCTGCGGCGCCGCTTGAGGCTGTCGATTTCGAGACTTTGTTGGGCATGCTCCTGCTTGCCCTGGCGCATGTTTACACTATTTTCAGTAAGGGCGTTTTGCAGGTCAGCAGCGCAGTTGCGGGTTTCCTCCCGCCAGCTTTGATATTTGCCACGTTGTACGGCGAAGTCGGCGGCCTCGTTTGCTGGCGCTTCGCCCAGTACGGCGGTCAGTTCCGCATAACGGGCAGCCTTGGCTTTACGTACATCCCGCGACTTCTCTTTCTTGTGGATTTCGCTGGACAGAGATTCCAGTCGATCACCACCGTTGGCATTGATGGCCTGCTTCAGTTCATCCACTTGCTGGCCATGAGCTTCGTGTAACACGGTCAGTTTTTGTATCTGGGCATCCACCCGATCCCAGTCTTCTGTCAGCGAACCCAGGCGTTTGTCGATCAGCCCGAGTTTCAGGCCAGCAAAGTGAGAGCGTAGACCTTCCCGGCAAGCCCGCAAGTTGTCGGCCTCAGCCTGCATTGCCTTGTGGCGAACGCAGTCTGCAATCAGCGGTGTGAGTAGCTCAACTTGTTGCCGGGTTTTCAGTACAGCCTGATGCGCCCGGTTGAGATCATCAAAGTGACTGATCAGGTCTTGCAGGCGCCGGTCAACCTCAAAAGGTTCCAGCATGTGGCTGCGTACGAAGTCCGTCAGGTTACCTACCGATTTCATCGATACTGTCTGGTGGAACAATTCCAGCGCTTGATCGTTTTCAATACCGAAGCGACGACGGAACCACGCCGCATAGGGTGGAAAGCTGTCCTGTAATTCTGCACCCTTGCCGCGCAGATTTCTGCGTAATTGAGCGATGTCCGATCCGAATTGGGCAAAGTCAGCGGTAATGGACAGCGCCCCTTCCGCGCCCAGAAAAAATCGTGCGGGCTGCCCCTGGGAGTCTTTCATCCAGAATACCTGAGCCAGTGTCACCGTCTGGGCATAGCCTGCATTCTGAAATACGCCGAGAATGACGGAGTAGCTACTTTGATCCCGTAGGCTCACTGGTTTGGCTGCTCCGGTGATCTCATTGCGCTCGGATTTGTAATGGCCAAGCACATAAGAGCGCAGGGTGCGTTCCTTGTTGTCTGCACCGGCTGCCTTGTTGTAAGCCACCCGGTTGGCAGGTACCAGCAGGGTAGTGATGGCATCCACCAAGGTAGATTTACCTGAACCGATATCGCCTGTCAGTAACCCGTTTTTGCCATCCAGTTGCAGCGTCCAGACCCGGTTGTCAAAGGTGCCCCAGTTAAACACCTCCAGCCTGGTCAGCCGGAATCCTGACAATGTGTCATCGGCACAGAAGTCGAGGTCCAATAATTGTGGGTCATTCATGATCAGCTTCTTCCCTGCTGCTGGTCGTGCCAGCCAGTTGCCCCTGGTAGCTAGTCAGACGTTCATCCAGTTCGGCCAGCCATTGGGCGTCTACAAAGGCCTTCAGAATGCGCCGCACCTCATAATTGGCTGGTCCAGCAGTGGCGCCGCCGGCTGTTTTGAGTTTTTGTAGGAAGCCCAGTTCGACGACTTTGTTGATTGTGGTTTCAATCTGGTCAATCAGCCTGGCTTCATTCGGGCCATCGGGCAGAAATACTCGCACCAGATCCACGATGTCATCGCGGGATAGGACCAGTCGCGTATCGCCCCCACCAGCATCAAACTCGGCCAGTTTTTTGCGCAGCAAGGCGAGCAGTAAACTCACGGCAAAAGATAATGGTCGACGAGCTACCAGACGTGGTAAACGCGGGGAGGGGTCATCCTCAGTCGGTTCAGGGTGGCTTTTCAGGAAGGCATAGCCTTCAGCCTCATCCAGCACCAGGTCGAGATTGAGCACGGCCACATAATCACGCACCCGCGCTTGCAGCTTCAACAGTGCGGTCCATTGGCGCTCGTCATTTTCACGGTAGAGCACGCCTTTGAGCAGGCCAATCAACAGCACCGACAAGTCTGCAGACGTAGCAACCGGCGTAGTTTGTGTTGTGTTCAAATATTCTACTTCCATCTCTTGCCTCGATTCTTGTTCAGCGCATGAAAATCACGCGGGGTAGTCGCGCGCTGCGAATAAGCGTTTGACCTTCCATATCCGCTGTCTGCCAGCGGATGGATTCGATCGTGTTTTCATCCACTACGCTGCGGAACACTTCACTGCCCAATTGTAGGTAGGCAATTAATTCAGCCAGCCCTTGTTGCAAGGGCTGATGCGTGATCAGTTCATGCAAGCTGATCTGGGTGTGGTCTTGCAAAGCGTGGCGAATATGGCGGGTTAGCCGGGCCCTATCGACGACGACCTGTTCAAAAAGCCTGGAGGGATCAATGTTTTCATCGCCGGCTTGCAGGATGATTTCGGTAATCATTGGTTTGATGGACGGGGTGAACATTGGACGCTCCATCGCCAGAACAATATCTGCGCTGGCCGCAGCCATTTCCATCACCGGGCCTGTCGGAGCTGTGCTGCGGAGCGCCAGCGCCTTGCCTTCAATGCCATGCAAAATATCCATGATACGGCGGTTTTCCAGCCAGGCCTGGTCATCCAGAAAGCGGCGTAATTGCTGGGACAAGACGGCAACAGTGCGCTGGGTATGCTCCCCAGCTTCCATCCAGTCGTAGTGTACCCGGCGGGTACGGGTGTCCGGGTTCAGGTCCACCACGGCGGGTAGTGCCAGTACCTGATCCAGCAGATTGGTCAATTCTTCTTGCCGACGGCTGGATAACAGAAAATCCCAAAGGGCGCGGAAACTCTTGCCCTGGTCGGAATCACCAATAGCATCGCGCTCACCCATGATGTCTTCCAGCAACGCCCCTTTGCTGCCTTCCCATAGCGCAATACGCTCACGCACGCGGCGGTCCAACTGGCGGAAGTTGTGCTCCACCTCGCGAAAATCGGTGAGTAACTCGCGCGCGCCCTGCATGAATTGCTGAAAACGATCTTTCACCGCCGTGTCATCCAGCAGCGATACATCGCCCGCCAGCACCCTGGCAATCTCGGCATCAATGTCGTCACGTTTTTTGTGCAATTCGGCAATACGCTTGGCCGGGTCGGCTTCGCTGCCCTCGCTCATCTGCTTGAGCAGGCCAAAGAGAGTGAGCAAGCGAGATTCGGTTCCGACAAATTGCCGTTCACTGAGTTGCGTCAACCAGGCAATAGCCTTTTCAGTAGCTGGGGTCAGATCAAACTGCACCTCGTCCGTGCCCGTGCGATAGAACTTGCGCAGCCAGCCCTTTTCGGACTCTGCCCAGTCGTTCAGGTATTCCAGTGCAGGCTTGGGGAATGCAGCCTCACCCAGATGCAGGCGTAAGGCATACAACTCATCTTCCAGTGCTTCGGCTAAATCCGCCGCTGCCATCACCCGCTCATTTGGCACTAAGAATATCCTATGCAAAAAGCTCGCTACCAGCGGTGCATGATCTGAACGTAACAGGCGCCATGCGGGGTGATGGTTACGCAGGGCGTCAAGGGTGGCGTAGTCAAGAGTTACCAAGTAATACAAACCTCATTATTGTACCTAAACAATACCGGCAAAGTTCTAGCATAATGCAGAATGTGTACCATGGTCACCGTGTTGTGCGAAACCTTAAGCATCATCCAAAGAGTGTTGCCGCTGTCTATGCGGACATTGGTGCAACCTTGGCGGGTTTGGATTCCGATGGGTGCAGGGCAGTATCTATGAGACAGAATGGCGCATTCTGTCTGATTCTGATTTCTCTGACCGGACGATGTTGATCTCTGTGGCGTTACACCGCACAATGCGGAGTGATTAAAAGTTTCCGCCACAAGGGCCTGCAAGCCTTCTATGAATCGGGGAGCAAGGCCGGGATTCAACCGGACCATGCCACCAAGATCGCACGAATCCTGGCCCGTCTGGAGAACGCCCAGGCCCCGGATGACATGAACATCCCTGGATGGAAACTGCACCTACTCCATGGAACCCTGCAAGGACACTTCGCAGTATGGGTCAGCGGGAACTGGAGATTGGTTTTTGCCTTCGAGGATGGTGACGCCATCCTGGTCGATTACGTGGACTATCACTGAATCCGGATGAACGCTATGAACCTCATGCACAACCCACCCCACCCAGGACTTCTTCTGCGGGACGATATCTTGCCCGCTCTGGAGTTGACGGTTACTGAAGCAGCAAAGCAGCTTGGCGTATCGCGACCCACCTTGTCGCGTGTGCTCAATGGTCGTGCCGCCATTTCTCCAGAGATGGCGCTACGACTTGAGGCTTGGCTCGGTCTTAAGAATGGGGGCCGTGCTGACGTCTGGATCGCCCAACAAGCGGCCTATGACCTTTGGCAAGCCCGTCAGGCGGGAACACCCCATGTCATGCAGGCCCTCATCCGTCATACGCAGGTCGCCTGACTCATTAAGATAAAATGAGTCATTGTGTCCCATCCACAACCTACAGGAGGCCCCTCCCATGATATACTCCAGGATTTACAGGCTGCCCGGCGCAAGCGCAGAGAAGCGGTTGCCGAAATCGAGGCGCATTTCACCGGCACTGACGCCCATCTGACACCGGCTGCACGGGAACTGACGGATGAGGATGTGCTGCGACTGGTGAAAGAATCGCGTTGAACTGGCCACTCGGTCTTGGTCCGACAAGTCCGGGTCTGGGCGGGGTAACCGCGCTTGCGCACTCTCACCTGCCAGCCGATTCGGTTACCGTCTTTGTCAAATCTGCAAAAACAATGGCCTAGGTCATTCAACCTAAGCCATTGTTTTATTTGGTGGAGCGGAGGAGGATCGAACTCCCGACCTTCGCATTGCGAACGCGACGCTCTCCCAGCTGAGCTACCGCCCCATGAGCGCAAAGGATAAAGAGAAGCCTCACGGAATGCAATGCTTGTAAACTAATGGCAGAGCTCGCTGTCAGTTTTTTCTGCTCAGCAGCGCCCCACCACCATTACATCGCTGCCAAACGGGAAGATTTCGGGCCTCAGTCCGGCTTCTTTTAAGGCGCTGGCGATTTCCTCAGGATGCAGGAAATGATTCCCTTGCACATGCTCGGTGAGATTCTGGTAAGCCATGCCCCGCAAGGGTGCTTCGCGCAGGCGGCGATGATCATCTGGCCAGGCGGGTTCCCAAATGACCACAGCGCCTCCTGCTTTGAGATTGCTGCGCAGTTTTTCAAAAATAGCCCCACGTTTTTCCCAGACATGATGCAGAGCGCGATTCATGGCAATCAGATCTGCCGGTTCTGGTAGTGAAAATGCATGGATGTCGCCAGCAGAAAAGTGCAGTCGGTCACCAAGACCTTCCAGTTGGGCTGTTTCCTGAGCTTGACGCACATTTTCCGCGAAGCCATCCAGACCGAGGCCGCGCAAATTGTTACAGCGCTGTGCCAGTGCCCGTAAATACCAGCCATTTCCGCAACCCAAATCCACAGCAAGACCTCCCCGGGCGTCCACTTCGGCAAATATGGGAACCTGCGGGCAGATTTTTTCTTCAAAAGTCTTGCGGAAATTGTTTTCCAGCATCAGTCCAAACCAGGGCAGAATGGTTTCCCGTTCAGCCAGTACTTTTTCACCCGGACGTTCGCCCGTGCGCATCAGTCCTGCGGCGCGTTCAGCCATATGTGCCGACAGGACCGAACCAATAGCTGTTGCCATTCGGCTTCCCGAAGCCTCGGGGCGCATGCTGTCACCATCTTCGCTGAGTTGCCACTGATCCTCGGCATTGAGTTCCAGCCAGCCAAAAGCATAAGCAGCGTCGCACCACCGCGTGACGTATCCTGCATCCATACCCGTTTGTTGAGCAAGACGTTGGGAATCAGCCTTCTGCAGTTGGTGCAGGGCGCTGAACAGTCCATTGACGACACCTATGAAAGCAATATTCAGGGATTGTGCGCCCTGAGCCTGCTGTCTGAGTTCTTCCATGCTGCGTAAAGTCATGTGGTCTCCTTGTTGTTCAATAAGTTAAATCAGGTATTTCAGGCCGACTACGGTCAGCAATCCCAGTGTGCCTAATAAAAAAGCGCGTTGGTTGATACGCAGGTGTAAACGATTGCCTGCCCAAAGGCCTAGCAACACTGGCGGGATCAACATTAAAAAACCTACGGCCAGTTGCCAGGTCAACAGCGCCAGGGCCACATACATGAAGCCGCGCAATACATTGTCTGTGAGCGCAATTCCCTGAAAAGTGGCGCGAAATGCGCGCTTATCCAGATGCCGCATTTGCAGGTAGGCGACGATAGGTGGTCCACCCCCGCCATAGAGGCTACCCACGATCCCCCCAAAAATACCGAGCGGTGTGCCCCAAGGCAGGCTGATGCGTGGGAGGCGATCGGGTTTCATGACGAGTGCATAGACCACGTAAGCCAAAATGAATACGCCAAGGAATCGGGTCAAATTCTGAGCATTGGTATCAGCCAGTATATAAGAACCGATTGCCAGACCAATGATGCTGCCGGGGATTAGCCAGCGTAACTCCGGCCAGCGCATTTCCCGAAAATCATAGGCTCCTAGTAATACTGAACCGAGAAGATCCAGAAGCAGTACGACTGGCACCACTTCCTTGATGGGGAATATCAGCGTGAGCAAGGCCACGGAAATCAGTCCAGAACCAAACCCGATTACTGCCCGGACGTAAAAAGCCAGGAGAATGATGAATCCGGCGATTGCCCAGAGGAGGGGAGAGTGGATGAGGGTGGCATAAGAAAGGGATGCGTGTAAGTTCATACCGACCAGTCTATAAGTTTTGAGGAGTGTCTTCCAGATCCCGGACATGCCACGCTTCCGAGCAATTGCGAACATATAGGCATTTCAGAAAAAATAGCCTAATATGAAACTATCCTGAGAAATTGCTTTAACCTTGCATCCCGTTAATGGGGAGGGCTAACCCATGCTGCCGCATCCGTCTGCAAATACTGCATTATTCATACCTCGTTCCTACAGGCTTCATTTATGGTTCCTGGGCCTGTTTATACTAGGATGGATGCTTATTTCGGGTATCCCTACGGCCCGCGCCGATACTGACGGCAGCGGTCTGCCGCCCATTGATGCCCGCGCCTATATTTTGATGAATGCCCAAACCGGCGCCATCATCGCCGCCAAAAATGCTTATCGACCCTATGCGATTGCCAGTATTACCAAACTCATGACCTTGTATTTGCTGTTCAAGGACATTCATGCCGGTGGCTTGCAGGTGCACCAGGAGTTTGTACCCTGCCCGGCAGCATTGGAAACCGGTGGTTCCAGCATGTTCATGCATCCTGGATTGCACTTTTCAGTAGCTCAGATGATTTTGGGGATGACGGTTCCTTCAGGAAACGACGCTGCTGTGGAAGCTGCGCATCTGGTGGCTGGTAGTGTCCCGGCCTTCGTGCGTGAAATGAATCAGACGGCGCGTAAAATCGGTATGTTATCGACAACCTATTATGATCCGGACGGGCTTCCCCATCCCAATAACACCGCCAGTCCTTATGATATTGCTATTCTCACCAAGCGGATTATGACGGATTTTCCGCAGTACATGCATTTTTTCAATCATGAGAATTTCACTTACGCAGGCATTACCAGTCCTAATCCTAATTTGCTGGTAGGCCGCGTGCCTTTCATCACCGGCATGAAAAGCGGTTATACCGACGCCGCTGGTCACTGTCTGGTAGCTACGGGCACCCAAAATGGGGTGCAACTCATTGCCGTGATTCTGGGGGTTCCTTCATTTACCGATGAAAACCGTGGTTTCTGGAAAGCCTCCTGGCAAAGTCTCAAATTGCTCGACTGGGGTTTTGCCAGAACGCTCTGGCTGCCTGCCGTACCCCATCTGGAAAAAACCTCGGCACCCTGAAACGGCGGTGGGCCGAAAAGCTTT
>NZ_JABELD010000079.1 GCF_018853445.1 Acidithiobacillus concretivorus
ATCAGAAGGCCCTTGGGATGCGGGTGGCATGAATTTCAATGGGCCGCATGGTGGTCCCATGAACATGAATAGTGGCAACTACGGCGGTTATGGGCAGCCTTATCAGGGCGAATATCAGGGCGGTGGTAGTAATGGTTATCCGCAATCCTATGGACAACAATCCTATAATGGACCTAGACAGGGTTATGCCCGTTATACGGCACCACAAAACTACGCCTATCCCAATCAGGGACAATATCCACAACAATACCAACAACAATATCGACAACCCTATCCGCAGCAGATGCGTCCCAGCATGCCGCCCCCACCCATGGGTCCTTATCAATCTCCTTATGGTTATTCGCCCTACGGATATGGCCGTTAACCCGAGGATCTCATGCGTTTGGTAGTGGCCTCTATGAAGGGCGGATCCGGTAAAAGCACGGTGAGTTTCAATCTCGCCGTGTGGTTAGCGTATCGGGCTCCCGTGCAACTTTACGACCTCGATCCCCAGGGCACCTTACGCGATGTCTGCAGCGATCGCACAGAACAGCACATTCTGCCCGCCCTTTCTGTAGCTACAGAGATGAATGAAGTCCTGCCCCAAGCTGATTACGCCCTGATTGACTGTAGTTATTCCGAACTAACCGCCTTTCGGGGGGCTTTGAGCGTCGCCGATGTCATCCTCATGCCCGTCGGCCCCAGTCAGGCAGATATCTGGTCTGCACAACGTTTTTTGGAGGATTGCAGCCAATGGGCAGCCCCTCCGGTCTGGGCATTTATCAATCGTGCAGACACCCACCATGCAGTACGTGAAAGCGATGAAGCTGAGGCCATGCTGGCCGAACTTCCTCAGATCAAACCATTGGGATTACGACTTGGACAACGCACTGCCTTTCGCCGCTCACTCAGTGAAGCCCGCGCCGTTTTTGAATTAGAGGCCAGCAGCAAAGCCAGCCAGGAACTGGAAAAACTGGCTCGTACTTTGTATCCAGAATGGTCTATAGCTTAGACCAACCCCATTTATCATTGAGGCGAACAACTTATGCGTATTTTCTCCCCAAAACCCTTCCTCAGACACCCTCTTTTCAAAACAGGGATGGTTTTTTCAGCCCTTTTTACGAGCGCCAGCCTGCAATTAGTCTCCGGGAATATGCACCTCGAAACGGCTCCTTTCAGCATTATTGCCAGCGCAGCTGCCGCAGGATCTGCCTTACCTGCAGAAATTGCCCCGGCTCAATCGACGCATCTGACTACCGTAGCCCCCAAAAAAGTGACGACGCCGGTAAAGCCGCCACATGGCGCTGTCCCTGCAGCCAAACAGCCCATCGCATCTAAAAAAACTGGACAGAGCCGTGCAGCCAAAACGCATGCTGACCACAAAAACATGAAGGCTCCGCCCACTTTATCTATGCCCAAACCGGCTTCGACAAAAAGTCTGAGCACAGCCCAAGTCAAATTGCTCTTGCAGGCACGGGCAGCCTACTGGCATCGCAATGCGCCGAAAGCCATTGCCGACTTCCAAAAATTGCTCCACGAAGCGCCTGATCATCCGGGTATTTATGGTGAATTGGGCAATGTGTATTACATGACCGGCAAATATCCAGAAGCCGCCATTGCCTATGGAAGCGCGGCCCGAACCATGATTCGGATGCAGCGCTTTGCAGAAGCCTATAGTCTTTTGCCGCTGATAGGCTCCCTGAATCCTCAGGAAGCTAAAGCCATTGACCAAAGCTTGCAGGTTCACAGTACTGCAGCAGCTAAAAGAGCCCGTAAAGCCGACCAGCAAAAATCTGAGCCGTCCGTAATGCCCGATTGAAAAACATCGCGCCAGCAACATATCATCCAGTCTGATCTCAACAAGCTGTTTGCAGGGCATTGAGCAGACTGTCGGCCGCATGCAGAACATGCCGGAGTTCCAGAGATAGTCGCCGCTGTCGAGGTAACCCTGGGCATTGCTCTGGTTGGGCTTTTCGACGAAACAGGCAACCTGATAGCCGCTGTCCAGGGCGCTGCCCTTCTGAATGTAGCCATAACCGGTTTCGGGACCCGTCGGCGTGACACTAAAGGTCACCAGATAGCCATTGTTCGGAAAGCTGCTGCGCTTTGTGTACGGTGTTTAACACCGTTGTAGTGGACGCAAAATGTGAGACCACAGCACATTTTTATCAGCGTCTGGGTTTTATACTCCCACTCTCGATAATCCGTTGTGCCTCTGTATTTCTATTTCGCAGCTGATTAGGGCCAGAGCGTGAACACCCAGCTCTTCGACGGCAATTTCCGGCTGCGGAGGGCTGCCGGGGGCTGGGTGGCGGGAGGACCAGAGCCAGTAGTCGGTGCGGCCATCTTCAAAATGACGGGCCTCGTAGAGTTTTTCCATAATGGGGACATGGTCACCATAAAACCCCAGCACACTGGGTAGGGACAGCTTGGGCAGTTCGCTCATGAACTGCTGCAGCATGGCCCCAGCATTGCGGACGTGGCGCAGGTAAATGGCCAGGTCATCGGCGCTGACGGAAGGCTCTTGCAAGAGCAGGGTTTTCTTTTCGGCGGCGCTGACCGATTCCAGGTGCAGAGGGCCGTGGTTTTCCATGGTAATAATGAAGATGAAGGTTGGCTGGGTGGCCCCCTGCAGTATTTGCAAGGTCTTGTCGGCAACCGCCCGGTCGCCGGTATAGGGGCCACTGCGGTCTTTCGGCGTAAACTCCGCGACATCCAGAAAATCGTCAAAACCGAGCAGCGGGTAAATCGTACTGCGGGCGTAAAAGCTGGAGGGATAAGGGTGGATGCAGATGGTCCGGTAGCCCTGGGCTTTGAGTCGCCAGGCGATGCTGGGCAGGGGCCGACGCGCCAGAAAGCGATAAGGCTGAAACTGATGAATACCGAGCGCAGCAGGCGACCAGCCGGTGAGCAGACTGAATTCAGTACGGATGGTATTGGCCCCCCAGGGCGGCACCCGAATTTGCCCGCTTTGCACACATTGACGTCGGGCCGCATCAAAGTCCCTGAAGACTTCCGGGGCAATATGTGGCCAGAGGCGGCGCGCATCAAAAAACGATTCGCTCTGGACGATGACCAGATGACCGGGGGATTCTGTATGACTGGGGGATGATTCTGAGATATTTGGATTTTGACCTGGAATAACCGGCTGCGGTTCTGACCAGGGACCAAAGGGGCGGGCAGCAGGCACCTGGACAGGAGCCCGTTCTGCCCAGCCATATAACCAGAGACTGGGGGCAAAACCCATGTCGCGAATATCTTTGTCCGGCTGCAGGCTGGGTGCATCAGACCAGCGGTCGCCCACCCAGAGCAGGCAGGCTGCGGCGAACAATAACAAGGCACCATATTTGAGAAAAGCCAGCCAGGGCATTTGTGCAGTCAGCGGCGTTTCCGCCCAAAGTGCCGTGCCAATAACGGCTACGGCAATAATCCCCAGGGCAATGGCGCGCCACAAACCAAGAAAGGGCAAATACAGACGGGGATGTTTGATGGCATCGGTAAAGTATTCAAAGTCCATAAATACAAAAGGTTCACGCAGACTGGCTGCTTTAGCGTTACCCACCAGCACCACCGCCAGCCAAATGCCGAGCCCTGCCAGCATGGCAAATATCGGACGTTGGACGATGAGCAAAAAGAACGTGAATATCAGTAACCACAGGCCGCTATGGAGCAGATAAGTCCATAAGGGGCGGCCCAGCAGCTTGGGGCGGGGATGCACGAGGGCCTCCGCCGCAAAGGACAGCAGCCAGCCAATGCCCAAACACCAGGGCCAGAGCAGTTCAGTCATGGTGACCGTTGTAGCCCATTAGGCCGACAATCCAGACCGAAATAGCGGCAGGGAGGACCGCCAGCCACCAGGTGCCGAAATTGAGCGGAAAGGGAAAACTGATACGCGCCTTGTTGCGGGCCAAGCCTTGGCGAATCAGTGCCGCCGCGCGGGAGGGCTGCATGAGGAAAGGCTTGGGACCGGGCATTTCCTGGCACATGACCGAGTCCACATAGCCGGGCATGATGACACTGATACCGATGCCTTCTTTCCCCAACCAGCCACGTAAGGCTTCGCCGTAGGCTTTGATGGCGGCTTTGGAGGCGCAATAGCTGGGGGTGACCGGCAGGCCGAAGTAACCGGCCAGCGAGCTCATCAAGGCGATTTGTCCGGCGTTGCGGGCGCGCATGGCAGGGAGCACGGCATCTACCAGCACCCGACTGGCGTGCAGATTGACCGCCATGAGCGCTTCGGCTTCTTCCCAGGCTTCGCCGGATTCGTCGGGGCCGGTGTTGATGTTCATGCCGGCGTTGGAAATCACCAGATCCAGCGGGCCGATTTTTTCGCAATCGGCTACCCAGGCACGCAGGGTGGCACTGTCGCGCACGTCAAAACTGCGCTGCGTGACCGTTGCGCCCTGGGTCTGGGCAGACTGGACAATGGCGTCCAGCTTGCTGCGATTACGCCCATGCAGGTGCAGGGTTACACCGGGTCGGGCGTAGACGGTGACCAGGGCTGCGCCAATGGCGCTGGTCGCGCCGGTAAGGAGGATGGTTTGCGGAGATCGTTGCGGCATAAAAGTTCCTCTATAGGGGACTGTTCTAGTTCAAGTCTGGCGGCGGCAGTTTCCAGCGCCAGTTGCATACCGGTGTTGCAATAAAAGCCGCCATTGATTTGGGTGCCATATATCAGCACCCGGCGAAACGCAGACCAGAGTTCTGGATCGGGTGCATGGGGCTGGTTCCAGAACTCGGCAAGACGCTGCTGACTGGTGAGTCCAGCCACATTGTAAACCGGATCGGCCAGAGTAATCACCGGTTTTCCGGTTTTGAGTGCCCAGGTGCCCACCGTGCTGTTGATGGTCACTACTCCTTGACAATAGTCCAGGAAAAGTTCGAGGTTGCCGTAATCATAATAATGAATCCGGTTGAGGATCCCCAGTTGCCGGGCGGTTTTCTGAGCGAAGGCTTCATAGGGGAGAATGCCGGGGTCGAGAGGATGGTTTTTAATGACCAGATGCAGGTTTTTGTCGGCATAGCGGGCAAAAGATTCCAGACTCTGGCGAATAAAATCATAGGTATCACAAAACTCCGAATGACAGGTGATCTGGCTGTCACTGTAGAGCTGCAGAGGCAGCAAAAAAAAGGGCTGGCCACTTTCGACAAAACGATAATTACGGACCAGATCGCTTTTCAGGCGGTGCCGGACCTTGGGGTAGCGACGCACGTACCAGAAATATTCGCGGATGGGATGCATCGGGGCATGATGCCGGTAATGCCGGTAGGCAACGGGATTCAGGATGTCACCACTATGGTAAAGCACATCATGCAGAGCGCGTATTTTAAACTTGCCGAGAAACGCCTGACTATTATCGGGTATGGGCACCCGGTCGATAATGTGGCGATACCAGTCTGGATCTTTGGGGAGTTGGGAATGGGCATTGACACCGCCTCTTTCCAGGGTCATCCAGAATGGCCGCAAATAGCCTTCTTCAAAAACGTGGACGGCAATATTTTGGGCTTTGGCGAGGGTATGCACGGACTGATGTACCGGTCGCTGGTCGCCAAAAAGCACGACATCACTGACCTGTTCGCGCTGGACGATCTGCTGGAGAAATTCTGGCAACACGTCCAGACTTTTCCGAAAATGGAGCGCCTTGCGCGGAAACCAGTAGACCATGTCTCCGCCACAAAACTGGATTTTCAGTACCTGATGGCCGCGCTGCACCAAGCGATCAGCGAGCAGGGCAAAAAACGGGCTGGCAACCCCTTGCAGAAACAGGAATTTTTTCATCGCACCCCCACCACCTGACGCAGCACCAGCCGAAAGGCTTTGCGCCAGAACGGCAGGTGATAGTCTTTTGTTCCACCGCGCTGGGCATGTAAGGCATTGACGGCGGTTTCGGGGCTGCAGAGGCGTTGTTTCTGAGGGTGGATATAGCGGGGGTAGAGGATGAGCGTAGCAGCGACCAGGGCATCCAGACTGAGTCGGCGTTGCCGCCGGGGGATAGGTTCGCGGTCATTGGTCAGTCCCCATCCGGCGTAAAAAGGGCTGCCGTGACAGGTGACCGGTTTGTTGCGCAACAGTGCTTCAAAGCCCGCTGCGGAAGTCATGACATGCACCTGATCTACCTGAGTCAGCAGTTGATGCATGCTGACAGCATGGATCTGCTCGTCGCAGTAGGTAGTCGCCTGTTCTTCACCCGCGCCCACCCGACGCAGCCCGGCACTGACGTCCGGGTGGGGCTTGTAAACTATATAGGCGTCGGGGTTCAGATCTCGCACTTTGCGCAGCAAAGACAGGTTACTCTGGGTGCTGGCGCTGCCCAGGGCAATGCTGGCGTCACTTTCTACCTGTCCGACGACCAGAATAACCTGGGTAACAGCCTGAGCACTGGCCGATGCCTGCGGGTCAGATGGTTGCTGCTGGCTTTGCCGCCAGGCGGCGGGATTACTTTCAGGCGGCTGTATGTTGGGCAGACGGGTTTCCGGCCGCTGCCACCCCCCCTGCCCGACGTTGTACTTGGTAAGCCCCAAAGCCACAATCTGCTCGCGCAGGGCGCGGGCGCGGTCCAGAAGCGTCACATCAAAATCATAGCTGGCGAGTATTTGTTCAAGGTCCGAAGCTTTGCTGGCATCGTAATAGAGGCCGCTGCTATCAAAACAATAAGACAGGGGCGCAATCAGGTCCGCACCCAGGCCAATGGAGCGTAAAAACCCGTCTTCCACACGAATAATGGGGTGGCCCTCCGGCGCAGTTTGCGCTCCCCAGAGCAACAGGGTGGCCCCCGCCGGTGCCTGTTGGGTGTGGCGGATAAA
>NZ_JABELD010000008.1 GCF_018853445.1 Acidithiobacillus concretivorus
TGCCAGGTAAGTGCAGCGCTGCAACGTGGGCAGTGCAGAACATGGCCACAATCATGGCAGAGTACGGCCGGTGCATAACCCCGCCGGTTCAAAAACAGCAAGACCTGATTCCCCGCCGCGAGCGTTTCTGTGCAGGCATTCAGAAGATCGCTGGAGAGACCGCCCTGAAGATATTGGCGGCGAAGGGCAATAATCGTGATGCCCGGCAGGGGCGCGTTGGTAGCGCGTTGCCGTAACTGCAGACTTTGATAACGTCCCTGCTGGACATTGTAGAGACTTTCCAGAGAGGGCGTGGCCGAACCGAGAATCACTGTAATATTCTCCAGTTTGGCCCGCTGAATGGCCATGTCTCGGGCGGAATAGTGCCAGCCCCGGTGTTGTTTGAACGAAGGATCATGTTCTTCGTCAATGACAATGCAGGCCAGCTGCGGCATGGGCACAAATAGCGTAGAACGGGTGCCGATGAGCAGTTGAATATGCCCTATGGCTGCCAAAGCCCAGATGCGCAAGCGTTCGGTGTCGGTCTGCGCGGAGTGCAGTGCGGCGACCGCTGCCTTGCCAAAGCGGGCCTGACAGCGGGCCAGCAGCTGTGGGGTAAGACCGATTTCCGGGACGAGAATAAGCACCTGCCGACCGGCTTCCAGATGGGGACGGATTGTTTCGAAGTAGACTTCGGTCTTGCCGCTTCCAGTAACACCATCCAGCAGCCAGCACGCAAAGCCTTGGGCAGTCTGTAATTGGGTGATGGCAATGCGCTGTTCTTCATTCAGAGGGTAGGGAAGCGGTTGTGCGGTCACCCGGGGAGCGGGAAGGACAAGGGCTTTCACCCAGCCGTTTTGAAGCGCCTGGCGAAGGACAGGACGTAAGCGAGCTGGCACTTCTGTTTCGGCGGTAGGGTTTGAGGCACCGAGCAGGGTTATCAGGGCTTCCTGCAGCTTGCCGGGACGATTAGGCTTTTGTGCAGGCTGGACAAGTTGATAGGCCTGTGCTGAAGGCTGGGGCAAAGGCCGACCCTGACGAAGCAGCGCCGGGAGGGCGGCAGCCCAGACATCGCCCAGGGGATGCTGGTAATAATGCGCACCAAAATTCAGAAGCTGCTGCAAGGATTCCGAAAGCAGCGGCTGCGCATCAAGAACAGCCTCAATGGGTTTCAGGGTGATTTCCGGTGGGCAGTGGTCATATCCCACCAGAATACCAATACGGCTTTTTTGACCAAAAGGGACACGCAGGCGTACGCCGAGAGGCAGGCGTTCCATGTTTTCCGGCAGAGCATAGGAAAATGTCCGGGGCAGGTGACCCAAAACAGCCACTTGCAGGCAGGCAGTCTCAGCGGGCATTAAAGTTGCCCACAAGTTCTGTGGATAAGTCTGTGCATGGACCTCAGGAAAACACGCATATGCCTAGTGCTTCAAGACCTTAGCTGGCTTGCCCAAAAAAGTGGCAAGGATAAATAATAAATAAAAACAACGACATGATAATTTTCAACAACAACTTAACAGTGCTAGCCTGGCTTTTTTCGGTTTATGAGTAAACTGTGTATAAGTTTTTCAAAAACGCACAAGATTCTCCGTTTTAGCCCCAAGCCCCAGGTATGAGTAAGCTTGCTGATGGCGCCAAACCGGCCACTATTCCCCAAAACAGAACCAGCCCAATCCAGTTGTTGTGCAGAAAAGCGCGAAAAGCCTGATCTCTATCACCGTCCAGCAACCCTTGTTCGTAAGCGCCGAGAACCAGCGCCACGAGCAAGGCAAACCAAAAGGGCCAGTGCATTTGGGTGCTGATACCAATGCCGACAAATATGCCTAACATCACCAGTTGCAGACCGGCGATGATATGACGATCCCAGCGGCCAAACAAAATGGCCGTAGATTTGATGCCAGCCTTCAAATCATCAGGACGATCCGCCATGGCATAGGCCGTATCATAGGCGACCACCCAGCAGGCATTGGCGAGCATCAGCCACCAGGCAATAGCCGGAACCGTTCCTCGTGTTGCTGCAAAAGCCATGGGAATACCAAAAGAAAAGGCAATGCCCAGGTAAGCCTGGGGAAGATGGGTGAAGCGTTTGAACAGGGGATAAGTAATGGTAATGAATACTGCGCCACCGGCCAAAGCCAGACTGAGCAGATTCAAAAAAGGCAATAGGGCTGCCGCTAGCAGGCAGAGCAGCACAAAGAGACGTAAAGCTGCGGCGGGACTGATGAGTCCTGCCGCTAGTGGCCGGTGCCGGGTGCGCGCTACTTGTTTATCAAAGTCCCGATCAAAATAATCATTGATGACGCAGCCAGCCGAGCGCATCAGCCAGGTTCCCAGGGTAAAAATCACAAACAGGCGCAGCGAGGGCGTCCCTTTGGCTGCCAGCCAGAGTCCCCAATAAGTTGGCCAGAGCAATAACAGCGTACCAATGGGGCGGTCCATGCGCATCAGTGCCAGATAGGCGGAAAAACGCTGATGAAACGAGATTGGATCATTCATCAGCGCCGACCTCGACCCGCCCAAGGGGGTAAGTCCGGCAGGAAATGTTCTTCCACCAACACTTCAGTATGCCCTCGGCGTAAAATGGAGCGTCGTCGCCAGGCGCGTTGGCCGAAGCGCGGCAAGGCCTCCATGGTGATGGGGGAGCGGCGCAGGCGGCGATGCCGAAACAGCGTGTTGCCGATGGGACGGGAACCATGGCGCGCCAAGGGCAGCAAACCATGGCGCAGCCCGCAAAGCGGTATGGTGGTCATAGCCCATATGGCGGGCCGATCCGGATCACCAGCGTGGAGAAGGACTTCCCGCCAGAAAATTCGCTCGCCCCGCTTTAAATGCAAAAGCTGCTGTTCACTATAAGTTGGATTCCGGCGGCCACTACCTATAACCAGCGCAGTAACCCGATGGGTATGACCATAGGCGCGCTGCAGTGCTGCAGTCAGCGATGCCGGAAGCGCCAACCAGGGCCATAAATGGCTTGGCGCATGATCCAGTGCTGCGGTTTTGTAAGCCATGATTCGGGGCAAATCAGACCAATCCTTTACCGTGAAAAATAAACTGATCAATGCGGGCGGGAGGTAAATTGCGCAGCACCATGGCGGGGCGGCCGCGCCGAAACTCGTTGGGCAAGCCCTGGCAGGAACTGCGGAAATGATAGGTGAACTGAATAAATACCGTGCCCTGCTGGCTGACGGCCGGCAGTTGCTGAAAAATACGGGCGACGATTTCCTGGGGAATGGTGCGGAGCGGCAGGCTGGAAACAATAGCCCGGACCTTGCCACGATGGGCAATCATTTCCTGGAGTCGGGCAGCATCGCCTTCAATGACTTCCAGTTGCGGAAACTGGTGGCGCAGGTGGCGGACCATCGTCGGCGCCTGTTCCACCAACACCAGATCACTGGCCTCTATACCCCGGGCGAGCAGGGCCTTGGTGACCGGCCCCATGCCGGGTCCGAGTTCAATCACCAGCCCCGGTCCGTCCGGGACCATGGCGGCCATGCGTCTGGCGAGAAAAGGAGAGCTGGGTAGTACCGCGCCAATGGCTTGGGGGTCGCGTAAAAACTCGCGGGTAAAGTGCCAAGCCTGGGATACCGGCCCGGAAGATCTGGACATGGATTTTCTCCACCGGATAAAGGGCAATGCACGGATTTGCGCAGAACCCATATGAACGGTCAATACTCTAGCATGGGCAGCATGCAGAGCGAAACTGAGTGAAACGGGGCCCTTGTCAATCCGGGTTGCTGGCCCTATCATCGTGATGAGGCCGCTTTTTCCGGAACTGCATTGCAAAATCTGTTTATTAAAACCTACGGTTGTCAGATGAATGAATATGACTCCGAGCGCATGGCGGATCTGCTGGCGCAGAGTCATGGACTGAAATTAGTAGAAGAACCCCAGCAGGCTGATGTGCTTTTGCTCAACACCTGTTCCATTCGTGAAAAAGCAGAAGATAAAGTGTTCACCCAATTGGGATTCTGGCGTCCATTCAAGGAAAAGCGCCCGGAAGTGATTATTGGCGTGGGAGGCTGTGTAGCCAGTCAGGAAGGCGCAAAATTACGTCGTCGTGCCCCTTACGTCGATCTGGTGTTTGGTCCTCAGACCCTGCACCGTTTGCCTGATCTGCTGGATGCCTGTGTGGCTGAACGTCATCCCCAGGTAGATGTGGATTTTCCGGTTCTCGAAAAATTTGACCGCCTGCCCCAGCGTCCCGGTCGTGATGGTGCCACGGCTTTTCTGACCATTCAGGAAGGCTGCGACAAGTTTTGTACTTTTTGTGTGGTGCCCCATACCCGGGGACGTGAATACAGTCGTCCCATGCCCGATATTATCCGTGAGGCACGCAGTCTAGTCGATCAGGGGGTGCGTGAAATCACTTTGTTGGGGCAAAACGTCAACGCGTATCGCGGCGCGACGGGCTTGATTGGCGAAGGTGGCCTTGCCGAATTGCTGGAAAGGCTTTCCCATATACCGGGATTGCTGCGTTTGCGCTATACCACTTCTCATCCCAGTAATCTGGATGACGAACTGATTGCCGCTCATGGTTCTATCGAAAAACTGGCTCCGCATTTGCATTTGCCGGTGCAGAGTGGCTCAGACCGGATTTTGCGGCGTATGCACCGCAAGCATAGTGTCGAGCAATATCTGGAAAAAATTGCTCGCCTGCGGGCGGCGCGCCCGGGCATCCAAATTTCATCGGATTTCATCGTTGGATTTCCGGGTGAAACCGAGGCCGATTTTGCGGCCACCATGGACTTGATTGAGACCGTGCGTTTCGACCAGTCTTACTCCTTCAAATACAGTCAGCGGCCTAATACTCCTGCCCTGAAACTCAAGGACAGTGTCCCTGAAGAGGAAAAAGATGCCCGTCTTGCCATTTTGCAGGGACGTATCACCGGGTTGGCCCAAGCATACGCCCAGAGTCTGGTAGGGACACGTCAGGCGGTATTGATTACCGGCCCTTCGCGCCGTGATCCGCGTGAAGTGACCGGGAAAACCGCCTGCAACCGCTCGGTTAATCTGCCCGGCAACCCTGACTGGGCAGGGCAAATGATGGATATAGAAATTACAGCCGCCTTGCCCAATAGTCTGCGTGGTCGTCTAACGCAGTCCAATCCTGCGGCACATCGTCTTGCCGTATAATCCCATGGAGCCTCCCAGTAAGAATCCTACCGTCAGTCATGGTGATTTTATCGCTGAGCAGGCCAGCGCCGCTGACTTGTCGGAAATGGCTGGCGAACTGGACAGCCATCTAAGGCAACTGGAATCCCGGCTGGGCGTTGTCATTCTCCCGCGTGGGGAACGTTTCCATATTACCGGCCCACAAGCGGCGGTGCTGGCGGCAAAAACGGTTTTGGCTGAACTTTATGCTCAGGTAGTTCAGGGCCGGAAGCTCTCCAGTCACTGGGTGCATCAATGTATTCAGCGTGTTCAGGTGGAAGCCGAAGCTGAAACGCAGGAAGCGTCGGAATCCCCGGGGGTGCAAACACTCAAAGGGACCATTCGCGGTCGAGGGTTGCGTCAACGCCGCTATCTGGATTCCATCCGGCATAATGACCTGACTTTTGGTATCGGTCCCGCCGGTACGGGAAAAACCTATCTGGCCGTTGCAGCGGCCGTGGAGCAAATCGAACGCAATCAGGTGCGCCGCCTGGTGTTGGTGCGTCCCGCTGTTGAAGCCGGTGAACGGCTGGGTTTCCTGCCCGGGTCTTTGAGTGAAAAAGTGGATCCCTATTTGCGCCCCCTCTACGACGCACTGCATGAAATGATTGGCTACGAGAAGGTGGCGAAACTCATTGAGCGGCAAATTATTGAAGTGGCACCGCTGGCTTACATGCGCGGCCGGACGCTCAACGATGCCTTTATCATTCTCGACGAGGCCCAGAATACGACTCCGGAGCAGATGAAAATGTTTTTGACGCGTATGGGTTTCGGCGCAAAAGTGGTCGTCACTGGCGACGTCACTCAGATTGACCTTCCGCGCGGTCAGCTTTCCGGTCTGGTCCAGGTGCTGGATGTGCTGGACGCCATGCCGGGAGTAGAAATGGTCTTTTTTGAAAGTGCCGATGTGGTCCGGCATCCGCTCGTGGCCCGCATCATCCAGGCTTATGATCGCTTTGGGGAGAAACCATGAGCGGGCTTTACCTGCGCCTATCCGTGGATGATTCCGTGGATTTAGCTGCTATCCCTTCCCGCAACAAGGCCAGGAGCGCCATTCTACAGGCGCTGACGGTTGCGACCCCACGATCACCGGACGCAGGACGCATGGCCGAAATATCTCTCGCCTTTGTGAGTAATGCGGAAATCACTCAATTGAATACCCACTATCGGCAGCAGAAAAAACCGACCAATTGTCTGTCTTTCCCCCAGGATCCCCTGCCTCCAGTGTTCCGCCGCGACCTGTTGGGAGATATTGTGATTGCCCCGGCCGTGGTGCTTCAGGAAGCGGCCGAGCAAGGAAAAACTTTGTTGAATCATTATCGCCACTTGCTGATTCACAGTACCCTGCATTTGTTGGGCTATGACCATATGGAAGACCACGAAGCGCAGATCATGGAACAACTGGAAACCCGATTACTGGCTGAAATGGGTGTGGCCGACCCCTACCTGAACCAAATACATGAGTGAAGATCGAAGTACGCAGGAGCGCCCCAGGAGTTGGTGGGCGCGTTTTACCCAGTCCTTGCGCGGTAATGTGGAAGATCAGGACAGTTTGCTGGATCTGGTCCGGGAAGCTGGCGAGCGGCAGGTGATTGATGCCGAAGCGGCACGTATGGTGGATGGAATTTTTCGGATGGGTGAATTGACCGTCCGTGACGTGATGATTCCCCGCGCCCAGATGGAAGTGATTGAAATGGATATGCCATTACCGGAAATCATCGCCAGAGTTTCGGAAGTCGGGCACTCGCGTTTTCCGGTGGTGGGAGAGGATCGCGACGACGTGCGCGGTATCCTGCTGGCTAAGGATTTACTTCAGGCCTGTCGTTCGGGCATGTCCATGCCACGCTTGGGAGAGTTGTTGCGACCGTCGACGTTTATTCCCGAAAGCAAACATCTGGATCACCTGCTCTATGAGTTTCGCACCGGGCGTCACCACATGGCGGTAGTGGTTGATGAATATGGTGGGGTGGCCGGCCTCATTACCATCGAGGATGTGTTGGAAATTATCGTCGGAGAAATTGAAGACGAATATGACATTGACGAAGATGTCATGATAGCCTCTCGGGAAGATGGTGACTTTCTGGTGAATGCGCTGATTCCGCTGGAGGATTTCAATGAACATTTTGCGGCGCGTCTGGCCGATGGACACGCGGACACGTTGGGTGGTTGGGTGGCTACGCGGCTCGGGCATGTGCCGAGGGTGGGCGAAGTGATTGAGGAGGATAATTTGCGACTGGAAGTGTTAAGGGCCGATCGACGCCGGGTACAAATTGTCCGGGTGTCTCCTCCGCGCAGTGCAGCGCTGCCCGAATTGCCCGATCAGGATAGTGCATGATTCAAGATTCCATCAAAACATGGGCGTTTCCTTTGCGGCTTCTGGCCGCATTAATTTTGGGTGTGCTCTGGCCTTTGGCTTTTGCACCTTTTAATGCCTGGTTTCTTGCCATCATTCTGCTATTTGCGCTGTTCTGGTTGGCTACCACAGCTGAACGTCCCCGGCGGGCTGCCGCTTTGGGGTACGCTTTTGGTTTCGGGGCGTTTTGTAGTGGAGTCAGCTGGATTTCCATCACCCTGCACAATTTTGCCCATATGGACTGGCTACTTGCGGGCGGGGCGGTGGCGCTGCTGGCGGCTTATTGCGCTATTTATCCGGCTTTGGCCCTGGGGCTGGCTACCCGTTTTTTTCAGGGAAATGCGCGTCTGGTCGCTTTGCCGGTGTTGTGGATATTTGCGGAATGGTGTCGAGCCCGGTTCTTCACGGGCTTCCCCTGGCTGGCTACAGGATATACGCAGACCCATGTTTTCCTGGGTGGTTTCTCCGCCTGGCTGGGACAGTATGGAGTCGGACTCGCCACCGCCGGTTTTGCCACGATTTTGTTATGGATGTTGCGCGAATCCCAATCCAGACGGGCACTGCTTGGCGGTGTTTCCGCCTTGTTGGTGCTTTCCGGCGTGGCTCTGGCGGCAGGGTCAGTCAGCTTCACCCATCCCGTCGGGCACAAGCTCCGAGTCAGCTTGGTGCAGGGTAATATTCCCATCACCGAAAAATGGAATACTGCAGCCATCAGCCAGATACTGCACCATTACGTACAACTGATTTTGCAGACCCCCAATAATAGCCAGCTGGTGGTTTTGCCGGAAACCGCCTTTCCCATTTTTCAGACAGAAATTCCTCAACTGATTGGTCAGTTACAAGAATGGTCGGCGCGGAATCACAAGATTCTGATTATCGGCATTCCCGAAGCGGCAGATGGCAAATACTACAACGCTGCCATGGAAATTGACGGGAACGCCCCCCTGCGATGGTATCAGAAAGAACATCTGGTGCCTTTTGGTGAATATATTCCCTTACCGCACCTGCTGGGGCCTTTGGTCCACCACTTTTTACCAGGACTGGGGAGCTTTTCTTTTGGGCATGGCCCTTATGTCCTGCCCGTAGATGGCCAAAAGGCTGGCATGACCATTTGTTATGAAGAGTCTTTTTCCCGTGATGTCCGCAAGGGGGTCAATGAAGGGGCGACCTTTTTGCTCAACATCAGTGATTATGCCTGGTATGGGCATAGTATTGCTGCCGCCCAGAGTATGCAGATGGCGGCCATGCAGTCCCGTCAGGAGCAGAAACCGGATGTGCGCGATACCAACACCGGTATAACCACGCTGATTTCTCCCCAGGGCGAAATTCGCACCCAGCTTCCGCAATTCGTGGTGGGCACCCTGAATGGCTCGGTGCAGCCTATGGCCGGAAAGACTCCCTATGGTCGTTGGGGGAGTCTGCCCTACCTGCTACTGAGTGCTTTGCTCATGCTTTTAGCCATAGGACTTACTCGCCGGCAATCATCATCTCGTCAATGAGAACGGAAGAGCAGCCGGTGTTACCATGGATAAGCAGATCGTTACCGATCATTTGCATGCCTTGGAACATGGCTTGCAGGCTACCTGCAATGGTGATCTCCTCAACCGGATATTGAATCTCGCCATTTTCGATCCAAAAGCCGGCGGCACCGCGTGAATAGTCGCCGGTGACCATGTTGATCCCAAAACCGATCAGTTCGGTGACCAGTAAACCGCGTCCCATTTCCCGGATCATTTCCTGCAGCGATCGGCTGCCTGGCTCCAGGGTCAGATTGTGGACACCTCCTGCATTTCCGGTGGTCGGCATCTGCAACTTGCGGCCACTGTAACTGTCGAGAATATATCCCTGCAGAACGCCTTCGGAAATAATGTCGCGATTGCGGGTAGCTACGCCTTCCGAGTCAAAGCTGGCACTGCCCAGCCCCCTGAGGCGCAAGGGTTCTTCATAAATGCGAACGTGTTCTGGAAACAGGGTTTTGCCCAGGCTATCTACCAAAAAAGAACTTTTACGATACAGGCTGCCACCACTGATGGCACTGGCCAGGTGTCCAAGAATGCTGGAAGCCACCTGATTTTCAAAAATAACCGGCGCCCTGGTCGTGGGTAGCTTACGCGCATCCAGACGCCGCACCGCCCGTTCAGCGGCTATTTTGCCAATACTTTCCGGGCTGGCCAATGCGCTGGCATTACGGGCTACATCATACCAGTAGTCCCTTTGCATGCCGCCTTTCAGGTCTTCGGCAATGACTGAGCAGGACAGGCTATGCTGGGACGATTGTCTTTTCCCCACAAAACCCAGACTGTTGGCGTAAACAGAAAGGCCTTCGCTGGTGCCCAGGCTTCCGCCCTCAGAATTGTGAATACGTGGATCGCTATCCCGAGCCGCCGCCTCGCAACGGCGTGCCAGTTCAGCGGCCGTATCGGCGTCTATTGACCAGGGATGATAAAGATCCAGATCGGGGAACTCGCGGGCGAAAAGCTCCGGATCAGCCAGGCCCGAAAAGGGATCTGCGGAGGTGTGACGGGCAATGGTGAGCGCGGCTTCCACGGTTTCGGCAATGGCCTTGCGGGAAAAGTCTGAGGTGGAGGCGCTACCTTTGGACTGCCCCAGGTAGACCGTCACGCCCATGCCTTTGTCTTGATTGTACTCAATGGATTCCACTTCGCCGAGGCGGACCGTCACAGAAAGCCCCTTACCCGTACTGGCTGCCGCTTCAGCGGCAGTTGCCCCCTGTTTGCGGGCGAGAAGCAAAATGTCCTCGCTGATCTGGCACAGAGTTTCGGCATTCAGGGTGGAATGGGGGGCTTGGCTCATGGGGTTGGGTCTCGCTGTGAATGAAAGAATCCAGACATCTTACTCCCAAGCCATCCGATGGAGAAAGAAAATGACTGTTGAACCTAAAAATGGCCGTTGGGTCTGCAGGCTTTGCAGCGACTTTGGCCCGCGCCGTGGTTGTTCTTGGTGAAATCCTGCGCCCGTCAGGAGAGCTGTTTGAGCCCGCAGGGCGAGTTCTCTCCTGACAGCAGGATGAGCCTTAGAACAACAGGCAAGGGACGTTGGAGCAAAAAGCCTGCAGACCCAACGGCCATTTTTTATAGATAATGTTGTTGACACGCATTATCATTTGCGTTTGAATGCTGTGCAAGAGCTTTTAATGAGGCTAAAAATGTATATATGTCTATGTAATGCTGTCACCGAAAAAGACATTCATCAGGCAGTATGTGAAGGGGCCTGTTTCATGCGCGATCTACGCCAACGGTTAGGTGTGGCTTCCCAGTGCGGGCGTTGTGCGACTTGTGCCAAAGCGGTTCTGGATCAGGAAATGCAGCATTCCAGAGCCATGCAATATCCCATGCATCAGCATTCCCGGTCTATACTCAAGCAGTCTGTCTAATCACTCATTTTCCCAATCTATTAAATTAACTATTCAACCAGGAGCGCGTCATGAAAGGAGATAAAAAAGTTATCCAGTTGTTGAACAAAGCACTGGCCATTGAGCTAACGGCGATTAATCAATATTTTCTTCATGCCCGCATGTACAAAAACTGGGGACTTTTTGCTTTGGGTAAGCATGAATATGCGGAATCCATTGAAGAAATGCAGCATGCCGATAAACTGATTGAGCGTATTTTGTTTCTGGACGGCCTACCCAATCTGCAGGACCTGAATAAATTACTCATCGGTGAAAATGTGGCTGAATGCCTGGCGTGTGACTTAAAACTGGAAGAAGCCGGCCGCGCCCATTATGTCGAGGCCATCCATTATTGCGAATCGGTCAAGGACTACGTCTCGCGCGAGATTCTCGTCGAAATTCAGGAACAGACCGAAGAGCATATTGACTGGCTGGAAACCCACATTGATCTGATCGACAAAATGGGTTTACCCAACTTTATGCAAATGGCCTCGGGTCCTTTGGGTGGTGGAGAGGCATAAGACATCATCGTCTGGGCATATGCTTGCCCAGGCGCAAGTTTTACCATTCCGGAAATGGGTCAACAAATCCATTCCATACTGACGGACCCTGCTGCCACTCTGCATCGGTGAGCAAACAATCGGTCAGAGATTGACGGATATTGTTTTCATCCATGTTTTGTCCGATAAAAACCAGTTCCTGGCGGCGGTCGCCCCATTCTCCCTGAAAATGTTTCTCGATGCCTTGGCGTTCTTCCGAATCATTTGGCCAGTATTTTTTGGGTGTGGCGGCCCACCATTGTCCGGCTGCCTGATGTCGGAAAATTCCCCCGGCCTGAGACCAGAGCCCTGCGACCTCCGGCCGGCTCGCTAACCAGAAAAATCCTTTGCTGCGTAATACACTGTCCCAATTGTGATGCATCAAGTCCCAGAAGCGCTGAGGATGAAAAGGGCGGCGAGCGGCAAAATGAAAACTGCCAATCCCATATTCCGTACTTTCCGGAATATGTTCCCCGCGCATTTCCATCAACCATCCGGGGGCCTGACTGGCTTCTTCAAAGTCAAAAAGACCGGTTTGCAGTACGCGATTGACAGGAACCCGACCAAACTCGGAAATTTCAATGCGCGCGCGAGGATTCAGCGCCTTCAAAATAGCCATCAAGCTCTGCTGTTCTTCCGGGCTGATGAGATCCACCTTGTTCAGCACCAGCACATTGCAGAATTCAATCTGCTCAATCAGGAGGTCGGTAATGGTGCGTTCATCTTCTGCGCCAAGTGACTCTCCGCGTTCGCGCAATAATTGGGCGTCAGCATATTCCCGGAGGAAGTTATAGGCATCCACGACCGTCACCATGGTATCCAGGCGAGCCAGGTGCGACAGTGAGCTGCCTTGTTCGTCCTCAAATGTGAAGGTTTCGGCGACGGGCAGAGGTTCAGAAATCCCAGTAGATTCAATCACCAACTGGTCAAAACGTCCTTCCTTTGCCAATAAGGCCACTTCCCGAAGCAAATCTTCCCGGAGCGTGCAGCAGATGCAGCCATTGGACATTTCAACGACTTTTTCTTCGGTGCGTGATAGTTGCGCACCCCCTTCACGGACCAGGGCGGCATCAATATTGATTTCACTCATGTCATTGACAATAACTGCGACACGCCGACCTTCCCGGTTGTGCAGGATATGGTTGAGGAGTGTGGTTTTGCCGGCGCCGAGAAAACCCGACAACACGGTGACGGGAAGGGGGGTGGTGGAGAGCTGAGACATGGTAAATCCTCACAAGGTCACTGGAATGGCATGCTGTAATATGCAACTAAGTTGCACATAACAACATGGGAATCCTGTGCAGGTCAAGTGAGGAGAACGCAAAGCGTCATTTTTGTTGCCAAAGTCGCGGCAAGCCTCCGGGCCAACAGCCGGCTTGGTTCTATTTGCAGAGGGAATGAATATTATTGGTGTTGACTACGCAAATGATAATCGTTTACATTAACAATCAGTGGTTGTGCTGTTTTGTCCATAAGGCTTTCAAGGAGACGAATATGCTGAAAGAAGTACTTGCCCATGTGCGCCAATATCCGGGCATTACCCTGGAATCGTTGATGGATTTACATGCTGCTGATGCGGAGTACATGTCTGCATTGCTGGCTAAACTCACCAAAAATGGGCAGTTGTTGGCGATGGAAACCGGCTGTGCAGAAAGTGGCCGTTGTCGGGAAGGCGACAATAAACCCTCTCGCATCTGCTTTTTTTGTTCGGCTGTGGATAAGGCCAGCCAGGAATACAGCCAGTCCGTGATGTTGCATTCCTGAACAGGGACTATTTTTTATGGGCCTTATGACATTGATGGTGATGAACACCCGGCGCGCTGCGTTGCTCGAATTTCGGGGGGCACCGCAAAGGCTGAGTGTTGCCGATGAATTGGTTTGGTTAAAGATCGTACATTTGCGAGGTGGTCCGGGCTTCGCCGAAAAAATGGCTGGCATTGGTATCCGTTGGGGGCAAACCCTGCGCATTCTTCCCATTGCCGATTATCGGGGTGTGCATTTCGAAACCTATTATGGAAGCCAGGGTGTTATCAGCCTTCGTCAGGCGCATCGAGTTTATGTAAGCCCCCTGTGTGGAGTGCCCCATTAGTGCAATGCGGAAGCGACAGGAAGGAGTTTTTATCGATTAACTGAAACAGGAATTAGACTGATTTTAATTGTATATCAACGGAGAAATTTTATGTTTAATAATCGCTACAAAAGAATTCGCTTGTTTGTGGTTGTTGTTTTGGCTGCGGGTGCGGCAACGCCGCTGCTGGCGCACGCCGATTTATTGTCAAAGCTCAAAGGAAACGAGTATTTGGCGTCTTCAGTACCTTTCAAGGGGTTGGATTCTGGAGATGAAAATCCCTATTCCCTGGTGGTTTCTACGGTCAATGCCGGAAAGATTCACAACGGCGATGTACTTTTTGACAATTTCAATAATTCCAAAAATTTCCAGGGTACAGGGACAACGATCATGCAGTTCGATCCGAAAACCCAGAAAACCCGGGTTTTCGCGCGCTTTGATAATACCCAGGACAAATGTCCCGGCGGTATCGGTCTCACCGCCGCCATGACCATTCTGAAATCGGGCTATGTCGTGGTTGGCTCCATGCCTTCCACCGATGGAACCACCAAAACTTTAGGTCAAGGCTGCCTGTTGGTCGCTAATCCTGAAGGACTATGGGTAAAAACTATCGTGGATCCCAAAATCAATGGCCCATGGGGCAGAATGGCAGTATCAGATCAAGGAGATACGGCACATCTTTTCATCAGCAATATTGGCTTTGGTCTGAAGGGTAGTTCTCCAAAAACGATCCTGAAAAAGGCAACAGTAGCTCGGGTGACACTCAAGATGCCACATAATGCCCCCCCAGAGTTGGTGAATATTACCGATGTGGGTAGTTGGTTCCCAGCGCGTTCATCGAACAGTGCCTTTGTTATCGGTCCAGTAGGCTTGGCATTGGGAAAAAATGGTGACTTGTATGTGGCTAACGAATTAAATAACAGTATTAATGTCATTCCCGATGCGCTGACCCGTGGCACCAGCGCTGGTACGGGTAACGTGCTGACTAAGAATGGTTTTCTCAAAGCGCCTTTGGGTATGTTGAAAACGAAAAACGGAAATTTGGTAGTCGCCAACGCCCAAAACGGGCAGCTGGTGGAAATTGACAGCCAAACCGGCAAGCAGTTGGGCACTTACTGGGCGGATAAGGATCCTGCTCAGCAGCCTCCGGGGAGTGGTGATCTGTTTGGTATCGCCCTGAATCCCGAAGGAAATGGGATTTACTTTGTCCGGGATGACAATAACACCCTCATGGAGGCCGTTGAAAAATGAGCAAGAAGCCAAAAATCGACGAAAGTCGGCGACGCTTCCTGTTGACTTCCGGCACCCTGGGCGGCACTGCCGCTATTGGGGGGCTTGGCCTGCTGAAGGCCGCACAGGCAGAAGCAGAAGTCCGTATCAAGCGTGCGCCGCCTCTGGATGACAAAATGGTGCCATTTTATGGCCAGTGGCAGGGAGGCATCATCACCCCGGGTTTGCAGCAGGGTTTTAGTTATTTTGCCGCTCTGGATGTACACGCCACAACTCGTCAGGAATTGGTCCAGTTGTTTCAAGACTGGACCCATGCCGCTGAGCGGTTGACGCGGGGTCAGTTTGCGGTAGCTCAACCCGGCTCACCGGGTGTAGCCGATGTTAATACCGAGGAATTGCTGGGCTTGCATCCGGCGCGCTTGACGCTGACTTTTGGATTTGGTCCGGAGTTTTTTCAACAGGATGGCAAAGATCGTTTTGGCTTGGCGTCTCAGCGACCAGTCGCATTGGTGGATACGCCCAAATTTCCGGGTGATCAGATCAAGAAAGGTTGGTTTGGCGGAGCGTTATCCGTGCAGGCGCAATCTGATGATCCTCAAGTGGCTTTCAATGCCATCCGTGAACTGGTGGCACTATCCAAAGGTCTGGTGGACTTCCGCTGGATGGCTAGTGGCTTTCTGCCCGGTTATCTGACAGCAGGCGAAGATCGCGACCATGGGGGAATTACGCGTGATCTTCTGGGTTTTAACGATGGGATTGTCAATCCGCGCACCTCGGAGCTACAGAACCAATGGGTTTGGGTCGGGGATGAAAGTCCGGATTGGATGCGCAACGGGAGCTATCAAATGTTCCAGCGCATGCAGATGGATCTCCGCCATTGGGATCAGATGCCGGTGAATTTTCAGGAGAAAGCCATTGGCCGTCACAAAGTCTCCAGTGCACCCCTTGGCGAAAAATTCCAGTATCAGGCGGATGGTCACCTGACCCCCATGGATTTCAAGGCAAAAAATGCCGATGGTGAGTTGGTGATTCCCTTCAACGCGCATGCGCGGCTCGGCAGTCCTGATGAAAATCAGGGCGTACACATTCTGCGGCGGAGTTATAACTACTGTCATGGTGTGTCTTACGAAGCGGAACGCTGGCCCCCTTGGCACCAGGGTATGTTCTACGACGGTGGACTGGATTTTATCAGTTATCAACAAGATCCACGCAACTCTTTTATCCCCATGTATGCGCGTATGGACCGTATTGATGCCATGATCAGTCAGTTCATTATGGTGCATGGGCGTGGGCTTTTTGCCTGCCCCGGAGGCATAGCCAAAGGTCAATATATCGGTCAGAAATTACTGGAATCCTGACTCAGGAAAACGACTTCTTCTTCACGACGCGCCAGAGTATGGCGATTGGTAGCCTCCATGAGGCTACCTTTTTTATGGTACGCGTATGTCGGGTTTTATCGTGGATTTTCCTTGTCGGAACAGGATGGTCCCATAAATGGACAATTTCCCACATGCATGCATTCTGAAAACTGACCCGGAAAAAGGGTGACCGCACCTATCAGTAATTCATTGATTTGCTGATTTTCCAACTCCGGTTTTCTGCAGCATAAATCGCAGGGCGAGATATAGCCAGATTCCATGAGTTGAGTAATTTGTTCTTCATTGAAAACTATTCTTGCTTCACCGGTTTGATTGCGTAGCCACAAGGTAGGGGGTGTTTGTTCCAGTCGCGCATCAATATACATATTCAAGTCCTCACTATGATTCAATTGGTTGATGAACTGAGTATATTATACATGCAAACGATAATCATTAACAACAACTGGGTAACGGCGCAATGCTTCAATTAATATTACAGCTAGTAATAATGATAGGCTATAATTAAAATCGTAATGTACTGATTGAATTTTTATTTTGTTCCTGGTCTTGCAAGGAATAGAATTGCTGGCGAGTGAATCGAAACAGGAGATTGATCAATGGATATGCATTCAATGAGCATGCACGCGATGGCAAGCAGTATGCATTATTTTTCGGATAGTCAAACCGCCGCAGGAATCATAGTGACAGGGGTGATCGCCTTTGCTTTTTTTGGTTTGGCGGCTGCATTGTTCATGCGCGCTGCGCGTGCCGAGGCCAGAAAAGAAGCAAATGCATTGACGAAACATTAAAATGCCAATTGGTGTTTTGGGGTGGCGGACTATTTTCGGTCTGGATAAATCAGGGCACGGGTCCAGTCTATATCCAGATGAATGGATGCTCCAATAGGGAGATTTACAGGATGATAGAACTGCGTGACTTCATCACCTATTTTGGCCTCAATGCACCAGATTCCACCCAGGTAGCCACATAACTGGACAGTGGCCGGAATGCAGTCTGGGCGGGCATCTTCGGAAAGTTGCAAAGCATCGGGACGCAGAAAAAGTTGTGCTGTTCCCGCCTCCCAGTTGTGATCCTGCATTAAAACTAGCTGTTCACCCCAGCAAATTCCTTTGTTATGAAGCTTGATGGCGTAGGGGCCTTGGGCCCCTGTAAAGCGGGCAACCTCTGGAGTGGCAGATTTTTCGTAGCAGGTTTCTGGTGTGGCAAGCTGCAGGATGTTCCCACGATGGAGTATGGCAACACGGTCGGCAATAAAAAACGCTTCGGACTGGTCGTGCGTGACATAGACCGCGCTTAAACCTGCCTCGCGCACTACGCGTGCAATCAGGCCTCGAAGTTCTTCACGCATGACCGCGTCAATATTGGATAAGGGTTCATCAAAAAGCAGGAGCTGCGGTTGAGAGGCCAAAGCTCTAGCCAGGGCAACGCGTTGTTGCTGCCCTCCCGAAAGTTGGTATGGATACTGTTCAGCTACCTCTTGCAGGCCAACCCTGGCTAGCATTTCCTGGGCCTGGGAACGCCAGTTTTTCCATTTGCGATGGCGTAGAACCAGAGCCACATTTTCCAACGCGCTGAGATGAGGCCAAAGCGCATAATCCTGGAAGACCATTCCCAGGTCCCTTTTTTCGGCCGCCACCCAGACTTTGTGAGCGGGGCTGTCGACCATCTGTTCGTTGATCCAGATACGGCCCTGATCGGCACACTCCAGACCGGCAATCATGCGCAGGAGTGTGGTCTTGCCGGAGCCGGAAGGCCCCAGAAGAGCGACAATTTCCTGGGCCTGGACGTCAAGATTGACATGATCTACAGCCGCTTGCGCTCGCTGAGGATAGGTTTTGCTGACCTGTTCCAGGCGGAGAATGGACGCGCTCAATGGGATTCCTTTTGCAGACTTTGCCATGACTGGGGAAGAAATCGTCGTGCCAGAAGATATAAAAGGATGAACAGAGTGCCAACCACGATGATGGATAATATCTGCAAAGTGGCCTCCATGCCGAAGTCACCCGCAGTAGCCGCCTGCATGATGGCCACTGGTATCGGGGTGACGTTGGCAGGATAGAGCAATTCCGTGGCAGGCAATTCAAAAATGGCTTCCACGGCCAGCAACAAGAAAGTAAATATCAGGGGCCAGGCCAACAAGGGAAGACGAATGTGTTGCCATACCTGAAATCGGCCGAGTCCATGGATACGCGCTGCCTCTCCCAAACTATGATGTAACAGACCCACGGGTCCCAGTAACATGCGCACTCCGTAGGGCATGGTAATGGCGACATAGGCCATGCCCAGGAGCAAAGACCCTCCATAAAGGGGTAGCCAAGGTTGGTTATAGGCAAAAATGTATCCGGATCCCAGTACGACTGAGGGCAAAGCCAGAATCATCAGGAGCAGGGCATCCCAGATACGTCCGGAAAATCTACCTTCAAGAACCAGCAGGGCCACCGCAAGGCCGATACTCACGGCAAAAAATCCGCCCAGTGACCCCATGCTGATAGAGTAGCGTAATGGACCCCACAAGTTAGGACTGAAGAGTAGATGAGCGTAGCGGCTCAGGCTCATATTGCGCGCAATAAATCCTGCGTCAGGATTTTTTTGCAGGGAAGTTACCAGAGCGGCCAGGAGGGGCACGCCCAATGCCAGGAAAAAAAATAGCGATACGCCTGCCGAATGGGCACTGGCGCTCCAGAAACGCAATTTTTTCAGCGCCGCGCGGTTTGCCCGCCCCGAAAAAACCGTGTAACGCCGGGCGCGACGACTGATATGGGCCTGCAACCAAAGTGCCGGGAGAAGAAGGCATAATAATAACCAGCTTTGTGCCGCACCTACAGAAAAATAAATGGGCTGGGTGCTGACCGATTGAAAAATGGCATACGTTGCAAGAGGCATGTTGACTCCGGCAGCCAGTGTTGCGGCGACCCCGAAATCCTGTAGGGCATTGGCATAGGTAAGGGTCAGTGCGCCAATAATGCCCGGAGATAATGCCCGGAGTATGAGCCAGATACGAATATGTCTGGGTAATTCAAATACTCTGGCGGCTTCATCCAGTTGGGCCGGTAACATACGCCATGCAGCCAGCATGGGTAGGTAGGCCAAAAGCACTTGTTTCAAACTCAGCACGAGGACTACACCCAGCGGGCCGAGAATCCAATGCGCCAGAAAACCTTGAGGCAGAAGACCTCCGGGGCTGAGCAGCATCTGCCAGCCTAGCGCCGAAAAATAGCTGGGTAAAAGCAAAACACCCCAGATAGCGATGGCAATGGCGCGACGTCCAAATAATTGGGTGCGGGTGCTGATCCATGCCAACCAGATGCCCATGCTGGTTGCGAGCAGGGAGACACTCAGGCCCACCCAAAGCGAATTGCACAGCGCCTGGAAATCATAGCCAGTAAATGCCTGCATAAAACTATGCAGCGAAAATCCGCCGGTTCCTTGATGAAATAAGTCGGGCCAAAAAGCCAGGGCGAGAAAGCTGAGTACGGGATAGAGAACCAGAACTATCCCGACCAGTAAAATGGGCAAAAAGACCAGGCGCTTTCTCCACCTTAAAAAACGCCATGGCCGTCTGGCGAGCACGTTGCTGGTGGCGGTGTTGTGAAGCGGAAGGTCGGTGGACACGCGCAATCTAACGGGTAATATTCGTGGTGAACCAGTTCTTGATGCTGGCGTTGCGGGGAGCCCACTGGATGGGGTTCAGGTACTGGATTTTCACCCCTTGTGCGGCGATTTCTTCCAGAGTTGGAACGCCCTTGCGGGCTTTTTCACCGGCCAATACCGGGAAAACATTGGAATCACCTTTGGGTGCACCGGTATGCACAACATGTTGTCCTTCCGGTGACAGCACAAACCGGATGAAGCGTTTGGCCTCGGCCTGGACTTCAGGATTTGCCTGGGCAGAGATGCCAATAACTCTGGGAACCAATGATGACGGGCTGGCATAAATGACATGGAACGGGAGTCCGGATGCTGCATGCCCCAATGCCGATGAGCTTTGCACCAGCGCAACATTGATTTCTCCATATTGCAGCGCTCGGTCGGTAATGGGATTCACGTTATAAATTTTCAGACCATTTTTCTTGAGATTCAGGAAATAGTGGTAGGCGGCGGATTCCCCACGAGCGGCTATCTGACCCATCACAAAAGTGGAGGTTTCTCCGGAAATGGCCGGGTTGTCCATGCCCACTTTATAACGCGGATTCAGCAAATCATCCCAGGTTTTTGGCCACTGATTCTCGGGCAGAGTGTTACTGTTGACGGTGATGACGTCGGCAAAAGTCGCTGCGGTTGTGACGTAATCATGGTTTTCTGGTTGCATTTCTGTGCCATATTTCGACCAGTTTATTTTTGGTGCATAGGATAACAGCAGGTGTTGATCAGCCAGTTCCTGCATGGCCAGTGCGCCATCAAACCAGACTAGTCCCCATTGTGGGTTCTGCTTTTCAGCCTCGACCCGGGCTAATAGTTCACCTGTGCGGATTTCCTGAACTTCCGTGGGTATTCCAGTCGCCTGTTGAAAAGCCGCGCCCATGGCTTTGTCGTAGCCAATAGCCGCGTAAATGATTAAAGGGACGGGCCGCTCATGCGCAGTTTCGGGGATAGATTGTGCGGCAGGAGCAGCCAGAGCCAGGCTGGTAAAAGTGCAGGTCGTTAGCAACAGCGCGGACCAGGTGACCGTCTTGATCAATAGCTTCATGATAATCCTTATGTGATTATGTTTATGATAACAATTCGCGTTTAATTTTGTAAAGGGCGCGAAATTGCGCCCCAAATCTGATTTAACCATTCAAATGATAGTGCCAACCTAGTCGGATAATGGCGACGAAAGCATTGGGGATGGTGTTTCCAGGCCCATTGGCACCGGGGTTGACGATATATTGCAGGTCGGGTTGGATATAAAAATCCTTGAAAACAGGCTGTTTGAAGTTCACTTCCAAACTGGTTTCTGCAGCTCCCGTATTCGAACCGTATTGGCGTTGCCAGGCGCGGGCCATGCCCAGACTGAGGGTTGAGCCGGGTGAATCGGGAATGAAATGTCGTAGCCGCAATCCTGCGCCCACATAGGCATTTACCGGTGAAACGGCTGCGGCATTGGGGGCTCCGCCACCTTGCAGGAAGACCCCCCAGTTCATCTGATCGACTTTCCAACGATACTCGGCGGTACCGTAAAAACCGCCCTGACTGGTGGAAGTGCCGATACCAATATTTTGCGTGAGATAAGGTCCGTAGATGTGATTATAATATCCGCCGGCCTTGAGCATCGCCGTGCCAGGGCCGATGGGAATGCTTTGGTCGACTTCACCATAATAAATCATTCCGTCACTGCCCCAGGGAGCACGGAAGGGATGGACGCCATCCGCAGCAAATGCGCCGGCCATCACCGTGGTATTTCCCCAACTCGCTGAAGCCATGGCTCCGAGACTGGAATAGGGATAAGTGGGCGTGAAAGGGATGTTGGCTGTAATGGTGGGGTAAATACCATAAGAGGCATTGAACAGTTCGCCCGCTACACCAGTGACATTGAAGTAATCATTGGGGTTTATCAAGCCCAGGCGCACAGTACAGTCCCCGAGGTTTTGTCGATAATACGCTTTATAGAGGTTGGCTATATGTTGATAAGGCGTGGTGAGATTGGAAACGCCTTGCAGATCGCCCACGTAAAGACTGTCCGGAGTGCCGCTATCGGCGGCAAGTCCTTCCACCACAAAAAGACCGCCCTGCCACCAACCAGCCTTACCAGTATGCAGGGCTAGTCCACCTTTCCAGAGTCCGGTTGCGGTGCTGCCAGTGCTGATGCCACCACTCAGATTGGAAACGCCTTCTACCCAGCAATTCTCAATATGAAGTTTGTCGGCCTCTCCGATCTCTCGGGACAAATTTTCGATTGGCTTTTAGGTGCTTTGCCGCAGCTTTTGCTGTGCGTTGGGCGTTAAAGGATAGAGGAAGATGCG
>NZ_JABELD010000080.1 GCF_018853445.1 Acidithiobacillus concretivorus
ATCAGAAGGCCCTTGGGATGCGGGTGGCATGAATTTCAATGGGCCGCATGGTGGTCCCATGAACATGAATAGTGGCAACTACGGCGGTTATGGGCAGCCTTATCAGGGCGAATATCAGGGCGGTGGGAGTTATGGAGCCCCGCAATCCTATGGGCAGCAGCCTAATTATGGTCCGCCGCCCGGATACGGATATCCCAACCAGGGCGGTTATCCTGGAGGCTATCCCCAGCAGCAAATGCGGCCCATGACCCCGCCACCGATGGGCCCCTATCAGTCGCCTTATGGTTATTCGCCTTATGGCTATGGTCGTTAGACCATCGTAATCTCGCCATGGGGAGCTCCTGAGTTGCCCATGGCCTAGCCAGCGAGATATTCATGCGTCTGATCGTGGCATCCATGAAGGGCGGATCCGGCAAAAGCACGGTGAGTTTCAATCTCGCCGTGTGGCTGGCCTACCGGGTATCCGTTTGTCTGTATGATCTGGATCCCCAAGGGACCTTGAGGGATGTTTGTGCAGACCGTACTGAACAGCAGATTTCTCCAGCACTGAGCGTTGCTTCTACGCTGGGTGCTGCAGTGCATTCTTCGGCTTATACCCTGATTGACAGTAGCTATTCTGCGTTCAGGGCATTGCGGGCGGCTATGGACTCTGCGGATGCCATCCTGATGCCTGTGGGCCCCAGTCAGGCCGACATTTGGTCTGCACAGCGTTTTCTGGAGGATTGTGTGAAATGGTCGGCCCCTCCAGTTTGGGCGTTCATCAATCGGGCCGACACCCATCATGCTGTTCACGAAAGTGATGACGCTGCCGCTGCGCTGCGCCAACTTCCTCATGTCAAAGCATTGGGGGTGCGGCTTGGGCAACGTACGGCTTTTCGGCGCTCGCTCAGTGAGGCGCGCGCTGTTTTTGAACTGGATGCGAGCAGCAAAGCCAGTTTGGAGTTTGCGCAGCTCGTCAAGGCCATCTATCCATCACTTCACTCCGGCGACGGCAGCGGCTAGCCGCTGCCGTCTTATGGATATACCCGATGATCAATCAGGGAGTCTGATCCAATGAAACATTCCATCTTCCAGCGCTTCACCCAACATCCCGTAATTACGGTAGGCATTGTCTTGCCCGCAATCATGGTGGCCACAAGTCTGCAATTCCCCGAAATCGCCCAAAATCCCTTCATGCGCAGTCTCCAGGTGATTCCCTGCGCTGAAGCGGCCGCACTCCCATCGACCAGCCCCACAGCCAGTGCAAAACAAGTGGTAGCACCTGCACAATCGATGACGCCAGTGAAAAAGACGCCATCGGTCAAAACAGCGGACACCAACCACAAAAAAATCCCACCCAAGGTCACAAAAACCCCGGCGACCAAAAAAGAGCTCCACCCTTCGCAGAAACCGGCTGCCCAGGCAGCACCTTCTTTAACGCTGCCCAAACCCGCATCCATGCAGTCCCTGACCAAGCCGGAAATGGCACTATTGATCAGTGCTCGCGAAGCTTACTGGAAACGGGATGCTCCCAAATCCATAGCCGACTATAAGAAATTATTGCAGAAGGTACCGAATCATCCCGGGATCTATGGAGAAATGGGCAATGTCTACTACATGACCGGACAGTATGCGCCTGCAGGAAAAGCGTATGCGGCCGCCGCACGAGAAATGATCCATTTGCATCTTTATGCTGAAGCGTATGGCCTGCTCCCGCTCATCGGTTCGTTGAATCCACATGAAGCCTCCGCTATCGCGCACTCTCTGGCCATGCAGAGGAATGCGGCGACTGCGAAAATGCGACATCGTGATCAGAAGCCACGTCAGTAATTCAGGGCTCCGGGACTGTATTACCTGGGACACCCACTACCTGCCATTTAGAAAACAATTAGGGCACGGCCTGGAGATTGGAGATGCTTGATTCGCTCCATTCAGGCCGCCTTCAAGCAATATTTCGACGCATAAACGAGTTACTACGGATATTCAGGTGATGCGGCAGAAAGACACGCGAGACAAACGAATAAACCTTCCGGTCACTTTGGATTCAGAGCAAGACCTCAGTCGTATGTTGATGGGTTTCAGCATCAGCGAAGAGAGCTGGTTGGATCTGGTCAAGTCAAAATGGAATTTACAGAAAGCCATGGCCTGGGCCAATGCGCGATTGCAAGAAGTGGAAACCTTAAGTACAGAAACACAAAAAGCTTACTTGCGGGTCATGATCACACTCTATGGCTCCTCACCAAAGGGTGTTGGTATGGCGGAAGCCAATTAGGCGATCAAGCTATGAGGACCTTCTGGCAGGCCATCATGGAGGCGTATTGGAACAAGAAAATGGCAGACGGAAATCCGGTTTGGCAGACAGAAAATGCCAAAAAACTGTCCTCTGTGAAGGTTGAAAAACCGAGAAAAAAGGCTAATTCCCCACCCATAGCACCGAACCAACCAAGACAATGAAACAGAATAAACCATCCTATCTGGCAACTTGACTCATTGAAGCGAGTAAAAAAATGATCCATCCAGAAGCCTCATCCAATACCGGCATCATGACCATATCCCATGAGCCGTTTGTCTTTCACTGCAACCACTACAATCGCTTTCTTCAATTGGTGATCGAAGACTGCCATTACATTGACCGTGAACCCATTCTGGTAAAATCGGCTACAGAAGTCAGCTTCCGACAACTTCAGGCAACTTTTCGGGAACACCCGGAATGGTCCATGGCAGATCGCCTCCAGTATGCAGAAGACCTGTACCGCTTTTGCGGATTTGGAGACCTGCCCTTGGGCACCTTGCCTCACTCAGCCGAACCAGAGTTGGCGCTCATCGAAAATCACTCCCATTACGGGGCCGCACTGCGCCTGAATTATGGCAAGCGGCGCTGGCCGGGGGAGCATTTTGATCTGGGCTATGCCATAGGGGCCGTATCGGCCATTTATGGACAGTCTTATGGGGGTAAAATCGATAGAGATGCGCTCTCCATGGGGCAGGTGTCGACCCGCTTTCATCTACATCTGCGCAATGATGGGGATCCATTCCCCTTGGACATACCGGAGATCCCCCAGGCCGTTCTGCCTCAGGGTGCCGATCAGGTACCTCCGCGACATATCGGCTTGCATATCGATGAAAACGCTATTATGGCTGCGGTGGGCACCTTGCCACTGACCGGGGATGCTGACGGATTGATTCCCGCCTTTGGCGTTTTTCTCACGCGCCACTACGCGGACTACTACAATCTGGTGTCTTTTCGCTTTGAACGGGCACTTCAGGAAGCACTCAACACGCATCGCTATTTAGGGGAGATGCTGTGGTACGAGTATCCCGCTCTGTTTTACTACAAGGAGAAATTCCAGCATCTTCAGGGCCAGGAACTGGCCAGAACCTTGTTGATAGAAGCGGGCCATATTTGCGGGTTCAACACCATGGGCGGCATCATGCGTTCGGACCCTTGGTATCAGTTGATTGTCCCGCAACTGCAATGCCGTGAGGACTGGCTATCCGGCATCATTGCCTGCATCAATGCGCTCGGTTGGGGTGTATGGCGTATTCAGGAAATCATTCCTAATGAGCGACTGGTACTGCGTGCCTGGTATCCTTACGAATCACTCGGTCATCTGCGTGCTTTTGGCCAGGCAGATCACCCCATTGATTATTTGATGACGGGCATTGGCTCTTCTCTGATGAACCTGCTCTATACGGCAGACATCACCACCAGGCCCGATCTCACTTTGGAATTTTACTATCAGGTAAACCGTTCCAAAGCCGGATTCTGGGCCAGACAAACGCGTTGTGTAGCCATGGGAGATCCCTATTCCGAGATTGTGGTGGGGCGCAACATTTTATGATTGCAAGCGGTCTCTCTCAGTGGGCCTATCCTTGAAAAAAGTGGTTTGTAATCCTGCATAATGTCACCATGTTTCCGAGCAACAAACTGAGTCACCTTGTTGCTCTATATGAGCATGCAGTGTAACGATTTCTTATTTGTCACCGACTCGACGACATCCGTCAATCAGTCCGAAACCAAAATTACTGAGCGCGTACTTATCAATATCAACGTTCAGCGCGGAGGGCTGGCGATGAAGAAAGAAGAGAAAGTCGCTTATCGGCGGCAACAAGTGGATGAATTTTAGGCGAACAGCCTTACAGTTAAGAATTATTGTGCGCAGGCGGGGGTTGCCGTAGCTACACTGCATTCTTTGCCAGGAGCAAACTTTATTACAATGGAATTTAAGAGGTAAACTGTCGAAACTGGACTCAGGAGTAAACTTTATTTCAACTTGGTTTCCTCCGCTTATAACAATCAATAGGTTGAGGTGTATTCAGGAGCAAACTTTATTGCCCGCATACAATGCTGTTGACGGACAAAATAGTTTCATCCAGGCGTTTCCCCTGAATTGCGGGGGGCTGGACCTGCTTGACAGACGCACCCGACTCTACGCGAATAATGCAGGCATGGTCATGGGGTGGCGCTCCTCGGCGAGGCCTTGCTCATGGACGACTGGCTGCCGTAGTATTCTCTATGACCTGATGACAGTTAAAGACTGATTACGGTCGTTCAGCAGCGGAAAGCAAATGACCCAAAGCAGTCATTCAAGGTGGGCATCGTCGGCGCCCGGAGTTCGGCTAGAACGATTCTACTATATTGATAGTACGAGTATTTTCCAATCCATAAAAGAGTCTGGAGAGTGGTTGTTAGAGAATACCCTGTCAGCCGGTTTTCGGGGTCCGTCCATGGATCGTTTTGAACAGTCTTTGACGGGCCTTTTGAAGCTGGTCCGCCGCCTCGTTGTCGCTGATTTGGTAAGCGAGCTGGTCAAGTATTTCAAAGCTTGCTCCGGGTTTCAAATAGCTTTCTGCCTGGGGCAATGACTTAAGCTTGTCATAGGGCGTCATCATGTTCTCATAGCGGTAGAGCTTGCGTTGTTTGCCTTTGGCATCTGTGTAGGTTTCCGGGAAGAAGCAGGGACGGTGGAAGTTGATATAGGGGTTGAGGTGTTGCTGGTTGAAGGTGTTGATCAGTGCCGCCCAGCGTTGGGGAATGTGGCTGTACCCGAACAGCTTTCTCACCACAGCGCCGTTTTTGCTTTCGGCCAGGGCGTTGTCATTGGAATAACGTGAACGGGACTTGGTGAACTCGATGCGCAGTTTCTCCAGCAGCCCGGCGACCCGTTTGTTGATGTATTCCGAGCCGTTGTCGGAGTGGAAGCCGAGCACGGTAAAGGGGAAACTGTCCAACAGCTGCTCCAGGGCTGGAATGAGGTGGTGCTCGCTAATTTTCTCGACGCTCACGACGATCTCGAACTGTGTGTGTTCATCCACGGCGTTGATGTGATACACGCCTTTCTGTTTGTCCAAGTCGCCTTGATGGACCGTATCGATGCGGATATAGCCGGGCTGGCCGTTGGGCTGAGGTTTGCGCCGCTCGCCGATGGTCGATGCTTTGGGTTGGGTCTTTGCAAAGTGGCACCGCTGGCGGGTGTAGGTGGTGGATTTTCTCAGGTTATACAGGTGGCTCACGGAGATCGCGGACAGCCGCTTGTACTCGGCCTGACCGAAGACCGTGCAGGCCCGTTCACACAGCTTCTTGATGGCCTGGCCGCAGGGCGTGTCGTGGCGCTCATCCATCGCAGCCAGCAGGCGGATATCCTCGGCGGTATACTGGTACTGGAAACCGGCCACAGTGCGCTGGCGGCGCTGTAGCCGACCGTGTTGGCGATACTGAGCAATCAGTCGGGTGATCTGCTGACGAGAGTAACCACTGACCTTCATCAGATAACGGATCACCACCCCTCTGGCGGGGCGGGACAACGTTACATACCGGAACTTGACCAGTTCCCCCTGAATCCAGCGGTAGCACGTGTCCTTGTCGCCCATGACCGAAAAGGCCACCGCCTGGGTGCCGGACAGAAAAGTGTCGAGTTGATCAATCGTCTTTAACTCTTCCAGTTTCATGATGGTTTTCATTCCTCCATCATGAACGTATCCCGATTATGTTGCAGCCCACTCCAGACGCATTTCATGTTAGAAACACGTTCCACCCTTCAGACTCATTTCATATTGGACAAGGTTATTCGTTGATTTTTTCTGGATATCACCATAACATCTTCGTAAGGGCAAGCACTGGTGAATGCTTCGAGAAATATTGTCCAGAACAAATTTCGTTGGGACAATTTGGTGCGTTTGTTCCATCCGGAAGACTCTATAATTTTCAATGTACATTGATTATATGGAGAAAATAATCATGCATACGGTTTTACGCACCACCCAAACATTTTTCGTCGCACCTTTTTAGGCACCTACTTTAAGTTAGGCCTTTCGCCACCTCAAATTCATCCTCCATCTCAATAACGCAATCACGAAAAGGAAATACATGGAGAAGATTGACCTTGTAATGCGCCTACTGCGAGAAGATGAGCGTACGCCATGGGTTGCTGACCAAGTCGCTTCATCGTTTGCTCAAGGGGTATCAATGAACGTCAAGGAGGCGCTCTCAGATGCTCAGTTCTACAGTCTTGAGCCTTCTGATCTAACAAGCCGCGAACGACAGAAGCGCGAGAAATACGAAACGACAAGACCGTACTCGGATGAGGAAAAACTTGAACTGCTCACTGAAGCATTAGACACTCTCTACGTTGATCTTCCTGCGATTCGAGTAGCAGCACTCAAATCGCTCCTCGACCTAGGGATGGCCGCCTCTACGATCAAGTTTGCTCCGCCGGATGAGCCTGAGCAGGGGCGGCACGGATATGCCGTGGAACTCCAAGAATTGAGCAAGACACAAGAATTTCTGAAATCAAACTTTGAACGGTTTCAACAGGAGTTGGCGAAGTGACGTCACTCGCTGACCTCCAAAATGCCTACAATACCCTTCTGGCGGGGCATGCGCCCGTGGCAACGTCTGGTCAGGCCAACGATGCATTTGAGGTGTATACGCTGTCATTGGTACTCAGAGCCGCACGTGAAGAATCCGCCTCAATTTGTTTTGAATCCTCACGCGGAATTCCAAACCCTTCTCCGATTCTGTTCCGTACATCGCCAGGGCGCATCTTTTCAACCGCGCACGACTACAGCCACGCCGTCATTGAGTTTCCCGACGGCTTGGCCTTTGAGGCACACATCGGAGTCTACGTTGAAGGCTTGGCTGGTGTTCTACACGAGTGCGACGTTCTAGTGGTTGATGCACCAGAGGCGCAGTTCTGTCGTAGAAATAGGGTGCATCCCAAAAAATCGAACACGGTGCTGACGGCAGAATGCAAGTTTTACGCGGGAAAGCTCGGCATTGACCTTGGGCGACAATTCTTGGGAGTCACAACAGACCTTGGAACTGAAGGACGATTCTTTTTGAGCAATGCCGACGGCAAATCTGTTGACCGGGTCCTCGCTCACCATAAGCGCCAGCGGTTCTTCGGGCTTACGCCGCTTGACGGTGATGCCGAGGGTCAAGTTGTTGCGCTGTTTCGAAGCACATTTCGCAATTTACGGGCAAAGCGGCGATAGCCTATGCCACGTGCAAGGTCTAACCCTGCGGTCCACCGGACGCTGCACGATAGAGCCGCGCAGCGCCGGTGACCTCCATGTTGGGCGGCCTCAGATTATCAATGCAGAAATAGACAGCGTAGGAAGGCGCGACTACTCAATTCAGGAGGCAGCACGAAGTGACAACATCGACACAAACACCAGCGGCCACCGCGTCTGGAAGCATCAGGCTGCAATACGTCGAACTATGTAAGTTCCGCCGTCTTGGCAAGGTCCAGCTGGACCTTGACCCCCAGACAACAATTCTTGTCGGCGCCAACAACAGCGGCAAGACCTCGATCCTCACCGCACTGCGACACTTCTTATCTGAGACTCCCGCGTTCGGCGCGTTCGACATCAGCCTGTCGGAGTGGCCTGCGCTGCGTGCGTTGGGCGTCAAATGGGAAGCGTTGACGGAGGATCCGGCGACCGCCTCGCAGAATGAGGGCGACAAATGGGAAGACTAGCTCGCGACGCTGTTGGCGGCGATGCCCACGCTTGATCTGTGGTTCGACGCCGAGGCCGGGATGTTCCACTACGTCCAGCCCTTCTTGTCCAAGCTGGTCTGGAAAGGTGGCGCTGTTGGCGTCCGGCTGCGCCTGGAGCCGGCCAGCGATGTCGCGTCGCTCAAAGAGCTGGCCTGGGCCTACAACCTGGCGCGCCAACTCGTGAAGGGCATGAGCAGCGAGTCGCTGGCCTGGCCGATCGACCTGCTCGACTACTGGCTGCGCGAGCCCAGGAAGCTGGGACAGGTCAGACCGTATAGCCTCGATGCCGCCAACAATCCTATCCAAGGGATCGAGACCTACCAGACCCAAGTCCTGGCAGCCGACGTGCAGCCGGCCGACTGAACCGCCCCGGGTTCGGTGGAGGGTATTTATTAGCCCATCAAGCGGCCCTGTTGGGCTGTTCCAATAACTGAGCATAATAGTTTGCCTCAGCTTCTGCGGGAGGGATATACCCCAATGGACCGAAAAGGCGTTGGTGGTTATACCAATGAACCCATTCCAGCGTGGCCATTTCTACCGCTGACCGGTTTTTCCAAGGCCCCAGATGGTGAATCACTTCTGCCTTGTAGATCCCGTTAATCGTTTCTGCCAGCGCGTTATCGTAGCTGTCTCCCGTGCTGCCGACAGAGGCCGCAACCCCCGCCTCTGCCAAGCGTTCCGTATATCGAATGCTCAGATATTGTGCGCCACGGTCAGAGTGATGGATGAGTGCCTGTGCAGGCTGGCGGGCCTGTAACGCTTGCTCTAAAGCATCCAGTACAAACTCCGTGCGCATGGCGGTGCTGGTCTGCCAGCCCACGATGCGCCGGGCGTAAACATCTATGATAAAGGCCACATAAATCCACCCTTCCCATGTTGATACATAGGTAAAATCAGCCACCCAGAGCTGATCCGGCCGCTCTGCCTGAAAATTGCGCTGCACCAGATCCTGAGGACGAGGCGCTTGATGATCCGGTATCGTGGTGCGCTATGACTTGCCACGCCTTACGCCTTGCCACCCTTGTCGGCGCATTAAACGTTCAACCGTACAACGCGCCACCAAAAAGCCCTCTCGATGGAGCTGCCGCCAGACTTTGTCGGCACCATAGACCGTCCGGCTGCTTTCCCAAATCCGTTGAATCTCGGTCAGCAATGCTTCATCCCGGATCATGCGAGGACTACGTAACTCCGGACGCCGCTGGTTTGCCGCGTAGCGCCGATAGCCGGATGGGGCCATCTGCAGCACTTTGCAAATGGGCTCGACCCCGAAATCGCTCCGGTATTCATCCACAAAGCGCTTCAATGCTTGAGATGGCGGTCGAGCTCCGCCTGGGCAAAAAACGCACTGGCCAACTTCAGAATCTCGTTGGCACGGCGTAATTCCTTGTTCTCGCGCTCTAATGCCGTAGGCGCCAGGATGAAACTTTATTGTCCACCAGCACAGAGGGTCGGCAAAGGCGGTGGGGCTACTCAGGATGATACTTCGTGAAACGTGGAAATTGTTCAAAAGGTAGAATTAATGGGATACGGCTGATCCAGGATGGTACTTTTCGTCCGTTAACAACAGCTGTTAACGGACAATAGTGCTCATCCTGATGGTATTCGGGGCCGACGCGGGCATACGGAAGGCGCTGTCGAACTTGCGCACTTGGCGGGGCTGGCCCCGGCTGCTGTACTCTGCGAATTGATGAATCCCGATGGCAGCATGGCGCGAGGTGCAGATATTGATCGCTTTGCCGCCCAGCACGATTTACCAGTCATTACCATGGATGATGTTTTGGGTATGGTTAATCGTTCATGATGCCCTCCGCAACATCTGCGTTTGCGGTATCCGCTGAAAGCAAATAAAGCAGCACGTTCGTATCGAAGAACGCCTTACCGCTCGCTATGCGCTTCCAATCGGTCGAACCTGAAATCGGGTGGAAGCCTCCCGCGATAACATCTTAACCTGGCCAGCAACTCTTCCATTCGAGGCGTTTGTTGAATCTGGAAACGGCGTTCGCCCACCACATCAACCTCAATGTCGTCACCCTCTTTGAGGTCCAGCGCCTCTAACACGGAGGTTGGTATGCGGACGGCCAAACTGTTGCCCCACTTGGATACCCGCATGATATTCTCCGATAGGTTGCGACATGATAAACAACAAGCTTTATTGTATATTATGTCGCCCCTGATTGCGCAAGGTGCACGCATTCCAACTCACCCACTAAAAAAACAACCGTGAGATTCAAATAAAGTGGGTAACTTAACGCGCAACACCTAACTTTCGTCGAAATTTTTCTGAAATTGTGGATTGGCTATTTTATGAAGAAATACAGTAAAAATTATCGTTTTATTACCAATCATAAAAAATTTAATAATTTATTGACAATAAAAGAAATATTGTCAATGATAAGAATCAAATATCTTTTCATTCATCGTAGGGGAATATGGACGCACAAACAGATCGAACCCTTTGTTACCGCTGGAAATCGACTGATATAACTCAGCAATTAAATGGTCATGACTGATAGCGCGCGTGTTGCATTGGTCACCGGTGCGAGCTCCGGCATTGGCCTCGCTATTGCGCGTCGTATGACTCAAGCAGGATATCGGGTGGCCCTGCATTCTCGCGTTTCCTCGGTTGCAGGCCTTCAAGCAGCAGCGACATTGGCGGGTGCCCATTACTTTCAGGCTGATCTTTTGGACGATGCCGCACGCCGTGAACTGATCTATCAAGTGATTGCACACTATGGTCGGCTGGATGTGTTGGTCAATAATGCGGGTGAGTCCAGCGTGATTCCGCATGATGATTTATTGGCCGCAACCCCGGACATCTGGCACCGCCTCTACGAGCTCCATGTAGTCGCACCCTGGCGACTTATTGCGCTTGGGGAGCCTTACCTGCGCGCCGCATCGACAGATGAACAACCGGCATCAGTGTTAAACATCAGCTCTCATGCCGGAGTGCGGCCCAAGGGCGCCTCTATTCCTTACGCTGCTAGTAAAGCCGCACTGAATCATGTTACCCGTTTACTGGCCAAAACCCTGGGGCCCGGTATTCGGGTAAACGCCATTGCGCCAGGATTGGTGGATACGCCGCTGACTGAGAATTGGAGCGCTATTCGTGCGCAGTGGATACGTGAAGCGCCTATGCGCCGCAGCGCGGGCCCGAAAGATATTGCCGATGTGGCGCTGATGCTGACCGAATCGACTTATCTAACGGGTGAAGTGATGATGGTCGATGGCGGCATGAATTTGCTATAAAGCATGGGAAACAAGCCCTGCATTAGATTGAAACATATGCGCTTGCACTCTTACCTGAACAGGTATAATTTGCTGTCATGGTTTATAAAGAAAAACCGCTCGAATGGATCGCGAGCAGCTACAAAGATCTGATGGCATTGCCGCCGGACGTGCGCAGGCGTTTCGGTTTTGCGCTTTCACTGGCGCAGATTGGCGATCAGGACGACGCGGCGAAGGTGCTCAAGGGCTTCGGCGGCGCTGGCGTGCTGGAGGTCGTCGAAGACAATGTCGGTGGCACGTACCGGGCGGTCTATACGGTGAAGTTCGCGGAAGCGGTGTTTGTTCTGCACTGCTTCCAGAAGAAGAGCAAGAGCGGGATAGCCACCCCAAAGATGGACATGGACATCATCCGCAATCGGCTGAAGGTAGCCGAGGCAATGGCACAGGAGTTACGAAATGCACAAACGAATCATTGAAGGCGTCGAGGTTCAACGCAGCTCGGGCAACATCTTCGCCGATTTGGAACTGCCCGACGCCGAGAAACTAAAAATCAAGACCGGACTGGTGGTCGAGATCAGGAAGGCGATGCGTGACCTCGGATTGACTCAACAAGCGGCAGCCAAACGCATGGGTATCCCGCAATCGAAGGTGTCAGGCATGATGCACGGCGATTTCACCAATCTTTCTGAGCGCAAGCTGATGGACTGTCTGAATCGCCTCGGCTTCGACATCGAAATCAAGGTGCGGCCAGCGGCTGAGCCAGTCGGGCATCTGACGCTCGCCACCGCCTGACCGCTGGGGCAGGGCCTGGACCTCGTCATCCTCGACGAATGGGGCTATTTGCCCTTCTCTGAGTGGGGGGTGCCATTAACGGGTATTCATGCCGCGCCGTTCCAAAAAGCTGCGCATGTGGGGCCGTGCTTCCCGGCCAACCAGAGCAGCAATTTCCTGGGTCCAGCGACTGTTTTTTTGCGAAGCATTGCGATTGCGGTAGTACTCGGCCATCTGCTGATCGTACTGGCTGATTTCTGCTGCATCTTTGGTTTCATCGTAACTATTTTCCTTGAGCACAACGGACAGGGGCAGTCGCGGTTTCAGATCAGGATTCTGGTCGGGATAACCGATGCAGAGTCCAAAAACAGGATAAACCTGTTCAGGCAAATGCAGCAGATCACTGATTTCCTGAGGATGGTTGCGTACGGCGCCAATGTAGCAAGTGCCCAATCCCATAGATTCAGCGGCTGTTACACAATTTTGGGCGAACAGGCTGACATCAACGGTGGCAATAATGAAGTGCTCGGTCATGCCCGCTACAAATGCCTGATTTCCACGGCTGCCAATACGGGCTGCACGATGTAAATCTGCGCAAAATACCAGGAAAGTTCCAGCACTGCGGATGTATTCCTGGTCGCCGGCCAGATGTGCGACTTTATCCCGCAAATGCGGATCGCTTATCTGAATGACCGTACAGGCCTGGATATGACTGGAACTTGCGGCATGTTGACCACAGCGTACGATTTCCTGAACCAGGGTTTGTTCAACGGGTTGCCCGCTAAAGCGCCGTATGGATCGATGTTGCTTTAACACGTTGAGGGTTTCGTTCATATTCAATCTCCAAGGGATGATGCGAATCAGGATAGAGCGCCTTCATGTTGCAACAACCAGCGTTTGCGATCTATGCCGCCCGCGTATCCAGTCAGGGTGCCATTGCTGCCAATGACCCGGTGGCAGGGTACGACAATACCAATAGGATTCTTGCTGTTGGCGCGTCCTACCGCGCGAATTGCCAACGGATGATGCATGCCCCGGGCCTGTTCTTTGTAGCTGCGGGTTTCTCCGGCGGGAATAGTGCGTAACCATGCCCAGGCTGCCTGTTGAAAGGGCGTTCCGGCAGACTTTGTAGGAATGACCGTCAGTGCCTGCAAATCTCCCGCCCAGTAAGCCTCCAGACTATGACGTATCATCGTGGGCAGGGGTCCGCTGGTCAGCGTGATTCGGTCCGTACCGTACAATCTTCGGAGATATTCAAGGATACTGTGCTGGCTGTCCTCCCAGTAATCTAACGCCCGCAAAGTGCCTTGCGGATCAGTTACCAGGAGCATTTCCCCTAATGGCGACGGGATCTGATCAATATTCCAGTGAAACTCTTCGCTCATGTATATGCCTCCATGGGTTTGCGCAAGAAATGATTTTTCCCCAACTCTGCTCGGTGATTCAATATAGCGAAAAAGGTTTCCTTCGTGCGGAAAATATCTAATGGCTTTATTATGGGGGACGGGTTGGTCAAGGTCTTGGTGGTGATGCATTATCCAGAAATTTCAGGGGCAGAAAGTGTTTGATAAAAAGTTCAAGCATTCATTTTCTGTGGCAATCAGCGCGGGATTACTTTCTTCCTTGTTTTTCAGTGTGACTTTTGTACTGAATAAAGCCCTGGACAACGCGGGTTACAGTTGGCAATGGTCGGCCTCCCTACGTTATTTGATCACACTGCCCATTCTTTTGGGTATCTTCCTATTTGTAAAAAATAAACGACCGTTGCTGGATTCACTGAAAAAGCGCCCCGTACTGTGGATACTTTGGGGGACAGTGGGTTTTGGTCTTTTTTATGCGCCTTTGACCTTCGCTGCTTTTTATGGGCCCGCTTGGTTGGTTGCGGGGGTATGGCAAATTACGATTCTCGCCGGAATGCTTTTGGATGGATTGATCAGCCGGAATCACGATTCGGAAACACTCCCAAGACGCTTTCCATGGCGTTCCTTTGTCATATCTCTGGCAATGCTTTTTGGGGTGCTATTGATTTTGTGGGGTCATCTCAAGGCAACAACTTTTCATGATAGCTTGTTTGTTGCTCTTCCGGTGCTGCTGGCCTGTTTTGCCTATCCTTTGGGTAATCGGATGATTATCAGCAGAATAGATCCGACTGTGGGCTCCATGGACCGCATGCTGGGGATGACCATCGGCAGCATGCCATTTTGGTGTGTTCTGGGTGTTTGGGGCAGACTGAGACCGGCTGGCCACCATTGCAGCAGATTGGCCTTGCTACGCTGATTGCTGTCAGCTCTGGTGTCGTGGCGACGGGGCTGTTTTATTATGCAACCCGCTCAATGTACCCTTGGCCTGATCGTCTTGCTGCCGTGGAAGCTACCCAAGCCGGGGAAGTATTGTTTGCAGTTTTAGGATCGGTATTCTGGCTGGGTGAGGCTGTGCCAGGCGCATTGGCACAATGGGGATTAGTATTGATTGTTCTTGCCATGTTGGGCCATGTTCTGCCTTCTGGACTATTCCGCCTGGGTCGAAATTAATGCCGCAAGCGTTCCAGTAAATCCACCGCCAGGGCGGCCCCGGCCAGATCAATTTCCAGATCACGGGCGAGGCGGCGGCTCAGTCTGGCCCGATAAAGATCCAGACTGCGGAAGCGCCAGTGCTGAGGACTGCTGCCTTCGGGGTGGATGACGCCATAGTGAACCAGTTGCACGGCTTCACCTTCGGCACAATGCAGCAAGGTGCAGAAGCGCGATAAATCAAAGCAGAAAGCCCCCTCCTCCAACAATTCCGCTTCAATAACCTGAATGGGTGTTGAGACCATTGTGCACTCTCCTCTCTAACGGCGGGGGTGATAGCTGGATATTTCTCCTAACTGGGTCCACAAAGCTTTTTCTTCATCGCTGATATTTTTGGGGACGACTATTTGAATAATAGCGTAAAGATCACCCGCTGGTTTGCTGCTGGTTCCTGGCAGTCCTTTTTGGGAGAGACGTAGTTTTTGGCCACTGCTGCTACCCGCCGGGATTTTCATCCGGACATTGCCTTCCAGAGTGGGAACCTTAACGCTGGCACCCAGCACTGCTTCCCAGGGGGTGATATGCAGGTCGTGATACAGGTCGGCCCCCTCTACCCGGAATTTGGAATGGGGCTGAAAATGGACTTGCAGATAAAGATCGCCATTGGGACCGCCGCCCATGCCCGGTGAACCTTGTCCGGCCATGCGCAATCTCTGGCCTTCGCGAATGCCCTTGGGGATTTTGACGGTCAGGCGTCGCGCTTCCCGGCGCATCCGGCCATCGGGTCCAAGCGTAGGCATTTCCAGATTGATGTCGCGTTGCGCTCCTTGAGCGGCGTCTTCCAGACTGATCTGGATGCTGGCTTCACTGTCTTCACCCTGGCTCCGAAACCCCGCGCCGCCGCCATGAAAACCGCTCGCACCGCCATGTTGCTGGCGAAACATGGATTCAAAAAAATCGCTGAAGCCGCCGTTGCCGCCAAAATCTGCGCCGCCAAAGCCGCCACCCCCAAAGCCTCCGGTCTGCCCACCCCAGCCTGGCGGTGGACGGAAATCCTGCCCGGCGCGCCAGTTGCTGCCCAGCTGGTCATAGGCCGCTCGTTTTTCAGGATCTTTCAAAACTTCATAAGCTTCCTGCAAATCTTTGAAGCGATCTTCAGCGTTGGCTTCCTTGCTGACGTCAGGGTGATATTTCCGTGCCATTTTGCGATACGCGGCCTTGATGGCATCGGCATCTGCCCCGCGTTCCACCCCGAGAATTTTGTAGTAGTCTTTGTATTCCAATGGTTCCCCCTTATCATGGGTTATAGCAGACCGGGTCAGGCCTGTAAGTCTGCTTTCACAATGCGGCCATTATACCGTGTTTTCAAGCCCGCCAGGTCGGGTGGGAGGAATGTTTTTTGTCTGATTGGTCAACCCTGAACCCTCGTCAGCTGGAGGCGGTGACGCTTCCCCCTGGTCCGGCATTGGTGCTGGCTGGTGCCGGTTCCGGTAAAACCCGGGTGCTTACCAGCCGCATCGCGCATCTGCTCGAAGAGGGCGTGCACCCTGGAGAAATTCTGGCTGTCACCTTCACCAACAAGGCGGCACGATCCATGCGCGAGCGCCTTGATAAAATGGTCGCCATGGAACTGCGCGGCCTGTGGATGGGGACATTTCACGGCCTCGCGCATCGCCTGATTCGTCTGCATCATGAAGCACTGAAGTTGCCTGCGGATTTTCAGGTGCTGGATTCCGAAGACAGTCAGCGCTTGCTGCGCCGCCTCATGCGAGAGGCGCAGATGGATGAAAAGCAGTGGCCACCCCGGGCCATGGCGGGGCGCATTGGCCGCTGGAAGGACGAAGGCTGGGGGCCGGAACAGGTGTTGCGCTACGAGGGGCCGGCGGCTGCGGCTTTTGTGCCGATTTATCAGGCCTATGAAGTCGCCAAGCAACGCTCCGGGCTGCTCGATTTTGGGGATTTGCTTCTGTATGCCCTGAAGCTTTGGGAGTCTCCGGAGATTCTGGATCATTATCAGCGGCGTTTTCAGCATATTCTGGTGGACGAGTTTCAGGATACCAATGCGGTGCAATATGCCTGGCTGAAAGGGTTGGCGCGGCATGGCCAGATTTTTGTGGTTGGGGATGATGACCAGTCCATTTATGCCTGGCGCGGCGCGCGAGTCGAGAATCTGCTGCGTTTTGGGGAAGACTTTACGGGTGCCCAGGTGGTGCGTCTGGAGCAGAATTACCGATCTACCGCCGCGATTCTTCAGGCAGCCAATGCCGTTATTGCCAACAATCCCGACCGCATGGGTAAAACCCTATGGACCGCCGAGCCCGGTGGCGAAGCCGTGCACCTGTACACGGCGTACAACGAATTTGATGAAGCCCGTTATGTGATCGGGCGGATTCAGCAGTGGCAGGATCAGGGCGGGCGCCGCGCTGATTGTGCCATTCTTTATCGTTCTAATGCTCAGTCCCGCGCTTTTGAAGAAGTTCTGGTGCGTGAAGGTTTGCCTTATCGGGTTTATGGTGGCCTGCGCTTTTTTGAGCGGGCGGAAATCAAGGATACCCTCGCCTATTTGCGCCTGACCGCCAATCGTCATGATGATGCTTCCTTTGAGCGGGTTGTGAATGTGCCTTCGCGTGGCATCGGGGCGGTCAGCGTCGAACGGCTGCGCAATCTTGCCCGCGAAAAGGGCCTGTCGCTCTGGCAGGCAGCCGGAGCGCTGAATCAGGCAAAAATCAATGGATTTTTGAATCTGGTCGACACGCTTGCCGAGCAGACCCAAGAGAGCGACCTCGACAAGCGTGTGGAAATTATTTTGCAACATACAGCCCTGCGCGAATGGCACAGTCGTGAGGGAGACCGGGCTGAGGGCCGTCTGGAAAACCTCGATGAACTCATCAATGCCGCGCGTGCTTACGGTCAGGATTGGCGTGCTGATCCGCAACTGGGTGAGCTGGCACCGCAACCCGGCAACATGCTTTCCGAGTTTCTTACCCATGCCGCGCTGGAAGCGGGCGATGGGGCCGGAGATGCCTGGGAAGATTGCGTCCAGCTGATGAGTTTGCACAGCGCCAAAGGTTTGGAGTTTCCTTTGGTTTTTCTGGTAGGTTTGGAAGAAGGTCTGTTTCCGCACCAACGCTCTTTGGAAGATGGCCAGGGCCTCGCGGAAGAACGCCGCCTTTGTTACGTGGGCATGACCCGGGCCATGCGTTTGCTGGTGCTCAGTCATGCTGAAAGCCGGCGTTTGCACGGCAGCGAAAAAATGAGCATGCCCTCCCGTTTTCTGCGGGAAATCCCCCAGGAGCTTCTGCAGGATTTGCGTCCGCGCGCGCGCATCAGTCGTCCAGCCATGGCGCTACGTCCTGCAGCCCCGGAAATGCCGTATCCGCTGGGCTCCCGTTTACAGCATCCGGTATTTGGCGAGGGGACGGTGCTGGATTACGAGGCAGGCGGTCGTCAGGGCCGAATCCAGGTGCAGTTCAGTTCGGGGGCCAAGTGGTTGGCTTTGGGTGTTGTGCAATTACAGCAGTTACCCTGATAGTTCAAAATAATGGGAGGAGCGTGATGAAAATATGGATGGGCATGCTGCTGGGTGTGGTTTTGTCCCTGTTTGCCCTGCCGCTGTGGGCATCCGTCAATATCAATACCGCAGATGTTGGCGCGCTGGATAGTTTGCCGGGTATTGGTCCCGCCAAGGCACAGGCTATTGTGGAATATCGCAAGGCGCACGGATCTTTCAAAACGCTCGATGATCTTGTCCAGGTCCATGGCATTGGCAACAAGCTGCTGGAAAGATTGCGCCCCTCAATGGCACTGAATGGTCAGACGACGGCGTTGTCGCCCGTCAAGGGTTGTACGGCCGGAAAAGCGGCTTCGCGAAAAAAGGCGATACCAGCCGGAGAAGAGCACGCTGTCCGCCATGGCAGCCATGGATATATTCTGAACAGCAACCCCGACAGTAACGCCTTTCATTACCGGCATTTTTCCCTGCAGGAATCGTCCTGAACCCGCAAGCGAAGGGTTATAGTCCGTGACGGCGTTGTAACAAAATCCGGTGGTATTCTTCTGGATCTTTGCAGAAAGTGATGGCGCCAGGGCGGCGGAAGTGCACCGCATCGAGCCGGAGCAGCCAGAAGCGCAAGGCGGCTATCCGGAGCATGGCAAACCACAGAGAGGCTTCGTCATCGCGCAGCGGACGTGTCGCCACATAAGCCTCCCACAGTGCCGTACTGAGAGAAGAATCCAGCTGGCCGTCAGGGCGTGCGCACCAGCTGTTCGTGACGACCGCCAGATCATAAAGCCAGGCATCATCGCCCGCGTAATAAAAGTCGATGGTGCCGGAAATCTGTTGTTCTGCGAAGAGCACGTTGTCGGGGAAAAGATCGGCATGAATGACCCCTCCCGGTAATTTTTCCCGCTGAATGTGGCTTTGATAGGCCAGCTCATCGGCGATTATCTGGTTGTCAGCAGGGTCCAGATGCGGCACCAGATGACGGGCGGTCTCCTGCATCCAGGGCAGTCCCGCAGGGTTGGGATGGCGCTGGGGAAAGTCTTCTCCCGCCAGGTGCATTTGTCCCAGTAATTGCCCCAAAGCGCGAATTTCTGTTTGCGTGGGTGCTCGCCCCTCAATGGACCGGCCCTGAAGACACTGGACAATGGCGGCAGGTTTGCCGCACAAGCTATTCAGACTTTTCCCGTTCCGGGCGTGTATAGGGCGCGGGCAGGGAATGCCATGGGTACTCAACCAGTCGGTAAGATCCAGAAAATAGGGAATTTTGGCGGCGGAAAGGCGCTCAAACAGGGTCAGCACAAAACGGCCCTGATCCGTATCCAGAAAATAATTACTATTTTCGACGCCCGCAGAAATGCCGGTCAGGGAGATCGCTTTTCCCAGATCATAATCTTCCAGAAACTGCGCGAGCTCCTGATCGGAGACATTGGTGTAAACAGACATAAATGCAGTTTGACTCTACGGGTGCTTTACCAGCGAAATAAAATCCATTGCGGAACACTCAGGTGCTCCGCATCGGTTTGCGGAACTTCCGTGAAACGCCCGGTGCCGCCCTTGTCTTCCAGATAGTAAGGCGGGAAGGGTTTGGGCGGAATGACCTTGACCATGTAGACCCTGCCGTTGACCTTGTATTCTTCGATTTTGGATCCGGTCGGTGCCTTGATCTCGGCATTGGGACCGATTTTTTGTGGGGCGAGTTTAGGCAGATGCAGTTTTTTGATGTTTTGTTGGGCCGAATTGGGTAGTGCAGCATCCGTATCTGCCAAGGCAGTGGCCGCGACACCCAGCGCAAGGGCGGCAACCATGGTGGTAATCATGACACGAGTAAACATGGGAACTCCCTGAATATCTAAAGGTTGAGAAGGGCTTCTGTTTCGGCGGCCGATGGGGCAAAACCGCGCTTTTCATAATGATTAAATATAGCCGATACGACTTCGTCAGGATTATCAATGACGGTAATCAGATTCAGGTCTTCAGGGTTGATGGTGCCGAGGCCGAGCATGGCCTCCTGCCACCAGGCAATCAGCCCGCTCCAGAAATCCGAACCAACCAGAATAATGGGCATGCGCCGGGTTTTGCCGGTTTGCACCAGGGTCAGACATTCGGCCAGCTCATCCAGCGTCCCAAAACCGCCGGGCATGACGACATAGGCGACCGCATATTTCATGAACATGACCTTGCGGGAATAAAAGTGCTCAAAGGAAATGGCAATGTCCTGATAAGGATTACTGTGCTGCTCATGGGGAAGCTCAATATTCAGCCCGATGCTGTAGCCGGTACCGTGGAAAGCCCCCTTGTTGGCCGCTTCCATAATGCCGGGGCCGCCGCCACTCAGAACCGAAAAGCCCGCATTGGAAAGTTTTTCAGCAATTTCCTGGGTTTTCAGATACCAGGGATTGTCGGGTCCCAGGCGGGCGGAGCCGAAAATGCTGACGCATGGATCCACGTCCACCAGTTTTTCATAGCCGCGCACAAATTCCGCCATGATCTGGAAGATTTTCCAAGCCTCGCGGGTGAGTCGTCCTTCCCCCCCGTCCCGTAGTTTTTCTTCCTCAAGATGCGCCCGCATGCCTCATTCCCGTGTCATTGATGGAGATTTTTCGTATTATGACGGAAATTCGCAGACAAGTCCCAGATCATGCCCCAAGACCCCCGTATTCTCGTTGACGCCTCTAGTTTCCTGTATCGGGCTTTCCATGCCCTGCCGGACTTGCGCGCGCCGGATAATCTGCCTACCGGCGCGATATTCGGGGTGGCCAACATGCTGCGGCGCCTGGCGAAAGAATATCCCAGTGATGAAATCATTGTGATTTTTGATGCTCCCGGCGGGACTTTTCGTGACCGGCTTTATCCGGAATATAAAGCCCAGCGTCCTGCCATGCCAGAAGATTTGCGCGCCCAGATTCCTTTGCTGCATGAATGGATCCAGGCAACGGGTCTGCCGCTGGTGCTGGTGCCGGATGTGGAAGCCGATGATGTTATTGGGACGCTCGCGGGCTCGGCGCAGGCGGGCCAGCAGGTGATTATCGTGACGGGTGATAAGGATATGGCCCAGTTGGTCAATGATCAGGTCACGCTGCTGGATACCATGAAGGGCGTAAAAACCGACGTAGCCGGGGTATGGGAACGATACGGCGTGGCCCCTGAACGTATCGCTGATTTACTGGCGCTTACGGGTGACAAAGTCGATAACATTCCGGGGGTGCCCGGAGCCGGGCCAAAAACAGCGGCTAAATGGATTCAGCAATATGGCAGTCTGGATGGCGTTCTGGCCCACGCCGATGAAATCGGTGGCAAAATAGGCGAGGCACTGCGGACCTCTCTGCACTATCTGCCCCTCAGTCTGGATCTGACCACGATTCGCTGCAATCTCCATCTGCCGGAGCAATCTTATCAACGCGTTCCCGAAAACACCCAAAAACTGCGCAGCCTCGCCCAGCGCCTGGGCTTTCATGCCTGGCTCAAGGAATATCCAGCCGAGGTGGGCACCGAGGATAACGAGGTTTCGATAAATGAAACGGCTGTGGGGGGATTGATGCCTATTGATCGCAGCCGTTATCGGGCGATTACGACCCCCGCAGCGCTGGAAAACCTGCTGCAAAAGCTACAGCAGGCGGCCCTGGTGGCACTGGACACCGAAACGACGGCATTGGACCCACTGAATGCTGATCTGGTGGGTATTTCCTGTGCCTGGCAGGAAGGCGATCAGATTGAAGCGGTGTATATTCCGCTAGGACATCGGGATAACAGTACGCAGCTTGTGCTGGATCATGTATTAGCAGCGTTGCGGCCCTGGCTGGAAAATCCGCTGGCAGCAAAGCTGGCCCAAAATGCCAAGTATGACTGGCGGGTGTTCTGGCGTTACGGCATTTATCCGGCAGGCTTGTGCCGGGATACCCTGCTGGAAAGTTACATCCTCGACAGCAGCCAGAATAACCACGATCTGGACTCTCTGGCGCAGCGCCATCTGCAGCACCAGAACATTACCTACGAAGAAGTCGCGGGCAAAGGCAAGTCGGCGCGCAATTTTGCCGATGTGCCCGTGTCCGAGGCCTTACCCTATGCGGCTGAAGATGCGGACGCTTGTTGGCGGATTGATGCTCAACTATGGCCACGCTTTGCCAATGAACCGGGTCTGCAGCGTGTCCTGATGGACATTGAAATGCCCCTGGTGCTGGTACTGGCGCGTATGGAACAGGCAGGTGTCCGGGTAGACAAGGAGCAGTTGAAAACTCTCAGCATGGAATTGGGCAGGGATATGGCAGCTTGTGAAGCCAAAGCCTTCGAGTCAGCCGGACAATCATTCAATCTTGGCTCACCGAAACAAATTCAGGAAATTCTTTTTGATAAAATGCAGTTGCCGGTCCTGAAAAAAACGCCTGGTGGTCAGCCCTCTACCAGTGAAGATGTGTTGGCTCAACTGGCGGTTCAGGCGGAACTCCCCCGACTGATTCTGGAATATCGGGGAATGGCCAAGCTGAAAAACACTTACGCAGATGCCCTGCCGGAAATGATCAATCCCCAGACGGGTCGGGTGCATACCCATTTTCAGCAGGCCGTGGCGGCCACCGGACGCTTGTCCTCCAGTGCGCCGAATTTGCAGAATATCCCGGTGCGTACCGAGCAGGGTCGGCGTATTCGTCAGGCATTTGTTGCGGAAGATGGTTTTTATCTGCTGAGTGCCGATTACTCACAAATTGAATTACGCATCATGGCCCACCTTTCCCGGGACGCCCGTCTTTTGCAGGCTTTTGCCGAGGGGCAGGATATTCACGCCGCAACGGCTGCCGAAGTGTTCAATCTGGCTCCGGAGGCGGTGGATAGTGATGCCCGGCGTGCAGCCAAAGCCATCAATTTCGGCTTGATATATGGCCAGACCCCTTATGGCCTCGCCCAGCAACTAGGTATTGAGCAAAGTGCTGCCCGGGCTTATATGGATCGGTATTTCGATCGGTATCCGGGGGTACTTACTTACATGGAGCAAACCCGCGTTTTGGCGCGGCAGCAGGGTTATGTGGAAACCTTGTTCGGACGTCGTTTGTATGTGCCTGAAATTCGCTCCAGTAATGCGGCGCGGCGCAATTACGCCGAGCGGGCTGCCATCAACGCGCCCATGCAGGGTACGGCGGCTGATTTGATCAAAAAAGCCATGATTGCGGTAGATGCCTGGTTGCAGGAAGACCCGGGCCGGGGTCGTATGATTTTGCAGGTGCATGATGAATTGATTCTGGAGGTGCCCGAAAGTGGCCTTGAAGCGGCCCGTGCAGCCCTCAAGGAGCGCATGGAAGGCGTGGCAGAGTTGGCGGTTCCCCTACTGGTGGGCCTCGGAGTGGGAAAACATTGGGATGCTGCGCACGGCTAGCCTTTGCCTGGCGTGGCGCCTGTCCCGCTACTGAAGCGGAACATTTTCATGACGGCGTTGTTATCCAGTTGCTCGCCATTAAGTGCCATGGCAAGCAACTCGCCACCCAGTACCTGGGGAGCGATGATCATATCCGGCTGGACCCTGCGCACCCGGCCAAGATTTTTACTGTCATTGACTGCGGCAACGGTTTTGGCGGAGCCTTCCATTTCCTTGACCGCCAGCACCACGAAGGCATTTTCTGAATCATCTGCGCGCAGGGCGAGCACCGCCAGAGCCTGCTCGGCACCGGCACTGCGCAATATATCGGTGTCACTGGAATCACCCATAATCAAATCATCCGCCTGATAAATGGAGTCATCGGGCTGGTGTCCCATGATCACGATGACGGGTAAATTGCGACTTTTCAGTTCTCGATAACTATTGCGCGCCAGCGGCGTATCGCCCGCGATGATGTAATGATTTTTTAGAGTCATGCGGCGTTTTTCTCCTTGTAGCGCCGATTGCAGTCGGTTATTGATTGCAGGAACAATAATGGCTGATAACGAAGTAGCAAATACGGTGATTCCCAGCACAATCAAAGATACCACAAAAAGTCTGGCCTCGTTGGAAACGGGCAAAACATCGCCATAACCGACGGTAGACATGGTGACTATGGAAAAATAAAGCGCCCCGGTCAGGCTATGAATATGCGGTTTGAAGCCGTCACCCAGAATATAAGCTCCGAAAACCCCATAACCCATAACCATAATGGCGCCTACCAGAGCAAACAGGGTACCGGTGGCAAGACTGCTGTGATTAAAACGACTCCGGAAAATCCACAAAAAAAACACCAGAACCGCATTGTAGTAAAGCAACGCAGAAATATGTTGGGGATGGCGATAAATGCCAACGGCAAGAACCGCTGATGCAATAGTGAGAACAATGGCCCAGGCAAAGCGCGAACGAAATAATAATCCCAGCGACATAATCAGCAGAATGATGCCTGCAGCGCCCTGCGGTAGGCCACGAAAGGCGTCGAGTACGAAGCCGCTGGACATGTCTGCAAGACTGCCGACATAGCTTAGGCCCAGCAAATGTTCGATGGCCGGAAGAATGTTGAAAAGCCCTAGAAAACCTACCGCTGCAGCAATGGGTGTATGTGGATACCAGCGTTCAAGCTGCAGGCGCCTTGCCCAGCGCTCGGCACGTCCTCGCCAGCGGTTACGCCAGTTCGGGCGTAAAATATGCCAGGGATGAGGTATGTGACTGAACTTTTCCGACATGCTTCACTCAAACCCGATGAGTAACGCATTGCTTGTCTGGATCCGGTCTACCCTCCCTGGCCGGATCATGAGTCCTCCCCTCCCTTTGAGGGCTCGTTATTAACCCCGGCAGAAGTCGGGGTTTCTTTTTGTTCGCTGGGGGCCAGCCAGCCCGCAATCAACTGATGCAATTCGTCCAGACCCTGTCCGGTTTGCGCCGAAAACAGTTGCATGGCAACCCCCTGCAATTCCGGCATCCGCCGCAATCGGGCCATTTCCTGCAAGGCCGCCCCGCGACTGAGTTTATCGGCCTTGTTGAGAAGGACGTGGACCGGGCGACCACAACCCGCAGCAAAGCCAATCAGATCCGCATCATGTGGTCCATAAGGATGGCGAATGTCCATAACCAGAATCAGAGCGCGCAGACTGCTGCGGCGGCGCAGGTATTGTTCGAGTAATGGACCCCAGGAACGCCTTAAGGCCTCAGGGACTTTGGCATAACCATAACCGGGGAGATCGATGAGGCGCTGACCAGGGTCCAGATCAAATACGTTGATAGCCTGCGTGCGGCCGGGTGTGCGACTGACGCGTGCCAGAGCGCGACGTTCGGTGAGCATGTTGAGGGTAGAGGACTTACCCACGTTGGAACGTCCGGCAATGGCCACTTCGGCCCCATCATCCGGGGGGAGTTGTCCCGCCTGGGTCACGCTGAGGCGAAAGCTGGCCCGTCGTAACGGGGCGAAACGGAAAGGTGTTGGGTTGGTATGGTTCATGCTGAGAGCATAGTCGTCGTCAGTTGGTTCTGGCAATCTGAAAGTCATGCTCAGGGAGCTTGCTGCTATCCAGTCCAGGACCTAGACTGCGAAAAAACAATTCAAGTGGAATAATTCACTGAAAAAAATAGGGAGAACAGCTTTGCAAGCACATGTAGATGGCCTTGCCTGGCAGCAGCCGCGCTGGCGATTGCTGGTACAGTTTTTGGGGTCCATGCGACTGGCGGTCAGTCTGCTGGTATTGCTGGCCATTGCTTCGGTGATTGGCACTATTCTCAGTCAACAGCAGCCCTACCAGAATTATGCCATGCAGTTTGGGCCATTCTGGTTTTCGGTATACCGTGAACTCGGTTTGTACAATGTGTACCGCACTTTGTGGTATACGGCGATTGTGGCCTTTCTGGTGTTATCCACGGCAACTTGCGTCACTCGAAACAGTCCCCGGATGTTGCGCGAAATGCGCGAGTTTCCAATTCGTCAACGCGATACGGTGATTTTGGGTCAGGATCATTGGGTACGAATGGCCACGGCGTTGCCTATGACTCAGGCACAAGAGCGCATCCTGCAAGTGTTGCGAGCCTCTGGCTATAAACCGCGCGTGGAACAAAAAGACGGCGATATGGCCATTGCTGCCCGCAAGGGCCGCTACCATCGTCTAGGCTACTTTCTCACCCATATTGCTATTGTCGTCATTTGTGCGGCGGCACTTTATAACGCCGACGTGCCCGTTAAATGGGCAGAATGGCAAGGAACACTGAAACCAGAGCAGAATTTCGATCTTCCGCTCTCAAAAATCCCCCAGACGGCCTGGATGTCCCAAAATAATCCGGCCTATCGGGGAATTATCACGCTGCCCGAAGGCCAGACCGCCAATGCGGTATTTGAACTCGCCGGTAATGGTTATCTAGTGCAACCTCTGCCTTTTCGGATTCATTTGCAATCTTTTCATATTTCTTATTATTCCACTGGAATGCCCAAGGATTTTACTTCCAGTGTTGTGCTCTACAGCCCGCAGGGAAAAGTGCTCAAAACAGGCGATGTGCGTGTAAATCACCCCATGTCCTATGATGGCGTATATATTTATCAGTCGAGTTTCAGTGACGGTGGTTCATTGCTGCATATGAAAACCTATTTGCTCGGTGCGTCGGGCGCGCAGCCCGGCGAACTTTCCGGACGGGTAGGGCAAACGCTTCATGCCGGTCATTCCGGCTATGCTGTTGATTTGAAAAATTTCAGTCTTTACAACATTATGCCCAAGGCGGCGGTAGGCGAAAAAGCCACTCCGGATCATCCCACCCTTAATCTGGGTCCCAGTTTTACCTACATCATTCACAATCCCAATGGCCAGGCCGCCGAATTCAAGACGTACATGACGCCCATGCGGCGGGGTGGGCAAGGTTTTTTTGTTCAGGGATTTCGGGATGCGCTGGGCGACGCCTACCGGTACATATATATCCCTACCGGGCCTAACGGGAGTATTGGTTTATTCATGGATTATCTGGCGGCTTTGCAGTCTGCGGCTCGCACGGGTGCCAACGCTTCTCAGGCTATTTTCACCGATATCTTTCAGCAGGTTGTTGCCCGTCATGCTCCGGGAATGAGCACGGCGGAACAATCCCGTTTTTTGCAGGCAAGTATGCAAACCTTGGTGCAACTACACGATTACCCCATGCCTTTCATTTTATCGTTGAGTAGTTTTGATCATCGCTGGGCAGCCGGCTTGCAGGTGACCAAGTGGCCTGGAACCATTGTGATTTATTGGGGATGTGTGGCCCTGGTGCTGGGCATTTTTATCCTGTTTTATATTCCTCAGAAGCGTATCTGGCTCCGCCTTCGTCCCCAGGGGCAGGAGTCCGAGGGAGTAGAGTTGTTGTTGGGGGCTTCTGCAGACCGCAACCGTCTGGATTTTACCAAAGAGTTTAAGCGATGGACCGGGACCTTGGAGCAGGCCCTGGGCGTCGATCACGCCGAATACAAGGAGCAAAAAGATGGCCAACACACGCGTTGAAAGCTGGACAGGAGTAACCCCGGAGCCAAGCTGGTGGACACAGTGGAAGTTAAGAGACTGGGCATGGTTTGCTGGATTGAGTATTGCTGCCGGAATTATTTTGGGGCTGTATGGCAGCAGTTTTGGTTACTGGCAATTTGTGGTACTTGGTGCCTGGTATAGCGCTCTGCTGGTGGCGGGGCTTGCCTGGCGTCCCGTGCAGTTAGCCAGCATCGGAATCGTTCTGCCTGCACTGTTAGCTGTGTGGCTTTATAGCATCGGCCAAACTACCACGAATAATATCCTTCTGCGTGATGTATTACAGGGCTACGCCGCAGTTATGTGGATGTCCGCTCTGCTGCTCGCCGCTACCGCCAGTTATCTGTTTTATCTTTTTACCGGACGCGAGTGGGTGGGTCAGTGGGCCACAGCCCTGACCTGGGCCGGCGTCATCATGGGATTCATTGGTCTTGGGGTGCGGTGGCGGGAAACCTACCTGGGCCATCCGGATTGGGGGCATATTCCGGTAAGCAACCTCTGGGAAGTTCTGGTCCTTTTTTGTGCTTCTACGCCCTTGTTTTACCGGTATTATGAAAAGCGTAACGAAGCACGCGCCCTGGGCGCTTTTGTGATGCCGCTGGTGGCCGCTGGCGTAGGGTTTTTACTCTGGCTGACTTTTGCCCAGCACATGGACCAGATTGAGCCACTCATTCCCGCCCTGCAAAGTTTCTGGATGAAATTACATGTTCCCATGATATTTGTGGGTTATGCCAATTTTACCATCGCCAGTCTCATTGGTGTGGGTTATTTGTTGACGGAGCGATCGCGCCGCCGTGGTTCAGGATTACTGCTTCGGGTCATGCCCAGTAGTGAAGTCATGGACGACGTGATGTATAAGGCCATTGCCCTGGGATTTCTATTTTTTACAGTGGCAACCATTTTAGGCGCGGTATGGGCCGCCAAAGCCTGGGGCGGCTTCTGGTCCTGGGACCCTAAAGAAACCTGGGCGCTCATTGTCTGGCTAAATTACGCTGGCTATTTACATGCCCGCGTAGTTAAAGGTTGGCGCGGTTCGGCCATGGCCTGGTGGTCATTCATGAGCCTTTGGGTCGTGAGTTTCTGTTTTCTGGGCGTCAATATGTTTCTTTCGGGGTTGCATTCTTACGGGAAGTTATAAATTTCCTGATGAACTCGGTTTTCTGGGGCTCGTTAATTATCTGATGACCCGTGCGGTAGGCGTTTGTCTGTAAATTACGGTGAGAGTCAACAGGTTCGGCGCGAGATCTGATCAGATGCTTATTGCTTTTGTTTGCTGAAAAACCGACGAAACAGGACAAGATACATTCCCTGCAAGGCGACGGCCAATAAAAACGGGGTAACCAGCATTTCGGCTTCAAAGAACAGTCCGGCGATGCTGGGTCCGATGGCTCTGGGTGCTTGCAGGGATAAACTGTTTACAGTCGCTGCCAGACCGCGTTTGTCTTTTCCAACCAATCCCAGAAACAATGCTTGCCTTGATCCGATACTACCCTGGTTCAACGCAGCCCGAAAAATGTAAAGCAGCATGGCCAGCCAGAATACGGGCGCAAAAGGTAAGGCCAACATCATTATCAAACCCAGCAGGCGCATGCGGGTCACCGTACCAACCATGCCAAAACGTCTGGTCAGGCGTAATCCCAGAAGCGACATGAGTGCCGCACTGAAAAAGGCCAAAGCCATGGCCGCACCAATAGCGGCAGGACCTACGCCAAAGCGCAGATGAAACCAGTAGGCCATCAGTGGACCGACCATGCCAATCCCTAATCCGTTCAAAGCATTGATGGCACCAAATCTCAGCAGAACTCGCCCTACAGACGAAGGCCTGCCCGCAATGATCTCAGGGTTTTCTAGTTTTGTGGCAGGAGCCGCAACCTGATCAATCTCTTCAGCTGTTAAGGAAGACTCTTCAGCGCGTAGCAAAAAAAACAGACAATACAATGAACCCAGTAACACGACTATAAATAAAGACCGATATGCTTCCGGTTCTGGCAACACCCCATTCAGTAGTCCGGGCAGCGTCGCCAGTAATGCGCCAACGGCCATGCCTGCCAGTCCGACACTGGTATTCAGGTGGAAAATCTGTCCCCATTGCTTATGGGAAACGCTCCGGGACATCCAGGATTGTTCGGCGGGGGCGAAGGGGCCGGCACCACCATTAGCGCCTCTGCCAAAGGCACCGAGAATGGCCGCCAAGCTGAGCCAGACGGGCTGGGCCGTACTCAAGGCGATGATTGCGGTACCAATCTGGATACCCTCATAGCCCAACAAAAAGCGTTTGGCGCCAAAACGATCGCTGAGTGGCCCAACAATCAGGGTTGCCAGCGCACCTACCAGCAAACTAACTGAATATAAGCCGCCGATATGGATGGCTGACCAATGCAAGGCATGGAGATAGAGGGCAAAATCTACGACCAGTGCACCTTGGCCGACACTCCGGGCAACCCGCGCAGCCATGAGCAGACGAGCATTGCGAGGAATGTCTGAAAGCAATGGGGGAAAGACTCAGTGGAACGGCTTATTTGATTTCATGACGGGCATGGGTAATCTGATTGTGCGAGTCCACATATACGAGCCGGGGCTGAAATTCTGAAACCTGATCTTCAGCTATTTGTGCGTAAGCGGCAATAATCAAAATGTCGCCCAGCGCTGCGCGGCGTGCGGCTGCACCATTTACAGATATGACCCCCGAACCGGGTGCTGCGGAAATGGCATAAGTACTGAACCGGTCGCCGTTATTGACGTTATAAATATGCACTTGCTCATAAGGATAAATGCCCGCGCTTTTCAGCAGATGCGCATCAATGGCGCAGGAGCCTTCATACTCCAGTTCCACTGCGGTAACCCGAACCCGATGCAGCTTGCCCTTGAGTAAGGTGAGCAAAGTCATGAGCGATCTTCATCCCGCTGGTGCTTTTTGGCCAGGCGATTGACGCCGACCGCAACAATAATCAGAAGTAGGGGGGTTCCAACCATGATCACAATTTCTCCCCAGAGACTAAGCATATGAGAGTATCTCCCGACAAGTACAATGGTTGTCGAGTTTACCCCTTGCAGGGTAATGGGGGAATGGTTGCAGCCATCTAAAAATGTTAGATGGCTGCTGGTTTGCTGGAATTACTTGTTGCTGAGGCAGGACTTCATGAAGGTTTTACGCTCCGCGCCTTTTTTACCTTTGGCATCGGCATTACAGGTTTTCATCCGCATCTGTTGAGAGTTCAGTTTTTTTTCGGTTTTGGGTTTCTCTACTTTTATCTCTTTGACTTTTTTTGCTTCAGGTGCTTTTGCGGCAGGAACAGCCACTTCACCTTTCAGGCAGGACTTCATGAACGTCTTACGTTCTTCGCCCTTCTTACCTTTGGCATCGGCATTACAGGTCTTCATGCGTTCCTGGTGGGGCGTGAGGGGTTTGACAGCATGTGTCGCCGTTTCTGCGAATGACAAGGCAGGGACAGCAAGGGATAGGCACAGTAATGACATTACAGTTTTTTTAAGCATCTTTCGTTCCTTTTCTTTGGTAGATTATACAGCATAAATAGTATTACATATCGGTGACTTAGCTGCCAACAATAGTCAGATAGTCCGATACGTTACATGAATCATGACACCTCCATTCAGCGCGGCTTGCGTAAATGCTAAGATGCGGCCTACCCGATCAATTGCGGATACTTTATGACCATGAATACAGAACAAGCAGAAGCACAAATTGCTCTGGGCACGGTAGATATTCTTCCGGAAGGAGAAATATCCAAACGTCTGGAGCTCGCAGCAGAAAAATCCGAACCATTGCGAATCAAGCTCGGTATGGATCCGACCGCTCCAGATCTTCACCTCGGTCATACGGTATTACTTCATAAGGCAAGACAGTTTCAGGATATGGGTCACAAATTATTATTCATCGTGGGTGATTTTACAGCGATGATCGGTGACCCGACGGGCAAAAATGTTACCCGCAAGCCTCTTAGCCGTGAGGAGGTTGCCGCCAATGCCGAAACCTATCAGCGCCAGGTCTTTAAGATACTCGATCCTGAGCGGACTGAAATACTTTTTAACTCCAGGTGGTTGGGCGCGTTAGCTCCAGAAGCGCTGATCCAGCTTGCCGCGCGTTATACGGTGGCCCGGATGCTGGAGCGCGATGATTTCAGTAAGCGCTATGCAGCGAATCAACCCATTGCTATCCACGAGTTTCTTTATCCCCTGCTGCAAGGGTATGACTCGGTAGCCATCAAGGCGGATCTGGAAATGGGCGGGACCGATCAACGTTTTAATCTGCTGGTAGGTCGGGAACTTCAACGAGAATACTGTCAAAAAGCGCAAATGGTGTTGACCATGCCAATTCTGGAGGGCCTGGATGGGGTACAGAAAATGTCCAAATCCCTGGGTAATTTTATAGCCGTGGAAGATCCTGCCGCAGAAATGTTTGGCAAGATCATGTCTATTTCGGACGCGCTGATGTGGCGCTATTTCACCCTGCTATCCCGGGTCCCTGTCCAGGAGCAGGAACAATGGCGACGTGGAGCAGAAGAAGGATTGCTGAATCCTCGGGATATAAAACTGGATCTTGGCGAAGAGCTGGTGACCCGGTTTCATACGAAAGATGAGGCAGAAGAAGCGCGTAAGACTTTTTTGGCCCGCTTTCAGCGCCATGAAACGCCGCAGGACCTACCCCTAATGAGTTATGCCTTCGCTACCCCTCCACGACTCGCGCAGGTGCTGGTACAGACTGGTTTGGCGAGTAGCAACAGCGAAGCCATGCGCAAAATCCGCGAAAATGCCGTGCGAGTGAATGGCGAACGAGCAGGCGATCCGACGGTAACGCTGAATATTGGGGAGGAATATTTACTGCAACTAGGTAAACGCCACTTTGCCAGGGTGGCGCTCTGCGCGGAGAAAAACGGTAACTAACAGAATATAAAGACTTCCTGATGGTCGATCCCGAAATACAGGAAAGATACGAAAATATTGTGTTGACACCCTTCGAACCCTGCGTATAATGCGCCCTCACGACGCGGCGTTGAGCCGCACCGGACTCCGGTCCGGATGTTCTTTAAAAGCCGAGTGGAGATGTGTGGGGTTTAGGCCCAAGCTGTATTGAGTATGATTTATCGTACTGAATATGGCGGAAGTTGAACAAATTGTATGGATTGAACTTAAGAGTTTGATCCTGG
>NZ_JABELD010000081.1 GCF_018853445.1 Acidithiobacillus concretivorus
ATTTCAATGTAGGCCATGGCCACAAAAAACAAGCCGACCATGCCCACGGAAAAGAGCATGACCTTGGGAATTGCCGTGCGCGCAGCCTGGGTTTCCCCGGCAAGGTTCCCGGCAGTTTCAAAACCGCCGTAAGCCAACAGGGATAATATTAAAGCCTGGGTAAACGGGCTTTGCTGCAGTTGCGTAAAATGCCATTGAGCCGGATCCTGCCAGCCAAAATGTCCCAGCGTAAATGCGGCAATCAACACAATGCAGGCGATGGAAAAAATCTCCACCCAAAGTCCCCAGCGGGCGGAAATTTCAATGCCGCGCCGCGCCAGTCGCCAGGCAATCAGCAGGTACACACAAGCAATAAGCGCAATCCAGCCAATGCCGTGAATGGGCCAGAAAAAGGCCAGGGCCTGCTCCAGAAACAGCCCCCCTAACAGGGGCGCGGCTGCCAGGGCACCAAAATATCCGGCAATCATGACAAAGCCCGCCAGCATCCCGGCAATGGGATGCAAGGCTTTGCTCAGATAAAAAAACAAGGAGCCGGGCGAAGGAAAATGCCGGGCCAAAATGCCAATTTGCAGGGCGACCAGCATCATCAGGATGCCGATGACGCTGTAGGCCAGCCAGGTAAAATTGCCACTGTGCACCGCCACCAGGGAAATGGTAACGGCGGGCATTGCCGAGGGGGTAATGTTGGCGACCGCATGGCCCCAAATTTCACTGGGGCTGACGGATTTGGAGCTGGAGTGCATAAATCGGGATGCTCATTATTTTGGCTGTAGTGAAAAATTATAAGGGGATAGCCCTATGAAAGCGATGAGGCGTTAGTCCGGCCAGTGTGAATACAGCCAGCGCCGACTGGGCTTACCATGAGGCACCGGCGCATCAGCCCAGAACTGTACCGCTGGAATGGATAGCGGATAGGGCTCTTGCCACTGTTTGCGTAATGTCGAGGCCCGCGTGCCGGGTATTTTTGCAACGGCTGTCAGATGTCGTGCTCCTGGTGCGCCGAGGATAATGCTTTCGGCCTCTGGATACTGGTCCGCCAACCGGGCTTCCTCCGCTTCAGGACGGATGCTGTGGCCATTTGCCAAACTGAATCCTCCATCTTCACGACCGCGCCAAAACAAACAGCCGCCGGAATCCTGGCTGACTTCATCGCCACTGTTGATCCAGCCCTGATCATTCTGAATGCTTTGCCAACCCGACGCAGACAGGCGGGCATCGGCTTGTCCGGGAGAATGATAATGGAGGGATTCGCCAAGCAATGCATATTCCACCAGGGAATATCCCAAGATAAATGGCTGAAACTCTCCGGGATGTCCTAGCGTTATTCCCGGTCCGGCTTCGCTTTGTCCATAACCCACCCGCAGCGCAGTGCCCTGGAGTTGATCGGCAAGGGATTTGCCAATGGGTGCGCCGCCAATGATGCCACCCTGTAAGCTATGCAGGAGTTTTGGGGTCAGCAGGCGAGCTATGCGCGGAACCGTCAAGAGATGGGTGCAGTCCTGGGGTGGATAGCGGGCGCGCTGTGCTTCTACCTGAATAACGCTACTTGCCATGCAGGCGGGCAGTAATTCCAGTACACCCGCAAAGGCATGGGCCCAGGGTAGCGTGTTCCAGAGCAGACTATCGGCGCTGAGTTGCAGCGCTGGTATATGGGTCGTCACTTGCCAATTTAACGCCGCAAAGCTGAGTCGGTAAGCATTTCCGACCCCCATACTGCCTGAGCTCCACAAAATCAGGGCCGCATCCTGATCGTCATGGATGCCACCTTCCTGCATTTCTTCCTGAATACGATCTGCCGGATAATGTATCCACAGCGCGGGCTGGAGCAGCTGCAGGCGGCGTTGGGTTTCCCGAGGATGCAGGGTGGGAAGTGGACAGAATATCCAGTCTCCCATCCAGCAGGCCAGCATATAGGCCAAATAAGCGGGACTGTTGGGTAGGCTGACGGCAATTCTGCTTCCAGGGATGATTTTGGCACGACGCCAGCGGGTTTTGATGCGGGCGGCTCTGGCCCAGAGCGACTGTCCCGGCCAGGCATGACTATTACCGTGTTGCTGCCAATCCAGCGCAAAACCCCGATGCAGACCTTCCGCCAGAAGCTGCAAAAAATCATGACGAGCTGACATGTTTAGGACCGCCCGCCCGCATCCATTGGCCTTAACAGCAAGCGCGGTTGATCCTGAAAATCTTCCTGCATCAGCCCAGATCCTCATACAACTGAATAATACGATCAATAAAAATAAAAAAAAGTGGACTTTTGCGCGGGTCAAAAAACATGTGCACATGGGCAGAAATAGGGCGGATACGATAGGTGAACGTATAGTAAAAATGCGCGTCCAGAGTACCATCCTGGATACCCTGACGAAATCTTCCACGAAACAGTCGGCTGGCCGTGCAGGGCGCAACTTCCGTGAAAAAATTGCGGCCTAGTACTTCGTCCGCACTCAAACCGCTAAGCCGCGCTTCTGCTGCGTTAAAAATTTTTACCTGAGCGTGACTGTCCAGAGCAATGATGCCAAAACTCTGCCGGTCAGCCATCTGCTTATTGATTTGGTCGGGGTTGTTCAGGATGGCATCTGCAACAAAAGTGTTAGCTAACATTCACGTTCCTTGGACAAAAAGACAATAACCGGCAGAACAGAATTTATGCCATGATACTGTCCTGCAGTAGTGCGACCGCCAGAATTCTCTCAAGTCATGGGCTTTCCTGATCATTTATGGGACGATACATCCGGCAAATGTGTACAGGAGCCCGAGCGGCAATGATAAAATAGATTGCTATTCAGGGTCCATATGTTAATAAGGCGTCATATACAAAAAGGGAACAGTGGTGGATATCAGTATGGATGAAACAGAAGAACCGCAATTTCCAATCAGTGTGGTTGAGCAGGAAACCGGTATTTCAAAAGAGTTGCTGCGCATGTGGGAAAGACGATACGCATTTCCGGTGCCGGGTCGGGATGCGGCAGGTAACCGTCTGTATAGTCGTGCGCAGATTGATCGGTTGCACCGGATTAATCAATTACTGGCCGCAGGGTATCGGCCGGGTGCCGTGGTGGGTGCCGATGCGCAGAAAATCGACAACCTGGTGGCTGAAATTCCTGCGCAGCACTCTGCACCTCGTGAAGATCCCGCAGTGCTGGCAGAAGCCCTCCAGATACTGGCCTCCGATCGCCCCGAACAGTTGCGTACTTACATGCGTCGTCAGTTGCAACAGGAAGGGCTCCCCCGTTTCGTGTTGCAGGTGGCAGCGCCATTGCTGCAGCGCGTCGCTCGCGCCCGAATAATGGGCGAAATAAAGCCTTATCGGGAGGGCTGCCTTCAGGAGCTGCTGATGGAATGTCTTTATGTGGCGACCAGCCAGTTGCCGGGCGGTGAAACGCGCCTGCGGGTTTTGTTGGCGAGTTTTCCTGGAGAGGGACGCACGCTGGAATTGCAGATGACCCGCGCCCTGCTGATGGGTGAGGGTGTAGATGTTTTGTTCATCGGTTCTGAGCCGCAAGTGGACGATTTGATTGCGGCAGCAGAATCCTGTCATGCGCAGGTGATTCATCTGGCGGTATCGGCAGCTTCAGTCAATGCGCAGAATCGCCAGCTATTGCATGATCTGCAACAGCGCATGCCTGCAGGAGTCAACTTGTGGTTGGGAGGTAGCGGTTGCCAAGAGTTGGGGGCCGCAAATGATGAATCCTGTTTTGTACGCTTGCAGGATATGTTGAAAGCTATTCGCGAATGGGCTTGAATCTGGTTTGCGATGACTAACATTTGTTTACTACAAATGATTGACAAAGCTCTGGGCGTGGTCTAAATTTCAATCGTCGATTGAATTCCAGGAGCGTGTCATGGCAAACACAGATTCAGTGCTGGTAGTAGGAGCGGGTCCCGCAGGTCTTTCAGCAGCAGCGACCATTGCCTCCATGGGAAAAAAAGCCGTCATCGTTGAGAAAGAGGATGTATTAGGCGGCGCACCGATTATTTCCGGTTATGCGCGTCTGGTACCTTCTGGTGAATGGGCCAAAGATGCCATCGGTCGTATGGTGAGTCGAGTCACTGGTAACAAAGATGTGGCGATCCATACCTCTACAAAAGTTACTCAGTTTGAAGGTGAAGCGGGCAATTTTACGGCAACATTGAGTTCCGGTGAGAAAATAGATGCAGGTTCTGTGGTTCTGGCTACCGGCTTTACGCATTTCGATTCTATCAATAAACCTGAATGGGGATTTGGTACCTATGAGGATGTGCTGACCACAACCCAGATGGAACAGATGGTCGCAACTGGACAAATTCGTTGTCCTTCGGATGGAAGAGTTCCGGAGCGGGTCGCGATATTATTGTGCGTAGGTTCTCGCGACCGCCAAATCGGTAGAGAGTGGTGTTCCAAGATCTGCTGCACGGTATCGACAAATCTGGCCATGGAAATCAAGGAAATGTCACCAACTACAGATGTTTTCATTTATTACATGGACATTCGTACATTTGGTCTTTACGAAGATAAGTTCTATTGGAAAAGTCAGGAAGAATTCAAAACCAAGTTCGTCAAGGCACGTATTGCCGAAGTAACCAAATCTCCGGATGGACGCTTACTGGTCAAAGGTGAAGATACTCTGGTTAAACGTCCTATTGTTATTCCCATGGACATGGTGGTACATGCTATTGGTATGGATCCCAATGCGCTGAATCCTGAAATTGCCAAGGTATTCGGTATCGGTCTTGAAAAACACGGTTTTATTGATCGCGCCGAGCAATATACCAACACTCAAGGAACAACCCGCAGGGGCATTTATGTATGTGGTGCAGCCACAGGTCCCGAGACTATTGATGATTCAATGGCACAGGGTCAATCTGCCGGTGCCCGGGCGGTAGCTGATTTGTATCAATTGCTGGCGGCCTCTGCCTGATTCTCAGGCTTTTATGAGTTTTCTCCAGTTGTAGATTCTGGTGGCCTTGAGGGATGCTATGCATCCCTCTTTTTTGCTGTATAAATACCCCTGAACAGTGTTCACACATTCGATTGGCAGGCGCACTATGAAACAGTACGAATCATCGCTTCCGGTATTTCATATCAATCAATTTTTCAATGGTCCTGCGGTGGCTACGGGAATTTTTCAGGACCGATCAGGTAAAGTGGTCAATCGTTTTATCATGTATTTGTTGGGGACGTGGCAGACAGATTCGGTTGGTTCCCTGAGCGAAAAATTTCTGTTTCTGGATAATGACGGTAAAGCCACTCACGCTGAGCGTTTATGGCAATTACAGGTGACCGGCGCTCATAAATTTACCGCCACGGCACAAGGTTCCGCAGGGGATATTGTGGGGCTTGCCCAGGGAGAAGCTGAAGGCTTTGCCATGCGCTGGCGGTATACGGTAAGACAACCGGTGGGTAAACGGTTTTTCAATTTGCGGGTGGACGACTGGATGTATTTGATTGATAAAGATCATGTTGTTAACCGGAGTAAAATGCGCTTTTTAGGCTTTTTTGTGGGTGACGTGAGCATTGAAATCCATCGCTTGGCGGATACGCCAGAAAATCGTAAAGCCATGCTGCAGTTACCGTGCGTGGGTGATGCGGTGCCCGTATGAGCGATAAGTCCTACTGGCAGGGTAAACGTTGCTGGTTGATCGGGGCCAGTACCGGAATCGGTGCTGCCTGTGCCGAAGCACTGAATGCCCAAGGTGCCCGGCTTGCGCTGACGGCACGCAAGCCAGCCCCGCTTGTGGACCTGGCCGACAAGCTGGGTAACGATAACACCCTGGTTTGCCCCGCCGATGTGACGACTCCGGATGATCTACACAAAGCCTATACAGATATATGCGAACAATGGGGCGGTCTGGATGTTCTGCTGTTTCTTGCCGGCACCTATCAGGCTGCACGGAGCTGGGAACTCAACCCGGATCAGGCTCGTCAGGCCATCAGCACCAATTATCTGGGCGCGGTAGATGCTATACATACGGTCCTTGCCGATTGGCTTGCGGCCGGACAGGGGCAGATCGTCCTGACCTCCAGCGTTGCCGGTCTGCGCGGTTTGCCGCAGTCTTTATATTACGGACCCAGCAAAGCGGCACTGACCCATTTCGCCGAAGTCCTGCATCTGGATCTGGAACCCAAGGGGATCAAGGTTCAGGTCATTCATCCCGGCTTTGTTGCGACGCCCCTGACCGCGCACAACGATTTTCCCATGCCCAATTTAATCAGCCCCGAACAGGCAGCCACGGAAATTCTGGCAGGTATGGAAAATAATGCGTTTGAAATTCACTTCCCCCGCGCCTTCACCCGTAAGCTCAAGTTTCTACGTTGCCTGCCCTATCGCTGGTATTTTTCGTTGATTCACCGTTCTACGGGGCTGTAGATAAACGGCGTCAAAAGCCAAGTACCCGCAAAGCTCTTCATCAACCCGAGCCATTAGAAGCAAGTTAACCAATGAACAAGGGCTTTTCTACGCCAGACACTAGACACTTCGGCTGAATAAATGTCGTTGAGCTTGGCTGTAATCGCCTCCGGCCACAACCAACCAGTATTCCCCACTTATCCTGCACACCCATTTCCCGCTATCATGTTGCTACGGAACCCGCCAGAAGTGTCCCAACAACATCAGAGGTCAGGAAGCGTGACAGAAACCATCAGTCGTAGTGATCGCGGTAAAAAGAATATGCGCGTGACCCTGATGGGAGCGGGGACTAATTTGGTGCTGTTTTTTACCAAGTTGGCGGGGGGTATTTTCGGTCACTCCGATGCTTTGGTGGCCGATGCGGTGCATTCTTTATCTGATCTGCTTTCGGATTTGGGCCTGATTCTGGCCATGCATTTCAGCAGCCAGCCGCCGGATCAGGAACATCCATACGGGCATGAGCGTTTCGAGACGCTGGCGGCGTTGGGCACAGGTACGCTACTGGCGCTGAATGGTACGGGTATTGGCTATGAAGCTGTGCAACGTCTGGTGATTGGACATTACGGGATGCCTGCGGTCTGGACTTTGTATATTGCCGCCTTTGCCATTTTCGCCAAGGAAACCCTCTATCAGATTACCATTCGGGTGGCGCGTAAAACCCGCTCGGCAGCATTACGGGCCAATGCCTGGGATCATCGTACGGATGCGATTTCCAGCGTTATTGTGTTGATTGGTATTGGCGGGAGCCTTTTGGGCGCGCCTTATCTGGATTCGGTGGTGGCCCTGATTGTGGCCTTGATGGTGCTGCGTATTGGCCTGGTGACCGCCTGGGAGGCACTGCAGGAACTGGCGGACCGGGGGCTGGACGATGTGGTGTTAGCGCAAATTCGCGAGGTGATTCTGGGCTGCGAAGGTGTGCGCGACCTGCACCTGCTCAAGACGCGCAAGTTAGGGCATCAGGCTCTGGCTGAGGTGCATCTGCAAGTCACTAACCCGCTACTCAGTGTCTCCGAGGGACATCAGATTGCCGAGCGGGTGCGTATGTCCCTGCTGCAGGCGGTGGATGATCTGGTAGATGCCACCATTCACATTGATAGTGAAAATGATGAGGAAGGTGGTGCTATGCTGCCGCCGCGCAGTGAAATTGATGAAAAGGTAGAATCCGGATTGCTGGCCCGTAATTTGCCTCTACCTCAACAAATGACTTTGCATTATCTGAAAGATGGTGTGGTGATTTGCTTGCGTTACCCTTTTCCGCCTGCAGCGAGTCTGGAGAGTTTGCAAGCGCAGGAAAGACAGATTCAGGAGGCCTTGCGGGGAAAGGTTTCCGGCTTGCAGCGGGTGGATGTCGCCTGGCAGACCTCCGCCACGGAAAAGGAATGAGAAATTGTGCACAATGTTGGTGCAGAGCGTTTGATTGCACTGTTATGGGGTGCTAATTTGGTGCAATAATCCACTAGGATTCTGTGGGTGCTTCATTTGAATGTGGTATCAGTTTTGCATGCTTAATGGTATTCAGGTCGTACGTATTTCTTGATTGGAGGAGAAGCAGATGGGTCACAGCCCGAAAGATGTGCTGAAGTTGATTAAAGAAAAAGACGTCAAGTTTATTGATTTCCGTTTCACCGACACCAAAGGCAAGGAGCAGCATGTTTCTGTGCCTTCCCACACCATGGAAGAAGACACTTTTGTAGAAGGCAAGGCCTTTGATGGTTCTTCCATTGCCGGTTGGAAAGGGATCAACGAATCCGACATGATTTTGCTGCCTGATCCTGATTCCGCCGTGCTTGACCCCTTCACTGACGAAGCGACCCTGAATATTCGTTGTGATGTCATCGAACCGGTTACCGGTCAGGGTTATGAGCGCGATCCGCGTTCGGTTGCCAAACGTGCTGAAGCCTATCTGAAAAGTACCGGCATTGCCGATACCGCTTATTTTGGCCCCGAAAATGAATTTTTTGTCTTTGATTCGGTGACCTGGAACATCGACATGAGCGGCTGCGGCTACAAGGTCGATGCTGAAGAAGCTGCCTGGAATTCCGGTAAGGAATATGAATCCGGCAACATGGGCCATCGTCCTGGTGTGAAGGGTGGATATTTCCCCGTCCCACCGGTAGATTCTGCTCAGGACCTGCGTTCAGCCATGTGTCTGGCGCTGGAAGAAATGGGTCTGAAGGTGGAAGTCCATCACCACGAAGTGGCTACCGCCGGTCAGCATGAAATTGGCGTGGGCTTCAGCACCCTGACTCGCAAAGCCGACGAAGTACAGATTCTGAAATACGTGATTCACAATGTCGCCGCCGCTTACGGTCAGACGGCCACCTTCATGCCCAAGCCCATTGTCGGTGACAACGGTAGTGGCATGCACGTCCATCAGTCGCTCGCCAAGGACGGCAAAAACCTGTTCTCGGGTGATTTGTACGGTGGTTTGTCGGAACTGGCCATTTATTACATCGGCGGTATCATCAAGCACGCCAAGGCTATCAACGCGCTGACCAATCCCAGTACCAACAGCTACAAGCGTTTGGTCCCCCACTATGAAGCGCCGGTGTTGCTGGCTTATTCGGCAAAAAACCGCTCTGCTTCCATTCGTATTCCCTTTGTCAACAGCCCCAAGGCGCGGCGTATTGAGGTTCGGTTCCCGGATTCCACGGCCAACCCCTACCTGGCTTTCGCGGCGATGATGATGGCTGGTCTGGATGGTATTCAGAATAAAATTCATCCCGGCGATGCCATGGACAAGAACCTCTATGATCTGCCCGCCGAAGAGCAGTCCAACATTCCGGGCGTGGCCGCTTCTCTGGAAGAAGCCTTGCGCGCTTTGGAGGCGGACCATGAGTTCCTGATGAAGGGCGGCGTTTTCAGTCAGAGCTGGCTGGAAGGTTATCTGGATGTGAAATGGGCGGAAGTGCAGGCTCTGCGCGTCACCACCCATCCGGTGGAATTCCAGATGTACTACAGCCTCTGAGCCTATAGCGGGCGGTCTGGCCCGCTGTTTTGCAGAAATAAAGGCCTCGCAGCATGCGGGGCCTTTTTATTGCTGCGCCTTGACAATCGTGAGCGGGGCGACCATATAAGTTGCGCTGGATGATGGGGAGATTGGTTGATGAAAAATGCAAGTATTTGTGGTGGAGCAGGCACTTTTGTGCGCCGCAGTGTGATGATGACTCTGCTGCTGGCCGGGACTTTCAGCGTGCTGGCTAATGCCGAAACTATTTACCGCTGGGTGGGTAGTAACGGTGTGGTGAGTTATGGAGAAAATCCGCCCGCAGGTGCCAAGGGGGTTGAGCAAATTGCCGGTGCGCCTCAGCAATCGGTGAGTACGCCTGCAGAAGTTCAGAGTCCTCCAGAAGGGGCGCCGAATATTCAGCCCAAAGTAGACAAGCCGGAAGTGAATGCGAGTAATCCTGCCCGTAAACGTCTGGAAGCCGAATTGGCTGCGGCGCGTCTGCAATTGCTGCAGGCAACCCATAATTATCAACAGGGTAAAGCTATTCGCACCGGAAATGAAAGAAATTATGCCCGTTATTTGCAACGGGTAAATGGTCTGAAGCAGGAAATGGATAACGCCCAGATGCGGGTTATGTTATTGCAGCATCAACTGGAACAGATTCCGGAAACGACCGCTCCAGCATCACTGGCACCCCTGCAAGGGCGTCAGGCGCACTAAGTCGGGTTGCGGTCTTGTCCCGATGAAGAATTGGGATAGACCGGCAATGTCTTCGTGGCTTAGTATATCAGCCTAGATAAAGACCGTCAGGGAGATCAAATGCCACGTTTCTTGCTCAGTAACGATGACGGGTATCTGGCACCGGGACTGGCAGCACTGGCCCAAGCGATCACTCCTCTCGGCGAGGTCGAGGTTCTGGCGCCGGAGCAGGATCGTAGCGGCGCCAGCAATTCTCTCACCCTTGATCGTCCACTGCGTATGCGTACCGGCCTCAATGGTTTTCATTATCTGGTGGGTGGTACCCCAACCGATTGCGTGCATCTGGCGGTGACCGGTCTTTTTGCCGAAGCCCCGGATATGGTGATTTCCGGTATTAACCGGGGCGCTAACATGGGCGATGACGTGCTTTACTCCGGCACCGTCGCTGCGGCGACCGAGGGACGTTTTCTGGGTCTACCAGCCATTGCCGTGTCTCTGGCGGGTCGTGATTGCAGTCACTTTGAAACGGCAGCCAGGGTCGCTGCCACCCTGGTCACCGGCGTGCTTAGTCATGCGCTGCCTGCAGACACCATTCTTAACGTGAATGTGCCCGATCTGCCCTATGCGCAATTGCGGGGCTTTGAAGTCACCCGTCTGGGGCGACGCCACAAAAGTGATATGGTGATTCCTGCTGCGGACCCGCGCGGCGATCCGGTTTACTGGATTGGCCCTTCCGGGCGGGAAGCAGACGCCGGGCCGGGAACGGATTTTGATGCGGTACGTCGGGGGTATGTCTCCATTACTCCTCTGGATCTGGATATGACCCGATACAATTTTCTGGAAGACTTAAGTCAGTGGCTGCGCACTTGCCAGTCCTAAATCCGGAAGTGGGTATGATTTCTCCCCGTACCCGAGGGAGGATGGTGCTACGCCTGCGGGCGGCGGGTATTCGTGATGAGCGGGTGCTGGATGTGATGAATCAGGTGCCGCGCCATCATTTTGTGGCTCAGGCCTTGGCGGGACGGGCCTACGAACTGGTCTCCCTGCCCATTGGTTATGGTCAGACCATCTCTCAGCCGTGGACGGTGGCACGGATGATGGAGGCTATTCTCGAAAACAACCCGATCCCCCGGCGCATTCTGGAAATCGGGACCGGTTCGGCTTATCAGACGGCGCTTCTGGCGGAACTGGGGGCGGAAGTGTTTACGGTGGAACGCATTGGTCCCCTGCATCATCATGCGGATAAAGTGCTGAGCCGACTGGGTTACTCCCAGGTGCATTTGTTGCATGGTGATGGTAGTGGCGGCTGGCCGGAGCAGGGGCCGTATGATGCCATTGTGATTACGGCGGCGGTTCCTTGTGCTTTGGCCCCCTTATATCGCCAGTTACGGGCTGGCGGTCGCCTGGTAATGCCGGTGGAAGATCGGGGCAAGCAACATTTGCAGGTCAGCCATTGGGATGGTCATGAAGCCCTGATCAGTCATCTGGGCGATTGTTTTTTTGTTCCATTACTTGCTGGTACGGTTTCATTAGCCTCTGGAGAGTGTTAAGCATGAACGACGCGATCAGAGAAGAGCAAGAAGATCTTTCCGTGGAGTCCGTGGATACGGCAGATGAAACGCCGGAAACTACCGAGGAGGATTACGGCGAGGCCCCCGACTGGGATGCTACCCGCTGTTATCTGAGGGAAATCGGTCATAATCCGCTGCTGACGGCAGAGCAGGAAATTTCTTTGGGACGGCTCGTTCAGGCAGGTGATGCGGCCGCTCGTGACACTATGATCGAGAGTAACTTGCGTCTGGTGGTCAAATTGGCCAGACGTTACATCCACCGTGGCCTGCCCCTTCTGGATTTGATTGAAGAGGGAAACCTGGGTCTGATTCGTGCCGTGGAAAAATTTGACCCGGAAAAGGGTTTCCGTTTTTCGACTTACGCTACCTGGTGGATACGCCAGAATATCGAACGGGCCCTGATGAATCAGACGCGCACCATTCGTCTGCCTATTCATGTGATGAAAGAACTGAGTAGCGTCTTGCGTGCGGCACGCTGTCTGGGCCAGACCCTGCAGCGCGATCCAACGCCTGAGGAAGTGGCTGCGGCCATGGATCGGCCTGTGGACGAAATTCGCAGCTGTCTGGAAAATGACGGCAAGGTGACCAGCCTCGATGTGCCTCATGGTCGCGAATCTGAGCGCCCCTTGGCCGATGTGATTGCTGATATGGCAAATCCCGGCGTTGAAGCGGCTTTTGCTGAGCAGGATTTGTCCCTGCAGATTCATCAATGGATTGGTGCCATGTCTGAAAAACATCGGCAGGTACTGTTCTGGCGCTTTGGTCTGGATGGTACGGAGGGGGCGACTCTGGAAGATGTCGGTAACCGTCTGGGTATCACCCGGGAGCGGGTGCGGCAGATCCAGGTGGAAGCTTTGCTGGTGTTACGTCACCGTATTGAAGAAGAAGGTCTGACTACAGAATCCCTGTTCGGGTGAGGCAGACCCCGGCAGGCCGGTGGCAGGGAGGCTTTTTGCGCCAACGTCCCTTGCCTGTTGTTCTAAGGTTCATCCTGCTGTCAGGAGAGAACTCGCCCTTTGGGCTCAGACAGCTCTCCTGACGGGCGCAGGATTTCGCCAAGAACAACCACGGCGCGGGCCAAAGTCGCTGCAAAGCCTCCCCGCCACCGGCCTGCCAGGGTCTGCTTTTCAAGATCTCTTACCCAAAATAATTCAGGTCTCTGGATGCATCAGGGCGGCGAGCACCATGCGGTCTTCGGCCATTAAAATGTTGTAAGTCCGACAGGCTGCGCTGGTATCCATGACTTCCACAGGAATGCCAGCATTGCGCAGGGCTACCATCAGTTGCAAAGGAAAATACTGTTTTTTGCCGGTGCCCAGGAGCATGACGTCCGGCTTACGGGCGAGCACTTCGTTAAAATGCTCCAGACCGAGCCCTTCAGCACTCTCCGGTCCCCAGGGGCTCTGCAGCCAGTCCGCCGCTACCAACAATCCATGGCTGTAATACTGGCCGCGAACCACGATGCCGTCTTGCCCATAGCCATTGATGAGATTGTATTGGGCGTCCTGTTGCAGGTGTAATTTCATGACTTTCCTCCATGATGCGGATTGACAGGCCAGCGTAGCCTCTCTATTGTTCTTCGGTTTCGGTATTCACGACAACCCTTGAAGGCCTGTGTCCCATGAACAGTGATTTTGAACGTATCCGCCGTTTGCCCCCTTACGTGTTTAATATTGTCACTGACCTGAAAAATCAGGCCCGTAAGCGCGGTGAGGATATTATCGACTTTGGCATGGGAAATCCCGACCAGCCCACGCCCCAGAATATTGTCGATAAGCTCTGCGAGACCGCCCAGCGCGGGGATACCCATCGTTACAGTGTATCCCGGGGTATTCCCCGGCTGCGGCGCGCTATCACGACCTGGTACGAACAGCGTTTTGGGGTGGCTCTTGATCCTGAGTCAGAGGCCATTGTGACCATTGGTTCCAAGGAAGGTATTGCACATCTGGCCCTGGCTACCATGGGCCCCGGAGATACGGTGCTGGTTCCGAGTCCGACTTATCCCATTCATCCCTACGGTTTTGTGATTGCCGGCGCAGACGTGCGTCATGTGCCGATGCTGCCGGGTGTGGATTTTTTCGAGGAACTGGAAAAAGCCGTCAAGGCCGCCTGGCCCAAGCCGAAAATGCTGGTCATTAATTTTCCACATAATCCGACCGCAGCGGTGGTTGATCTGGATTTTTTCAGGCGGATTGTGGAATTTGCCAAGGAGCATCGCATCTGGGTGGTGCATGATCTGGCTTATGCTGACATTGTCTTTGATGGCTATCAGGCGCCCAGCTTTTTGCAGGTGCCGGGGGCCAAAGATGTGGGGGTCGAATTTTTCACGTTGTCCAAGAGCTATAACATGCCCGGCTGGCGGGTCGGCTTTGCCGTAGGTAATCCCAAGCTGGTGGGTGCCCTGGCGCGCATGAAAAGTTATCTGGATTACGGCACCTTCACCCCCATTCAGGTGGCGGCCATTACGGCACTGGAAGGCCCTCAGGACTGTGTGGAAGACATTCGCCTGATGTATGAACAGCGCCGCGATGTGCTTTGCGAGGGACTGGATGCAGCAGGTTGGGCGGTGGAAAAGCCCAAGGCAACCATGTTTGTCTGGGCGCGTATTCCGGAAAATCTGCGCAAAATGGGCTCGCTGGAGTTTTCCAAACTGGTGCTGGACCGGGCCAAGGTGGCGGTCAGTCCTGGCATTGGCTTTGGTGAACTGGGTGACGAATATGTGCGTTTTGGTCTGGTGGAAAACGAACATCGTACCCGTCAGGCCATCCGTGGAATCAAACAAATGTTCCGTGAGGATTTATGATGAGCGACAGTATGGATCCTGTCCGTATTGGTATTCTGGGAATGGGCACTGTCGGTCAGGGCACGGTGCGGGTGTTGGCACGTAATGCCGAAGAAATCACCCGTCGGGTCGGTCGGGATTTACGGGTGGTTCATGCTGCAGTGCGGAATCCGGCGCGTCTGGAAGCATTGAACCTGCAGGCGCGAATCAGCACCGATCCGTGGGCCGTGGTGCGCGATCCGGAAGTGGATGTGCTGGTGGAAGTCATGGGCGGTACAGGACTCTCCAGAGAATTGATTCTGGCAGCTATTGCCGCAGGCAAGCATGTGGTGACGGCCAATAAAGCCCTGCTCGCTGAACATGGTAACGAAATTTTTGCCGCCGCCCAGCAACAGGGAGTGATGGTGGCCTTTGAAGCAGCCGTAGCCGGAGCCATTCCGATTATTAAAGCCATCCGCGAAGGTTTGGCAGGGAATCGCATTCAATGGCTGGCGGGTATCATCAACGGCACCAGTAACTATATTTTGACCCAGATGTTTCGTGAAGGTTGGGATTTTCAGCAGGCTCTGACCGAGGCCCAGCGCCTGGGCTACGCCGAAGCGGACCCCGGGCTGGATGTGGACGGGGGGGATGCAGCCCACAAAATCACGCTGATGGCTTCCATTGCTTTTGGCATTCCGGTGGACTTTGCACACTGCCATGTCGAGGGGATTCGTGCTCTGGAGCGGGATGATGTGGTGTATGCAGCAGAACTCGGTTATCGCATCAAGCTCCTGGGTATCTCCCGGCGTCGCGCCGATGGTGTGGAACTGCGCGTTCATCCGACCCTGATTCCCGAAAGTCATTTGCTGGCCAATGTCGAAGGCCCCTTCAACGCCATTCTCGTCGAAAGCGATGCGGCTGGACAAAGCCTGTATTACGGGCGCGGTGCGGGTGGTGATCCTACGGCCAGTGCGGTGGTGGCTGATCTGGTGGATGTGGCCCGGACGATGACGGCAGATCCCAGCAACCGCGTGCCGCATCTGGCTTTTCAACCGGACGCCTTGAGTGCATTGCCGCTGCTGCCCATGGCTGAAGTGGAGAGCGCTTACTATTTGCGCATTCATGCCCATAATCGCGCTGGCGTTTTAGCCCAGGTGGCGACCATGCTGGCAGAACACCAGATTTCCATTGAGGCTTTGCTGCAAAAAGAAGCTCAGGAGGCCGATACGGTTCCCATCGTGCTGTTGCTGCACCGTTGCCGCGAAGGCGATCTGAAGCAGGCCATTAGCCGCATTGAAGCCCTTCCGGTAGTGGCTCGTCCCGTTTTACGGCTGCGAGTCGAAAGTCTGGCCGAACAGTGAATCCGCTTTCCGAATCCATTTTTTATTGCTTCAGGAATTAGTCATGACGCGTTATACCGGTATTATTGATCGTTACCGTGATTTTTTGCCCCTGGCCCCGGATACCCAGGCAGTCAGCCTCGGTGAGGGGAATACGCCGCTCATCGAATGTCTGAATCTTCCGCGTCAGTTGGGAGTGGATATTCGCCTGTTTCTCAAATTCGAGGGGCTGAACCCCACCGGTTCTTTCAAGGATCGGGGCATGACCATGGCGGTAACCAAGGCCAAGGAAGATGGCAGTGAGATGGTCATCTGCGCTTCCACAGGAAACACATCTGCGGCTGCAGCGGCCTATGCGGCGCGGGCCGGAATGCAGGCTTTTGTGGTGATCCCGGAAGGGAAAATTGCTTTGGGCAAGTTATCTCAGGCCATGATGCACGGCGCGTTGGTCTTGCAAATTCGCGGCAATTTTGACGAAGGCATGCAGATTGTGCAGGAAGTGGCTGCCAATGCACCCATTACCCTGGTCAATTCTGTGAACCCCTACCGTCTGCAGGGCCAGAAAACCGCTGCCTTTGAAATTATCGAGGCCTTGGGCGAAGCGCCTGATTATCACGTATTGCCCGTTGGTAATGCGGGTAATATCACTGCCCATTGGATGGGTTACTGCGAAGCCACCGATGGTCGTGCTGATGCCTCCCAAGTGTTGACCACCGCCTGCAAATTCTGCAACGGAGTGTGTCGCTATGGTCATGGCAAACCCGGAAAACGACCGAAGATGCTTGGTTTTCAGGCAGAGGGCAGCGCGCCGTTTATGGCCGGCGCGTTTGTGAAAAATCCGGAAACCATTGCGACGGCCATTCGTATCGGGCATCCCATGTCCTGGGATCAGGCGCACCGGGTGCAGGAAGAAAGTGGTGGCTGGTTTGGTAGCCACAGCGATACCCAAATCCTCGAAGCCCAGCGCTGGTTAGCCAAATTTGAAGGTGTGTTTTGTGAACCTGCCTCCGCCACTTCGGTCGCGGGCGTTGTTGCCGCAGCCCGCGCCGGAAAAATCGAGGCGGGGGCC
>NZ_JABELD010000082.1 GCF_018853445.1 Acidithiobacillus concretivorus
CGAACAGGGTGCCGTGCTGGTACTCCGCACCGGATATTTCCGGGTTCTGCAAAGCCTGGGTATCGAAGCGATGCAGCAGGGTGGACAGAGCCACCACGGGTGCCCAACGCTGCAAGCGGGATACGCAGGCCATCGTGGTATCCACCCGATGTTGCAGGCTTGGAGCCAGCCAGCCTGTAGGCTTCGTGCGGTTCAGGAAGCGCGGGGCACGATAACGTAACTTGGCCCGACGAAATCGCCGATGATCGCGCCGTTGTTGCAGCGCCTTGCGGATTACCCCACCCCGATGCGCCAATTCAGCGGCCCAGATCACCGTAGGGCCACGACGGACGTACTCAGCGACCAGAGCCAGTCCCGTCGTTTTGCTGCCGGGATGGATTTTCAGCCGCGTATCCTGCACGTCGC
>NZ_JABELD010000083.1 GCF_018853445.1 Acidithiobacillus concretivorus
AGCGGTCGCGCCAATTTGCTGATTGGTGCCATAACCCGAAATCACTGCCCAGGGGTTAATACCACCACCGGCAGCACCGTCTATCGCTGTTACTGCGCCAGTGCCCAAAATGCGGCCCTGACCAAATAAACAGGCCGAACCTATCGCCGCATTAGCGGCCACAGGGACTATTGCACCCAACGTGCAGGCCACTGCCAGAATAACTGCTTTTGTAGCGGGTGATTTCACAGTCTTACCCATAATTTTCATATCTCCTCCTAGCCGTTAAGCGGTTCTTGAATGTCAGAGCACTCAAGAGCTACACAGCAAGAAAGGGGCCAACTATCTGAAAGCCCTTAACAATACCTAAAAATTATTTGTAACAGCTTGTTTATTATTAAAAATCATCAACACATCATACAAATAGAACCGTTTGTATTTCTTCTGATTCTGCATGACACGTCATGACATCTCTACTGTTCCGTCATGACAGAAACTGCTGATCAGGCTTCCGCCACATAAACGCAGGACATAAAAAATCCGGTATCGATGTTGCCGATACCGGATGTCATCAGGATAAATACTAACGCGCTATCAGAGTGCTTCCTTTTTTTCATCCAGCATCTGTTCAATGCGCGGCCCGAGAATGACTTCCATGGCGAAACCCATTTTCGTACCCGGAATAACCAGGGTATTGGAACGCGACATGAAGCTTCCGGGAATCATTTGCAACAAGGTCGGGAAATGCTCAACTTTGTGATCCCGAAAGCGAATGACTACCATGCTCTCATCGGGTGTGGGAATATCGCGGGCGATAAAAGGATTAGAAGTATCCACCAAAGGTACGCGCTGAAAGTTGATATGCGCGCGCGAAAACTGGGGGGTAATATGATGAATATAATCCGGCATGCGGCGCAAAATCGTGTCCACAATGGCTTCAGCCGAATACCCACGCTGGGAATTATCACGATGAATTTTCTGGATCCATTCGAGATTCACAACCGGCACGACACCAACCAGAAGATCCACATAATTGGCGACATCCACATCTTCGGTTTTCACCCCGCCGTGCAGCCCCTCATAAAAAAGCAGGTCCGTACCCGTAGGCATATCCTGCCATGGCGTAAAGGTTCCAGGAGCACTACCCCGCAGTTCCGCTTCCGCATCATCATGCACGTAGTAACGCATCTGGCCATGACCGGTCTCTCCGTAGCTGCGGAACAAACGCTCCAGTGACTCAAAGTCATTCCCTTCGGGGCCAAAGTGGCTGATGGTCTTACCTTCTGCTGCTGCTTTGGCAATGGCTTCACGCATTTCCGCCCGGTTATAACGGTGAAAGCTATCTCCCTCAATGATGACCGGATTGACTTTCAGGCGCCGAAAAATGTCATGAAATGCATGTTTGACAGTCGTTGTCCCGGCTCCCGAAGAACCGGTGACTGCAACAACAGGATACTTTTTAGACATGGTATGAACCTCTTATAGTAAAAAATTCTCTTGCTGACCAACATATTCCATGGCCATCTTGAAGTCAGTGTAGCAAAGGTTGTCCGCCGGTCAACAGAAAACGCTATTATCCTCGCTTTCGAGGCTTCGATAATGGCGTCAAAAAGACTTAAAGCCCGAGATTCTGCCAGATGGCCGTTGTCGCCTCGGACTGATTCAGCGTGTAAAAATGCAGGCTGGGTGCCCCCTGTGAGAGTAATGTTTCACATTGCCGACTCAGCAACTCAATCCCTAACTGATATTGGGACTGCAGATCTTCCCCATAAGCTTCCATGCGGCGCCGCAAATATTGCGGCAACTCGGCTCCGCACATGGCCGAAAAACGGGAAATCTGTTCAAAATTTGTGATGGGCATGACACCCACTACAATCGGCACCTCAACACCCCGCCGCTGTATATCATCCCGGAGCTGCAAATACGCATCGGGATTATAAAAATACTGGGTGATAACCGCATCTGCACCCGCCTGCACCTTTTCAACCAGATGTTGTAAATCATTTTCAGCAGAAACGGCCTTTGGGTGCACTTCCGGATAACCGGCTACATAAATTTTAAAACCACCGAACTGATGGATAAAAGCCACCAGATCGGTGGCGTATTCAAAATGACCAGGGTTACTCATGCCTTCTGGTAAATCACCACGCAAGGCAACAATACGCTGAATACCCTGAGCCCGGTAATCTTCCAGAATTTCCTGAATACCCGATTCCGTAGAGCCAATGCAGGAAAGATGCGGGACGGCTTCCAGAGCATAATCCTTGCGGATCATATCCACTGTGGCGAATGTCCGTTCCCGGGTAGAACCACCGGCCCCAAAAGTCACCGAGGCATATTCTGGACCCAAAGGTAACAGGGCACGAATGGTTTCCCGCAGGCGCTCCTCGCCTGCAGCATTTTTGGGCGGAAAAAACTCGACGGAGTGCGCCATCAGTAACGATACGCGTCGGTCTTGAAAGGCCCGTGAACGTCAACGCCAAGATATTCGGCTTGGGCCGTTGTCAACCGGGTCAGCACCCCGGCAAAACCTTCCACCATATATCGAGCCACTTCTTCATCCAGGGTTTTCGGCAGGACGGTGACGCCGATGTGAGAAGACTTCTGCGCGGCAGGCAGGTCAGCAAAGCGTTCCCCGTAAAGATGTATCTGCGCCAAAACCTGATCGGCAAAAGAACCATCCATAATCCGACTGGGGTGCCCGGTAGCATTACCCAGATTTACCAGCCTTCCTTCAGAAAGGAGAATCAGGTAATCATCACTGTCCGCATCAAAGTCCTTGCCTGCCGGCGCATCACGATACACTTTGTGCACCTGAGCCTTGACCTCGTCCCAGGCCCAGTTGGAGCGCATGAAAGCCGTATCAATTTCATTGTCGAAATGACCAATATTACAAACAACAGCACCTTTCTTGAGGGCCTTCAACATGCCCGCATCGCAGACATTGTAATTACCGGTAGCCGTAACCAGCAAATCCGTCTGGCCCAGCAGATCCCGATCAATACAGGCATCGCTGCCATCGTTGATACCCTTTTTGTAGGGAGAAACCACTTCATAACCGTCCATGCAGGCCTGCATGGCACAAATGGGATCTACTTCGGTGACGCGCACAATCATGCCTTCCTGACGCAGGGAGGCCGCCGAACCCTTGCCCACATCGCCATACCCCAGAACCAGGGCACGTTTACCCGACAGCAGATGGTCCGTGGCCCGCTTGATGGCATCATTGAGGGAGTGACGACAACCGTATTTGTTGTCATTTTTGCTTTTGGTCACCGAGTCGTTGACATTGATGGCGGGCACCTTGAGCTTACCTTCTTTGGCCATTTCCCAAAGACGGTGCACGCCTGTGGTCGTTTCTTCGGAAACACCGTGGATGCCTTCCAGCAACTCGGGATACTTCTCATGGAGCAATCCGGTGAGGTCTCCACCATCATCCAGCAGCATATTGGGGCGCCAGCCGTCAGGACCTGTAATGGTCTGCTCTACACACCACCAGTACTCTTCCTCGCTTTCGCCCTTCCAGGCAAAAACCGGAACACCAGCAGCCGCAACAGCCGCTGCTGCCTGATCCTGCGTAGAAAAAATATTGCAGGAAGACCAGCGCACTTCAGCCCCCAAAGCCACCAGGGTTTCGATAAGTACAGCGGTCTGGATGGTCATATGAATACAGCCCGCAATACACGCACCCTGTAAGGGCTGCTGAGCCTGATATTTCCGGCGGATAGCCATCAATGCTGGCATTTCCGTTTCAGCAATACGGACTTCCTTACGTCCCCAGGCGGCCAGAGACATATCAGCCACTTTAAAGTCTTCACCCGTTTTAAGCACAGCATTCATGGTGGTCGTTCCTTTGATCATGAAAGCGAGCGCGGTTTTACACGAAGGAAAACGGGCCGAGCCTGACCACCAGAGACTTGGCGACTGCAGCGCTCCTCAGCCCGAACTTCCGGCGGAGAGATTCTCCGCACAGAGGTCTTTTTATCGCAATCCAGCAGCATCCCGCAAGGCTGCGGCCTTGTCGGTCCGTTCCCAGGTGAATTCCGGTTCTTCACGACCGAAATGCCCATAAGCAGCGGTTTTACCATAAATCGGACGAAGCAGATCCAGCATCTGAATTATGCCCTTGGGACGCAGATCAAAATGTTCACGAACCAGCGCCGCAATGCGATCATCATCAACTTTGCCGGTGCCAAAGGTATCGACCATCAGACTGACCGGCTGGGATACCCCAATGGCGTAAGCCACCTGTACTTCACAGCGACTCGCCAGACCCGCAGCGACAATATTTTTGGCCACGTAACGACCGGCGTAAGAAGAAGAACGGTCCACCTTGGAAGGATCCTTACCCGAAAAAGCACCGCCACCGTGACTACCCTGACCACCGTAGGTGTCTACAATGATTTTGCGGCCTGTCAGTCCACAATCGCCTACGGGTCCACCAATAACAAAACGACCGGTAGGGTTAATCAGATATTTGGTGTCCTTGTGCAACATTTCCGGCGGCAATACCGGCTTGATGATTTCTTCCCGCACCGCTTCCACCAGATCCGCATGACTGATATCAGGACTGTGCTGGGTAGAAAGGACGACGGCATCAATAGCAACCGGGCGGCCTTCTTCGTAACGCACCGTCACCTGACTTTTGGCGTCGGGACGTAACCAGGGCAGGCGGCCATCCTTACGCACCAGAGCCTGACGTTCGGTCAGGCGATGGGCGAAATAAATCGGAGTTGGCATCAGCACATCGGTTTCATCACAGGCAAAACCAAACATGAGGCCCTGATCACCAGCGCCCTGGTCCAGATCCAGACCAGCCCCTTCATTCACACCCTGAGCAATATCCGGAGACTGCTTGTCGAGCGTCTGCATCACCGCGCAGGAGGCCCAGTCAAAGCCCATTTCCGATGAATCATAGCCGATCCGGCGCACCGTTTGACGGGCAACGTCTGCGTAATCGACGTTAGCCGTTGTCGTAATTTCACCCGCCAGAACAATGAGGCCGGTAGTAATCAGAGTTTCAGCCGCTACCCGACCACGCGGATCCTGCGCCAGAATGGCATCAAGAATGGCATCGGAAATCTGGTCTGCGACCTTATCGGGATGACCTTCGGAAACAGACTCAGAAGTAAAAAGATGGCTTTTGGACATGCGTTCAGGCTCCTTGCTGGCGTGGCCGATGAATTGATCGTCGACGGGGACAGAGCGCACTATAGCAAAGGATACACGGCCAAGCGAAGTGAAAGACGCTCACCCCGCAAACAAAATCCACTCAAGCTTCAGGGATGGGCAGGACCAATGACTGGAAAGGCAGATTTTTTACTGCCGCCCCAAAAATAGGAAATACCGCCCGTTACCTGCACATTGTTGAGGTTTGCGGCGCTGGAGGTCGGCGTATTGAACAGAAGCTGATCCTGAACATCCAGGCGCAAACCAAAATGATCCCCCAGGGAATATTGATAACCCAGTCCCAACACGCCCATCAGCGAAGTGCCGCGCCCTAGATCCTGATTAAACCGATTGCTGGAAGCACCCAGACCCAGAGAAACATAGGGGGTGTTTGGACTGGCAAAAGCATACACATTTCCGAGCAATGCGCCGCTGTACTGGTTAGCGTCAGCATTCGGTGCAGCATCCTGCAAATGGGCAAAAGCCGCAGCAACCTGTGCCTCGACACCGAGGTGCGCACTGAGACGCTGCCCCAAACGCAAACCCAGCACTGCATTGCCATCATGATGAGCAAGTCCGCTGGCGCCATTGAAAAAAACATTACCCCCGAAAAGGTTTACATAGGTCTGATCGTGGGCAGCAGAATCCGCAGCCCAAGCCGGAACGGCAAAAGCCAGCATGGCAACACTCAGTAATGTACGCAGACCCCTGTTCATGACCAGACCCACCTCGGACAGGACAACACAATTCGTAAAAACCTGTTATGATAATAGTCTGTTTTCAGCAAAAATACCACACCCAACCCAACAATTTGACAAAAATCCAACAAGGAGTTGCCATGTCCACACTCGTCTGCGGATCACTGGCCTTTGATACCATTATGGTGTTTCAGGACCGTTTCAAGGCCCACATCCTGCCTGAGCAGGTACACATGCTGAATGTGTCTTTTACCGTACCGGAAATGCGCCGCGATTTTGGCGGTTGCGCCGGCAATATTGCTTACAATCTCAAGCTGCTGGGAGGAAACCCCGTCATTGCTGGCACCGCCGGCCAGGATTTCACGCCCTACCTTGAGCACATCAAACAGCAGGGTCTGGATACCCATCTGATTCGCATCCTCCCCGATCATTACACGGCGCAGGCCTTTATCACCACCGATCTGGACGACAATCAGATCACCGCTTTTCATCCCGGTGCGATGTTCATGGCCCAGGAAAATCATCTGGACGGGCAAATCCCCAGCGATGTGCACTGGGCCATTGTCTCTCCCGATGGTTTGGGGGCCATGATCCAGCATCTGGAGGACTTGACCCGCGCAGGCATCCCCACACTGTTTGATCCCGGACAGGGGCTGCCACTGTTTGACGCAGCCACTCTGACCCGTCTCATTGATATGGCCGATTATCTGACAGTCAATGACTATGAATGCCAGATGGTTCTGGCTCGTACCGGCTTAAGCGTCGCGGAGTTACGCCAACGCCTGAAAGCGCTGATCGTCACCAAAGGCGAGCAGGGTTCCGTCATCTACCACGAAGACCAGGAAACCCACATTCCTGCGGCCAAACCCAAGGCAGTACTTGATCCCACCGGTTGCGGCGACGCTTATCGGGCAGGTTTGCTTTACGGTCTTGAACACAATCTGGGCTGGGAAACCAGTGGCAAGATTGCCTCGTTGATGGGCGCCTACAAGATTGAAACGGCTGGCACCCAAAATCATCATTTCACCTGGAGCGAGTTCAAAAACCGTTACCAGGAAAATTTTGGAAGCCAGATTGAGTAATTAATGCTGTCGCTTCAACCGGGCAGCTGCCAGCTGCCCGATTGAAGCTCAACACATCAGCTCACAATAGGCTTATCTTCCGCATCCCAGACATTGATGCCCCCGCCCAGGTTATACACCTCGCTAAAACCCATTTCCTGCAAAGTGACCGCAGAAAGCGCAGAACGCGTTCCACTGTCACAGTACAACACCACCACCTGATCCCGCGCCTGGGACAACACCGGGTGGCAATGGCCGAAATCCGGATCAGCAAGGGCTTCCAGATAGCCTCTAGGAACATGAATGGCTTCGGGTAGATGCCCTTCGACAAAAGCATGCGCCTCGCGCACATCCACCAGCACCAAGTCGTCGCGGGTCCGCAGCCAGTCTTCCAGAGTATCGCAATCCACTTCACGAATTTGACTGCGCGCACTGCGAATAAAATCAGCCAAAGATTTAGCCATGGACGACTCCTTTTCAAGGGGATGAATCGCTGACCGAATCTCTGGTCAGATATATTTTTATCACCTCAAGACTAGCATCTTTGCCACGCTGATCTGAAATAGTGCCCATCCATGAAATATCTGCAAATTCCGGCACCATAACCCCTTTCAATTCCCCATAACATCATTCTATGATGGGGGTGTCGACCATCCGCACATGAGGAGCCACATCATGCCTGCCAGACGTCCTGCGAAAAACGCCTGTGTCTTACCCACTCTTGGTATGGATGCCAGCAGCCTGTGCTCCGATACCCGCCATTACCTGTTTCATACCTTGGGTGCGGAAGCAGAAACCGGCTCGAAAATTAATGTATATACCGCGCTATCCATGAGCCTGCGTGATCGCCTGGTAGAACGCTGGAAAAAAACCCAGCAGAAAGTGGCGGAAGAGAAAGGTAAGCGCACTTTTTACCTGTCTCTCGAATTTTTGCTGGGCCGTACCATGGGTAACACCCTGCTCAATCTGGGGCTGGAAGAAGCGGCCGGGACAGTCCTTGAGCAGGAACATCGACAATTGACAGACGTCATTGAGACAGAACCCGATGCGGGTCTGGGGAATGGCGGACTGGGTCGTCTGGCTGCCTGCTTTCTCGATAGTTGTGCGTCACTGGGGCTCCCCGTCACGGGTTATGGCATACGCTACAGTTACGGTATGTTTCGCCAGGAAATTCGAGCGGGCGAGCAAGTCGAAGAACCTGATCACTGGCTGAAAAATGGTTATCCCTGGGAGCTGAAACGGCCAGAACGCGTGCGTCACATTCATTTTTTTGGGCGCAGCGAGGCTTACAATGATGCCCAGGGCAAATTACATCATCGTTGGGTGGATACCCACGATGTCCTCGCAGTCCCTTATGACATCCCCATACCGGGATATCGCAATGAGGTCGTCAACACCCTGCGGCTGTGGCGCGCTGCCTCCACCGACATATTTGATCTCGGCGAATTCAATGCGGGTGCCTATCCCGAAGCTGTAGCGGCCAAAAATAATGCTGAACATATCAGCATGGTGCTTTACCCCAATGACAGCAGTGAAAATGGTAAAGAACTGCGCTTGCGTCAGCAGTATTTTCTGGCCTCGGCCAGTCTTCAGGATGTGATGGCTGACTGGGTTGCTGTACATGGTGAAAATTTTACCCATTTTGCCAAACATCACTGTTTTCAGCTCAACGATACCCATCCCAGTTGCGCAGTCCCGGAACTGATGCGCCTGCTGATGGATGAACATGGCCTGGACTGGGATACCGCCTGGAAAATTACCAGTCAGACCATGGCCTATACCAACCACACCCTGCTTCCGGAAGCCCTGGAACGCTGGCCGGTACGCCTGTTTCGCCAACTCCTGCCACGCCTTCTGGAAATTATTTTTGAAATCAATGGCCGTTTCCTACAGGAAGTGGCCCGTCGGGCGCCAGGGGATAATGCTTTGCTACAACGCCTGTCCATCATCGAGGAAAATGGCGAACAAATGGTCCGCATGGCACACCTGGCCGTGGTGGGGAGCTTTTCCGTCAACGGCGTAGCTGCACTGCACACGGAACTGCTTTGCGAAGAACTGTTCGCCGACTTTCACAAGCTCTGGCCCCAAAAGTTCAACAACAAAACCAATGGCGTCACGCCTCGGCGCTGGTTGCAGTGGGCCAATCCCGCCTTGCGCGAACTGCTTACCGAACAAATTGGTACTGACTGGAAAAACGACCTGGACCATCTCAAGGCCCTGGCCCCCTTTGCAGAAGACGCCACGTTCCGTAAACGCTGGGATGCGGTCCGCCAAATCAACAAGGCCCGCCTCGCCAAGCTGGTTTTGGAACAAACCGGTGTGCATTTTATTCCGGGTGCCATGGTCGATACCCAGGTCAAACGCATTCATGAATACAAGCGGCAACTGCTCAACGCCCTCCACGTTATTCACCTTTATGATCGCATTAAACGCGGTGAAGACTCCGAAGTCACCCCGCGTAATGTCCTGTTTGCCGGGAAAGCCGCCCCCGGTTATTTCATGGCCAAGCGGATCATCAAACTCATCAACAACATTGCCAACGTGGTCAATCATGATGCCGATACCGCCGGTCGCTTGCGGGTTTGTTTCCTGCCGGACTACCGGGTTTCCCTTATGGAACAGATTTGTGCAGCCACCGATTTGTCCGAGCAAATTTCCACGGCGGGCAAGGAAGCCTCAGGAACCGGCAACATGAAGTTTATGATGAACGGCGCACTGACGATTGGTACGCTGGATGGTGCCAATATTGAAATTCGCGATGCCGTCGGGCCCGAACACTTTTTTCTGTTTGGCCTGAATGCCCAGGAAGTCAGCCAGTTAAAGGGCAACTATCAGCCAGAAGTTTATTTGCAGGCCGACCACGATCTGCAGAGAGTGATGGACCTCCTGCACAGCGGGTACTTCAATGCCTTTGAACCGGGCATTTTTGATCCCATCATGCACACCCTGAATAACCCGCATGATCCCTGGATGGTTCTGGCCGACTTCACCAGCTATAAGCTGAAACAACAGGAGGCGGCGGCATTGTGGCGTGACCAGACCGAATGGCAGCGTCTGAGTATTTTGAACAGCGCTGCCAGCGGCGTATTTTCCAGCGACCGCACCATTCGGGAATATAATGCGGATATCTGGCATCTCAAACCCCTGGTGATGACCCCATGACAGAATTCGCCTGATCTGCTTTAATGCGTCCTTATTTGTATTCTTTCCCGGTTTAGAGGAAATTGATGGCCCATACACCGCGCCCCGTACTACTGCTAATCCTGGATGGCTGGGGTTATCGCGAAGATCCTGAAAACAATGCCATTGCCTTGGCCCATACGCCTAACTGGGATGGCTGGTGGCGTAGCCATCCTCATAACCTCCTCAATGCCTCCGGGGCTTCTGTCGGGCTACCCGGCGGACAGATGGGTAACAGTGAAGTCGGGCATATTAATATCGGGGCCGGACGAGTCGTTTACCAGGAATACGAACGCATCAACCGTGGCATCATGGACGGAAGTTTCTATAAAAACAGCGCACTTTGTGCGGCAGTCGATACGGCCAAAGCTCAGGGCGGAGCGGTCCATATTCTCGGATTACTCTCGGCGGGGGGGGTTCATTCTCACCAAGAACACTTGTTTGCCGCCCTGCGTCTGGCCCGAAGTCGGGGAGCAGAGCGAGTGTATGTGCACGCTTTTCTGGATGGACGCGACACCCTACCCCGCTGTGCGGAAAATTCTCTGGAAAAACTGTCCGCCGAATTAAAAACCCACGGTGGAGAACTCGCCTCGCTGATTGGTCGGTTTTATGCCATGGATCGGGATCACCGCTGGGATCGGGTACAACAGGCTTATGATTTGCTTACGCTTGGCAAAGGTGCCCACTATGCCACGGGTCAGGAGGCACTGACGGCCGCTTATACCCGGGGCGAAAGTGATGAATTTGTTGCCCCCTCACAAATCGGCAGCACACCCATCTGTATTCAGGATCATGACGCCGTCCTGTTCATGAACTTTCGTTCTGATCGCGCCCGGCAGATTACCCGACCTTTCATTGAAGCCGACTTCGACGGGTTTCCCCGTCAGGCCACACCCAAACTCGCAGATTTTGTGACGCTCACTGAATATAGTGAACATTTTGACGTCCACGTGGCTTTTCCTCCGACCCGGCTCAAAAACACCTTCGGGGAATGGCTTGCCCAACATGGATTACATCAGTTACGCATTGCGGAAACGGAAAAATACGCGCACGTAACCTTCTTTCTGAATGGTGGCGACGAAACGGTTTATCCTGGCGAAGACCGGATTTTGATTCCTTCTCCCAAGGTAACCACCTACGATCTACAGCCGGAAATGAGTGTGAGCGCGCTGACTGATGCGCTGGTAGAGCAGGTGGAAAGTCGTCGATATGATGCCATTATCTGCAATATTGCCAATCCCGATATGGTTGGCCACAGCGGCAAGCTCAGTGCCGCCATTGCGGCAGTAGAAGCCGTCGATCACAGCCTCGGACGTATTGTCAGCGCCGTACGTCATGTCGGTGGAGAAGTCCTGATTACCGCAGACCATGGCAATGTTGAGCAGATGCTGGATACCGAAAGTGGTCAGGCACACACCTCGCATACCTGCAACCCGGTGCCCCTGTTGTATATCGGACGACCCGCCGAGCTCTTGTCCGGCGGCGCTCTGGAAGATCTTGCGCCAACGCTTCTGCATCTTATGGGGTTACCCATACCGCCGGAAATGGGTGGAAAAAATCTGGTGCAGACGGCCTAAATGACCTCGAGGATTTTGCTCCATTCGGTTACTCTGCTGCTGCTGACCGGATTACTTCCACTGGGAGCAGATGCCAGTTCGCTTCAGGAGAAAATCCAAAATAGTCGCGAAAAACTGGAGCATCTCCACGAGAATCTGGGTCAAATTCAGGCTCATCTGAACGCCGGACAAAAAACCCAGGCGGAACTGCGCGATGAAATCAAAACGCTTGATTTAAAAATTGCGGCGACCCGAAAAAAGCTGGCTGGCATTCAGGCACAACAACAACAAACCCAAATAAAACTGAATAATCTGAAACAAAAAATAACGGCATTGCAGGCAGAATTGATCCAGCAAAAAGAAATTCTGGGTAAACAATTGCGGGGGGCTTATATGCTTGGTGGTACAACCCCCCTCGCAGTCTGGCTACAAACCGAAAAACCCGGAGAATTGGGACGGATGAGCGTTTATTATGCTTCCCTGGCCAAAGCCCGCAGCGCGCTCATTGTAAAAACCCAAAATACGGCGGCACAAATCGTTCAGACACAACACCAGGTAGAGCTGAGAGAAGCGGGATTAGTGAAACTCGCCACGCAAATCCAGGCCCAGGAAAACACCCTGAACCAGCAGCGCCAGCAACATGCCACACTCGAAAATCAACTGACCGACCGGATCGCCAAAGACAAGGCCAAAATTGCCGAATTACAGGCTAATGCTAATATTCTTAATGGCTTGGTGGGTCGTCTGGTGGTTCAGTTCCGCCACCAGGAGGCTGTTGCCGAAGCAGCACGACGCAAGGCGGCGGCCGAAGCGGCAGCACGTGCGGCAGCGCAAGCACGCGCCGCCGCCGAGGCAAGAGCTGCCCAACAACGCCGTCTGGCTGCGGAAAAACGTGCCGAACAGCGTGCTGCAGCCGTGCAAAAAGCCGAGGAACAACAGCGTGCGGAACAAGTCCAACGTGCTGCCGAAAAGGCTGCACCTCCGACTACCGAAATGCATCCGCCGCACATTGCCACGGTTCCCCAGAAACCTGTTCCGGCACCGGTCTCACCATCGACAGCCCCGCCGCCAGCACCCCGACCTGCTCCCAGCCCGAGCATCAGCCCGCCCAGCACCCTGATCATCGGCCATGGCCGCTATCCAGCACCCGTTAACGGTCCCATTACCGCACGCTATGGCAGTCCGCGCGTAACCGGTGGTCTCGACTGGCAGGGTATTACTTTTCAGGCGGCACAAGGAACGCCGGTTCGCGCCATTGCTCCCGGCATGGTACTTTATGCTGGCCCACTCAGAGGTTATGGACAAATTGTGATTGTTCAGATTGGTCATAGCCTGCTCAGCATATATGGACACCTGGGTTCCACCGATGCCCATGTCGGCGAACAAATCGCTGCAGGGCATCAGGTAGGCACGGTAGGCAGTGGTGGTGAACTGGGTAATGACGGACTTTACTTTGAAATTCGCAACGCCGGGCACCCCGTCAATCCTCTGGATTACATTCACAACTGATTTTATCCGGATCCTCCGATTCCAGGAAACCGGACGCATGCTTTTTGGAGAAATGCATTATGATCCCGCTCAATCGCATCCTGCCGTACCCAGCTGGCACCTGGCTCAAGCTCAGCGTCCTGTTGGTGTTAAGCCTGGGCAGCAGTTACGCGGACAGTGCGTACGCAAATACGGATCAGACCCATGTCCCCCTGCAACAAATCCAAACCCTCAGTCAGGTCTTTGAAATCGTCAAATCCAATTATGTGGACCCTACGTCTGACAAAAAATTAATGACCGGCGCCATCAGCGGCATGGTCAGCGCCCTCGACCCGCACTCCGCTTACCTGACACCCAAGGAATTCAAGGATATGCAGGTGGTCACCGATGGTAAGTTTGGTGGCCTCGGCATTGAAGTAACCGGAGATCATGGCGTGCTCAAGGTGATCGCCCCTATGGATGGCACTCCGGCCGCCAAAGCGGGCATCGAACCCGGAGACTTGATTGTCAAAATTGACGGCAAGGCATTGCAGGGCGTTGGTCTGCAGAAAACCGTAGACATGATGCGCGGTAAACCTGGCACTCAGGTCACCCTGACCATTTTGCGTCCGCATCAGAATCAGCCCATCCACTTGACCCTCACCCGCGCCATTATCAAGGTCCAGAGTGTACGCTCCACCATGCTGGCACCAGATTATGGCTATATTCGCATCAGTCAGTTCCAGGAAAATACCGGTCGGGAAACGCGCCAGGCCGTGGAGCAACTGGAAAAAGCGGCTCATGGACACCTGAAAGGTTTGATACTGGATTTACGTAATAATCCCGGCGGGGTCCTGGGCGCCGGCGTAGAAACAGCAGATACGTTTTTAAACAAGGGACTGATTGTTTACACCAAGGGGCGGACCCCCGACAGCGACATGCGCTTTACAGCACATGGCCCGGATTATCTCCATGGCGCGCCCATGATCGTCTTGATCAATGGCGGCTCTGCATCGGCTGCCGAAATTGTTACTGGTGCACTCAAGGACGATCATCGTGCCCTCGTCATGGGACAGCGCAGTTTTGGCAAGGGTTCTGTCCAGACCGTCATTCCCCTCAGTAACGGTGGTGCCCTCAAGCTAACTACCGCTCTGTACTACACGCCTGCGGGTTGCTCCATTCAAAGTCAGGGCATTGTGCCCAATGTCGAAATTCAGCCTGCTAATCCCCAGCTGCGAGCGATGGATGAAGATCTGCTCAAGGAATCGGAATTACAGGGCGTTCTCAAAGCTCCCGACACTTGCAGCAAGGTTAAACCGCAGTACACCATCACGGCACCGGCCAGCAAGCCCACCCTCGTCACAGCAAAAACCAGTAGCCACTCCGCTTCGGAAGAAGCGATGGCGGCCGCTAGCATCCTTAAGCCGAATCTGGAAAAAGATTATGTCCTGCACGAGGCTTTGGCGATTCTCGAAAAACAGGCAGTACCTATTGATGAAAATGGTCATAGCGTTCAGGAAGTGATCCCCTTGTCTGTTGCCTCTGGTCAGTAAAATTGAACCGGGATAAATCCCATGAAAATGCGGTCAAACCATCGTGGTTTCTGAAATGAGCGGATTTGGCAATCATGCACTTAGATAAAAATTACGAGGTAGCTGGCTAATGTCCACAGCTATTCAGGTACTCATACCGGTCGCCGACGGCTTTGAAGATATGGAAGTCGTTATTTGTAGTGACATTTTGCGCCGTGCCGGATGTCAGGTGACAATCGTCGCATTGCGCCCGGGTGCGGTCACTGGTGGTCGCGGCCTCTGCCTTGTCCCGGACACCACCTGGGATGAGCTGGCCGATACCGAGATGGACGTAATTGTGCTTCCCGGAGGAGCAGCCGGTGTTGAAAACCTCGAAAAACACGGTCCCCTACTGGAGTTGCTGCGACAGCGGAAACAGCAGGGGAAACTGATTGCGGCCATTTGTGCGGCACCAGGCTTGCTGGCCCGCCAACACTTGTTGGCAAACCGCCATGTCACGGCCTATCCGGGAGTGCTCGATCCGCTCAGTAAGGAATATCATTATGAAAACTCTGCCGTAGTGGTCGATGGCCCACTAATCAGTTCACGGGGTCCAGGTACAGCTATGGATTTTGCCCTTACCTTGGTGGAATTCCTTCTGGGACCTGAAAAAAGACAGGAAACAGAAATTCCACTGCAACGTAGTTCCTGCTAACACTTCCCCTTTGTCTGTGACTATGGATAATAGGGGAGCATCACTTAACCTGAAGGAAAACTTATGAAACTTCGTGCGGTCGTTCTTGCTGCCACTATCAGCGCTTTTGCAGTACCTGCTTTTGCTGCTCCCGTAGCTACTGTCAACGGTACCCCCATCGACAATAGTGAGGTCCAGGCCATTATGTCCATGAGCCCGGCGCTAGCCAAAGAGCCTAATGCCCACGAGCAGGTCGTGCAGAATCTGGTCAACATGGAAGTCCTGTCCCAGTATGCCACCAGCCATAATCTGGCTCAGTCTCCTGATGTCAAAGAACGACTGGCTATGGCCAAGCGCCAAATCTTGGCAGATGCCGCTGTGGACCAATATGTTCAGGAGCATCCGGTTCCCGAATCCGATATCCAGGCGGCTTATAACAAATTTGTGCAGGCCATGGGCAAAAAAGAATACGAAGTCCGGCATATTCTGGTCAAAACCAAGGCAGAAGCCGACAAGATCATGGCCGAACTCAAAGCTGGCAAGAAATTTTCAACCTTGGCGGAAAAAGACTCCATCGACAAGGCCAGTGCAGCCCATGGTGGTAAACTCGGCTGGATTGTTCCTGGTATGGTGGTACCGCCTTTCGCCCAAGCCGTTGAAACCGCACCCATTGACAAGCCTGTAGGCCCGGTGCAGACCCAGTTCGGTTATCATATTATCGAAGTGCAGGCGACGCGTGCATTGACCCCGCCACCTCTGAGTGCCATGAAGGATCGTATCAAGGCCCAGCTTTCCCAGCAGGAAGCCGCCAAGTTCGTATCCAACCTGCGTAATCAGGCGAAAATCAACATTACCAAGTAATTCATCTAGTTTTACATCTGCTGGCGCCGGGATTCACCCGGCGCTTTTTTTTGTCGATGCCCGCCCCCATATTCAATCAGGCCTGAGCTGTTTGTTTACGCGGTTTCGCCTTGCCAGCGGTCGGGGCAGACGCCACAATGGAGGCAGACAACGTAAATCATGGAGCTTGGGAAATGAGTAAAACGCAACATCGCCGGAGTACGATCCTGGAGCGTGATCCGAAAACGGAAGAGCCAAGGATGTATAAGGTGTTGCTGATGAATGATGACTTCACGCCGATGGATTACGTCGTGCATGTTCTTGAAGCCTATTTCCATAAACCCCATGAGGAAGCCGTTGCGGTGATGATGTCCGTACACCATCAGGGTAAGGGTCTTTGCGGTATATTCCCTTATGATCTGGCCGAAACCAAGGTCGCTCTGGTCACGGCAGATGCCCGGCAACACCAGCACCCACTCCGCTGCATCATGGAAAAGGAGTAATCCCGATGATCGACAAGGCCTTGGAAAAATCCATCAACCAGGCATTTCAGATTGCCCGTCAGTACGGACATGAGTATGCGTCGGTAGAACATTTGCTGCTGGCTCTGCTGGACAACCCTGAAGGGCTGGATGTCCTCAAGGCCTGTGGCGGGAATGCTGCGCATCTATCCATGGAGTTACAAAATTTC
>NZ_JABELD010000084.1 GCF_018853445.1 Acidithiobacillus concretivorus
ATGGCGGGTTCCAGACCCCGGTTCCCGAATAAGAAAGGGCGCGTCGGCAACGGCGTGCAGTGGCACAGGTTTCTTTTGGCGGGTAAGAGGATGCCCGCGCGGCACCATGACCGTCAGTGGATTCAATGCAAAGGGAATAGCTTCTACATCGACTTCATTGTCGGGCACCTGTCCCATGACATAAAGATCATCTTCCCCATTCTGAATGCGTTGAATGATTTCATCGCGATTGCTGACCTTCATACCAAACTCAATGCCCGGAAATTGCTGATCGAAAGCTGCAAGCAGCTCTGGGGCGATATATTTGGCAGTAGTCACCACACCCAGGCGCAATTTTCCCCGTCGAATCCCCTTACGATCGGCAAGCTGCGTTTCCAGGTTTTCAAAAGTACGAAATAACTCCCGACAGGCCGCATACAGATCTTGACCAGCGCCTGTCGGCCGAATTTCTTTTCCGCTGGATTCAAATAACGGGAGCCCTACCGTTTCTCCGAGCTTTTTCATTTGCAAGGAGATGGTCGGCTGCGCCAAAAATAGTTCATCTGCGGCCTTGGTAAAGCTTTTCATACGAATAACGGTCGAAAAAATCTGCAATTGCCGAAAGGTCACATGGCGCAAAAGCGAATGGAAATATCGGGATTTGCCTTCCTGGGTTTGCTGGTTATCCATAAAATTACGAACCGTCATCACGACGGAGCACAAATACCAGCTCCTCAAAGCGATGGAAATCCGTAGATCCCGCCTCGCGCAAGTCGATTGAGGATAGGTGCTCTACAGCCCAATAGGGCTGGTAGAGTGCGCAGACTTCAGTCTCTGCTACGGCAAAAGGCGGGCCTTGCCGGGTTTCCTGAGGATAATCGAGGGTGATCAGCAAGATAGGGGGTCGATGGGGAAGCATATCCTGGAGTTTTACGGCGTAGGCGCGGCGCAATTCCGGGGGGAGGGCGATGAGTGCAGCCCGATCGTACACGGCGGCGATGCCCTGCAACTCTGTACCGGTGAGATCGAAAAAGTCCCCGCAAAAGATTTCGATAGGACCCGCCTGCCACCGTTGAAAAGCACCTACGCTGTCCACTTGCGGATGCAGATTGTGTTCCTGAAAAAACTCCTGAACAGCAATAGGGCTGAGTTCGACGCCACGTACCCGATAGCCTTGCTCGACCAGCCACAGCAGGTCCAGACTCTTGCCACACAGCGGAACGAAAACTGTACTCTCTTGAGCGACTTGCAGACGATCCCAAAAGACGGGCAGGCGTGGGTGAACATCCGGACGGTGGAAGCCGATGCGATGTTCTTGCCAGCGTTGTCGCCAATACGCCTGATTCATATAGTTTCCTGTTCAGGAGATTCACGGCACTGCCGTGCCATTGCTACCAATGCGGTGCGCGCCTCAGTGGCGTTGCTGACGGGTTCGGAAAAATCAAGGCGCAGCAGCTTGCCATCAGCACGTAAATCAAAACCATCGTAGTCAATGCCCACCATTTCTACATCAACAGCTTCGCAAGAGCACAGATAACGACAATAATCGCGCATATTGTCGCGATGATCAGCATTCATATGGGCAAGAATACCTGCTTCAGCTTCCACCAGAGCCGTTGTGGGTGGAGGTGCATAATGTTCAGGTCGCACCCAGTGAATTTTGCCGAAGCCGCCAATATAACGAATGTTTTCGACCTGAATCCGATAAAAATAAAAATCATGGGCAGCGAAGTAATCATGTGCCTGGGGTAAATAGCGCAGATAGCGGTCGCCAAAACCCTTTTTGTCGGGCAAGCGGGCCGCGCGCCCAGTTAAAGTCACCCGGCCCACAGCTTGCGCATCGTCTGCACAGGGATAAACCAGCAGGCTCACCCGAGAATCAGCATCAATATTTTTGGTGTGTTCGGCCAGATTGGAGATGAGAATGATTGGATTACCTGCGGCGTCGAGCACAAAAGGACTGACCGAGGCAAAAGGATAGCCTTCCAGTTTTTTGGAGAGTGTGCAGAGCGATCCATTATGGTAGCTGCGTACGAATCGCCTGGCTTCTGCGCCAATGGCAATTCCTTGGTCAATAGGTGTCATGCGATTTTCCAGGCTCGGGGGCATTTCGCCCAACCTCTGCAGTTTAAAGAGGGATTATTTATCTGTCGATTATTTACCGCTTGGCGAATGCCGCCATTCACTTTATCTTCAACAAAAAACCTGATGAGCGTAAATCCCATGGCCTTGATGAAAAAGTCCCTGCTATACCTTTTGTTGTCTTTGCCTTTTTTTCTGAACCCATTAGCGGCGTTAGCGGATGCTTCGCTGTGGCAACAAGTCCAGCATTGGGGCAAAGAACAGTGGTCCATGGCGACGGCAACCATGCCCCATTCGCCAGTCACTGTTCCGGCGCAGGGGAGCATCGAAGTGGCTTTTTCTCCGCCAGGAGGGGCAACAGCCGCTATTGTCCAGGCCGTGAACGGCGCACGCCAGCGGGTTTGGGTGCAAGCCTACAGTTTTACCAGCGCCCCTATTGCCAAGGCGGTTTTGCAAGCGGCACGTCGGGGGCTGGATGTTCAGGTGGTGCTGGACAAAAGCCAGCGTACCCAGAAATATTCCGTGGCAGACTTTTTTGCCAACCAGGGCGTGCCCGTATTTATTGACGATCAGCATGCCATTGCCCACAACAAGGTGATGGTCATTGATGCCGATACCCTCATCACCGGCAGTTTCAACTTCAGCAAGGCGGCGGAGCAGGCGAATGCCGAAAATCTACTGATTTTTCGGGGAAATCCTGCGCTGCAAAAGCTTTACGCCGAAAACTTCCGCTTTCATCTCAGTCATTCCACCCGTTACCAGCCTCGTCATGGTCTTGACTGACTGCGGGTGCCTCGACAACTTCAGACTAGGCCTTCCAGCAATTGCACATCGACCAGGCTACCTGCTGGTGCAGCATCGGCTTCGGCGGCGAGAATGATCAGGCAGTCCGCATGCGCGAGTCCACTCATGATGTGCGAAGCCTGTTGGCCGACCCCCGCCACCTGCAGGCCGTTTTCTCCAGAAATCAGCACGCCGCGTTGAAAGTCGGTTCTTCCCGGTTTTTTCTTGAGCGGATGTGCCAGCGGTATTTTGAGAACGGCGGGAGTCCAGGGGGTGCTTTTTCCCATCCGTTTGAGGATGCAGGGCTGCACGAACTGGTAGAAAGTCACCATGGTGGAAACCGGATTACCAGGCAGACCAAAAAACGTAGCCTCTCCCAGTTGGCCAAAGGCCAGCGGGCGGCCAGGCTTCATGTTCATTTTCCAGAAATTGATGCTGCCGATGCGTCCCAGCAGTTCGGCAATGTAATCCGCATCACCTACCGACACGCCGCCGGTGCTGATGACTAAATCAGCCATGTCTGCGGCTTGCTGCAGGGTGTTTTGCAGATGCTCCGGGTCATCCAAAATCCGTCCAAGATCCAAAACTTCACAGCCGAGACGTTGGAGCATCCCCTGCAGGGCGTAGCGGTTACTGTCGTATATTTGCCCTGCCTCCAGCGTACTACCCAGCGCACGCAGTTCATCACCCGTTGAAAAAAAGGCCACACGCAGACGTCTAAACACCTTGACCTCGGCCATGCCCAGACTGGCGATCAGGGCCAGTTGGGCGGGTCGGAGCAGCGTGCCGGCATGGAGGGCCGCGACGCCGGGCTGCAAATCTTCGCCAGCCTGGCGAATATTGGCGCCGGGTGCCGGGTGCTGCTGGGGAAGGATGGTTTTATCCTGAATTTCCGCCAGTTCCTGAATCAGGACGCTGTCTGCCCCTTCTGGTAAGACGGCGCCGGTCATGATGCGCACACATTCACCCGGCCCGACCACGCCCGTGAAGGGATGCCCGGCAAAGCAATGCCCAATGAGCTTTCTGGGTGCTTCGCCGTCACTGCTGCGCAGGGCGTAACCGTCCATCGCCGAGTTTGGCCAGGCGGGCACCGGTTGCGGGGCGCAAATGTCTTCAGCAAGAACCCGTCCCAGTGCAGCGCTGAGGTGCAGAACTTCGGTATCTGTCAGGGCAGGGCTGCTGGCAAGAATGGCAGCCCGCGCTTCTTCAACACTTTTTGCCAGGGGATCATGTTCGTTATCGCTACAGCAGTGAGCCATTCAGGGTTCCTCGTGTATCCAGTGGTGTATAAATTGTGCAATGCTTTCAGGCGCGTTGAGGTCCAGTACTGCACAGTGTGCAGGCAAGATCGCATCACTGGCTACGGCAATAATCCGGTGATCTTCTGCAGCCAGCAAAGGTTTTTGCAGCGCCGGCCGGTGTACCTCGATTTTTGAAATGGGCAAACCTTTGTTCCCTTCAATCAACAGCAAATCTGCGGGCGCAGGCAGGCTGTCTAAAATGCTTTCCAGCGTGACCTGTTCCGGCGCCAGACAGGTAGTGAACCAGCGTTTTGGGCCTTGTAACATGACCGTTTCGGCACCAACCTCACGCAGGCGATAACTGTCTTTTCCGGGGGTATCCCAGTCCACGTCATGATGCGTGGATTTGACCACGGCGATGCGAAAACCTGCTGCGCGAAGCAAGGGGATCAAGGCGCAGAGTAAGGTGGTTTTTCCGCTTCCGCTATATCCTATTACACCCAATGCTTTCATGACAGATCCCCGGGTGCGTTACAATTGCGCAGAACGGCTTCATCCAGATACAGGGTGGCGTAATCCAGATCACGAAACCAGTCCTGAACCCGCCGTCCGCCTTGATCCAGATAGGCTTGCAGCCGGGGTAAAAGGCGACGATGACATAAGACGAGTACCGCATGCCAGCGCTGGTCGCTGCGCACCACAACAAGATCCTTGTCCGTTTTCGCCTGCCACATCTGTCGCAACAAATCGTGGGGAAGCAGCGGACTGTCCACGGGAATGCTGGCTACCCAATCCTGCCCGGCAGCCGCCAGCCCGGCACTCAGACCCATAAGCGGACCTTCAAAAGTAGTGCAGGGATCAGAAATAACGGGGTAGCCTAAGGCCCGGTAATCTTCGAGCTGACGGTTGGCACTGATCAGAATTTCTGCGCTGTCTGCCTGCAGGATCTGAATGGCATGATTAATCAGCGGGACCTTGTGCCAAAGAACCCAGCCCTTATCGACGCCACCCATACGCCGCCCGGCGCCGCCGGCAAGAATCAATCCGGTGATCGGAAGCGGAAAAAAAGCCGGTGGGGAAACAGATTGCTCGACGTGCATCTTAATTTGGCTGCTGCCCTGTCATAAAAGCCTATGCTATCCTTCCACAATTCTCAGACAAGTAAAACCCGGAGCAGGTATGTGGGATTGGTTGCGGGGCAAGTCAGGACCGACTGCTCCCCCCCGAGGTGTAGTGGTGGATGCTGGTATTCCCAATCAGGAGCGCGTTGCAGAATTGCCGCTGCCCGAGGCGTTGTTTGTTCTACATTTTAATGGCTTCGCCCAACTCCCGGAAAATGCCGAATTGCGGCAATTGCTGCTCAACACGGCGCGTAACGGTGATTTTTTGCGCGATTTGCCCAGGGTCAGTGCCCGGCGGCTGGAAGAAAGTGCTGCGCTGCAGTCCCGTTTCGGCATAGAGCTGGAAACCGTCGTGCAATTTCTCAAGGTGTTGCACAGCGAAATTACCCGCCGCATGTATATTGATGCGGCCCGCAAGCGCGAGGACGTCGCCGGGCTGCAATTTACCCTCCGTGATCCTGCCAGGGCCGATGCCCGGGTATGCGCCATTACCGAGGCTAATTCCTATGATTTGGGTGCTGGTACTTACCCGTTTACTCATCTTCCCGAGAATCCGAATCTGGGAACAGAAAACCCCTTTATTATTCGTATTGTCATGAAAAAGGATCTGGCATGAAAAAAATAGCAATTTTCCCGGGTGACGGGATTGGACCCGAAATTGTGGACGCAGCACGACTGGTGCTGGATGCCGTGGACCAGGCTGCAGACCTGAATTTGCAATGTACCGATGGATTGGTCGGCGGCGCCGCCCTGGATGCGGCCGATGACCCCTTGCCGGAAGCCTCCCTGCAGTTGGCCATGGCGGCCGATGCGGTCATTCTGGGTGCTGTCGGTGGCCCGCGCTGGGATGGTCTGCCACCTGCCAAGCGTCCCGAGCAGGGTTTGCTGCGCTTACGCAAGCATCTGGATTTGTTTGCTAATTTGCGGCCAGCACAAATTTTCCCGCAGTTACTGAGTGCATCCCCACTGCGTCCGGAACTGGTGAGGGATGTGGATATTCTGGTAGTGCGCGAGCTGACGGGCGATATTTACTTTGGTGAGCCCAGGGCTGCGGAGGTTGTGGATGGCAAGCGTCGTGCTTACAACACCATGGTCTATGATGAAGACGAAATCCGGCGCATCGCCCACGTTGCTTTCAAGGCAGCACAGGGCCGGCGTAAACAATTATGTTCAGTGGACAAGGCCAATGTGCTCGAAACCACCCGTCTCTGGCGCGAAGTGGTGACTGAATTGGCAGCGGAGTATCCCGATGTTCATTTAAGCCATATGTATGTGGATAATGCAGCGATGCAGCTTGTTCGTGCGCCTTCCCAGTTTGATGTGCTGCTAACAGGGAATATGTTTGGTGATATTTTGTCGGATGAAGCGAGCCAGTTGACCGGCTCTATCGGCATGTTGCCCTCGGCTTCATTGGGTGAAGGGCGGGGCATGTATGAACCTATTCATGGTTCTGCTCCAGACATTGCCGGGCAGGATAAAGCCAATCCGCTGGCCACGATTTTGTCGGTGGCCATGATGTTGCGGCATTCTCTGGGTAACGAACTGTGGGCACAACGAGTGGAAACGGCAGTTCATAAAGTGCTAGATGAGGGGCTGCGTACGGCCGATATTGCTGCAGCCGGTGAAGCCGTCATCGGAACCCGGGCCATGGGCCATGCGGTTGTCAAGGCGTTGCAACTCTGAGGGCGAATCAAGTATGAAAAAATCTCATTATAACGTGGCGGTGCTGGGGGCGACGGGTGCCGTCGGTGAAGTCATGCTGCAAATCCTGGAGCAGCGCAAGTTTCCCGTCGATCAGCTTTACCTGTTGGCCAGTAGCCGCTCTGCAGGGGGGCGGCTGCCGTTTCGGGGTAAGCAGGTTCTGGTGCAGGATGCGGCCAAATTTGACTGGTCCCAGGTAGATATCGGTTTATTTTCTGCGGGTGCCAAAGTCAGTGCCCAATTTGCGCCATTGGCGGCGGAAGCGGGCTGCGTGGTCATTGATAATACCTCCCAGTACCGTTATGACGATGATATTCCTCTGGTCGTCCCGGAAGTTAATCCCCGGCGTATTGCCGATTATGTGAATCGGGGGATTATTGCCAATCCCAATTGTTCCACTATCCAGATGTTGCTGGCTTTGAAACCCATTGCCGATGCCGTGGGCATTGAGCGCGTGGTCGTGGCCACCTATCAGGCCGTCAGCGGGGCGGGTAAGCGCGCTATTGAAGAACTGGGACAGCAAACCATGGCCCTGTTCCGCCATGAAGAGGCTGTCTGCGATGTTTTCCCCAAGCGGATTTCCTTCAACTGTCTGCCTCAGATTGATGTGTTTCAGGATAATGGTTACACCAAGGAAGAAATGAAAATGCTTTGGGAAACCCGAAAAATTCTGGAGCTTCCTGATATCGCGCTGACGGCAACTTGCGTGCGGGTGCCCGTATTTTACGGTCATTCCGAGGCGGTCAATGTGGTGACCCGTGACCCGATTACCCCGGAGGCCGTGCGGGCCTTGCTGGAAAAAGCACCGGGCGTGACGGTGGTGGATAATCAGGAGAAGAATTTATGGCCATCAGCTCTGGATGCAGCAGGCCAGGATACCACTTATGTAGGGCGTATTCGCGGGGATTGCTCCCATGATAAGGGCATTAATTTCTGGGTGGTCTCCGATAATATTCGCAAGGGCGCGGCATTAAATAGTGTGCAGATTGCAGAGTTGTTGATTCGCGACTATTTATAGGGACATTGCGGGTTGAAAGTGGCCCATTGCAATACGCTTGCGTTACAGAAAATGAGGAAATAACAATGGAGAGAAAGAATTGGTTGTGGGCCATGGCCGGAATGGGCTTACTCATGCCGGGACTGGCCCAGGCACTGGGGCTGGGATCCTTGCAGGTCTTGTCTACTCCCGGAGAACCCTTTCGTGCGGAAATACCCATCCAATCAGTAACCCCTCAGACTGCATCCAGTCTTAATGCCAGCCTGGCCCCGGACAGCGCGTTTGCCATGATCAATCTGCCACAGGCTCCGACGCTTGAGCATTGGCAATTTACGGTGCGGCGTGGGAGTCAACCTGCCATTCTGATTTCCAGTCCTCTCCCTGTGAGTCAGCCAAATTTACAGTTTTTGGTCCAGCTCAACTGGTCAGGGGGGCAGTTGGTAAGAGAATACTCGGCCAGTGTTGCGAATAGCGCTGCAGCGATGCCCCTGGTATCCAGCCCGGCACCTGTTGCCCCGTCAGTAATTTCGCCTGTTAGTGTGCCAGCCACTGAACCTGTGGCGCGGACTCCCGCAGCGGCTAGGCTGTACCATGGTTGGTCGCGGGTGAACCGTTATGGCCCGGTACCGGTGAACAGCTCTCTGTATGATATAGCGCAGTCTATCACCAACAGTAATGCAGTTACGCTGGACCAAGTCATGTCGGCATTGGTCAAGGCCAATCCACAGGCTTTCAAAAATGCCAACCCCACGTATTTGTATGCGGGAAGCATGCTGAATTTGCCCAATGTAAATCAGGTACAGGCAATGGCACCTGCTCAGGCTACAGCCTGGTTGTCAACGCAAAGTCAAACGGGAAGTGCGGCGCCTCTTCCGGCTGCTCAAAAATCCGAAGCTGCGGCTTCCACAGCAAAAGCCCAGCCACAAAAAGCTTCCACCAGTCCCACCGAAAGTGCTACGCATCTGGTACTGTCCAGCGCGCCAGCCAATGCAGTAGCTGCCAGTGCTGATACGGCATCTGCTACCCGTTCGCCTCTGGCAGCGGACACCCTTGCCCTGCAGACGGAAAATCAGAAGCTGAAAGGTGAGGTAACGGGCCTAGGGCAGCGTCTGAGCGCGGAAGAGCGTTTACTGGTCAACCAGGGCGCCCAGTTGGCTACGCTCTCGCGCAATAGCGCCAATAGCAGTCTGCTCAACAACATCCCTCTACTGATTTCCCTGGGAGGGAACCTGCTGCTTCTCATCCTTTTTCTATGGATGTTGCGCCGTCAAAAAGAGTCAGAAAGGCGTCAGCGTGAAGTTTCTCAACGTCTATCCACGCTGAACAGTACCAAATCGAAACCTGTTGCCGAGCCGCCGTTTGTTGCAGCGGCACCGGCTGCCGCTGCCGCTGCCGCATATCAAGTGGACCGCGAGCCAGTAATAAACCCCGCAGTAATTTCTACGCCAATGCCGGTCGCAACGTCCCCTGTTCCCAAAGAAGTGCCGATAGAGGCGGCGGTGCCGGTTACTGAACAGGTCCCTGGGCAAACACCCGTCGAATATCATGGCGACCTGATGGAAATTGATCCCATTGAGCAGGCGGATCTTTACCTGACTTATGGTAAATCCGAGCAGGCCATTACGGTGATGAATGAAGCGCTGGATGATAATCCCAGACGCAAAGAGCTTTACGTCAAACTTCTGGATATGTATGCCACGCTGGATCGTCACACAGATTATCTGGATTTGGCGGAACGGATGCGGGGCCGCTTTGGCCCCCATAACGCCGCCTGGCAGGAGGTAGCTGCTCAGGGGTCCCGCCTGTTCCCGGGGAACGCTCTGTTTGCTTCGGAGGATGGAGGCGAACCCCCCGCTGACAAAGTGCAAGCGGCCCCCGCCACTGCGCAAGATGCAGACGATATGCTGGATTTTGACTTTTCCCATGAGCCGATTGCGTCTGCCGCTGCTACGGAAGAAGCCACTACGGATGAAGCCTTTCCTGCGGATGAAAAAGATCGCTTGTTGCAGGATATTGATGAACAATTCCGGCTGATGGATGCAGATCATCTTCCTGCTGAACCAGCGACTGGCGAGGTGGAATCCGCAAGTCATGAGCCCATCCCGGCTCCCGAAGCGCCCAAGGCCGAAGCCCCCAAGGTCGAAGCCTCAAGTGCTGAAGATACGCTGCCATTCTCTTTCGGGCTGTCGCCCTTTGAGGAAGAACAAGCTCCGGTTGTTCATGCCAAGGAACCTGATCCCAAACCTGAGCCTGATGCCGAACCTGATCCCGAGCCTGAAGCCGTTCGTGAAATGCCCAAGCCGTCCATGGTTGAAGAGACGAGTCCTGCAGCCGAAGACTGGGATGCGGTAGGAACCAAGCTGGATCTGGCCAAAGCCTATATTGAAATGGGAGACAGTGAATCGGCGCGCGATCTTCTGGAGGAAGTGAGCAAGGAAGGGACTAGCACGCAGCGTGAAGAAGCCCAGAAAATGCTCGAAGAATTGTAATTTGTCTCCTGTCGTTCTGGTAGATCGCCCAAGGCCCGGCATACGCTGGGCCTTGGGCGTTGAATATGACGGCAATGGTTTTTGTGGCTGGCAGCGTCAGTTGGGTCAGGCCAGCGTACAGCAGTCTTTGGAGGAAGCTCTCAGCCGTCTGGCCGGGACAGCGATTTCGGTCACTGTGGCAGGGCGGACGGACACCGGCGTGCACGCGCTGTGCCAGGTGGTCCATTTTGATGCACCCGTGCAGCGTTCTGCAGAATCCTGGCTGCGGGCCACCAATACTTATTTGCCGGATGGTGTGGCAGTGCGCTGGGCGCAGCCGGTATCCGCGCATTTTCATGCCCGATTTTCCGCAACGGCCAGACGCTATCGCTATGTGATTCTCAATCGCCGGGAAAAATCGGCGTTGTGGCGTCATCACACGGCCTGGGTATACAGTCCGCTAGCTATTGAGCCCATGCAGGTGGCGGCGGATTTGTTACTGGGTACCCATGATTTTTCTGCTTTTCGGGCTTCATCCTGTCAGGCCAATAACCCCGTACGCAGTTTAAACCGCCTGACGGTCAGTCAGCGTGGCGACCTGATTAGCATTGATGCCGAAGCTAATGGATTTTTGCACCACATGGTGCGTAATCTTGCCGGCGTTTTGATAGCCATTGGTCGTGGCGATCAGTCTCCACAATGGGCCGCAGAAGTCCTTGCCAGCCGGGATCGTTGTCAGGCCGGAGTGACCGCCCCGCCTGGAGGCCTTTATTTTGTTGCACCGCGCTATCCCGATGAATTCGCATTGCCTGTCGATGCGGTAGATCCCGGTTTTCTGACAGGTACATAAAGGTCTGCCATCCAGCATCAGTGATAGCTGTGGATGTGGGTTTATCCCGATGGCAGTGTTAGAATGCGCTGATGATACGGGCGAAAATTTGCGGCATAACGCATGTGGATGATGCTGTGGCGGCGGCACGAGTGGGCGCAGATGCCGTTGGCCTGGTGTTTTATGAAAAAAGCCCGCGTGCAGTATCGGTTTCCCGAGCTCGGGAGATACTTCAGGCATTACCCCCTTTTGTGAGTTCGGTCGGACTTTTCGTTAATGCGGATCCGGCTACCATAGAAAGGGTTCTGGATGGTTGTCCATTGGATACTCTCCAGTTTCACGGTGATGAACCGCCTGATTTCTGTCGGCGTTTTGGCCGTCCCTATCTGAAAGTCTTGCGTGTCTCGGGAGAAGAAGATTTACGCCGTCCGGTGGATGATTATTTCGATGCCCAAGGTTTGCTGCTAGATTGTGCGGTAGCTGGGCACTGGGGTGGTTCCGGGCAGAGCTTTGCCTGGTGGAAGCTGCCGGACTTGGGCAAGCCACTGATTCTGGCTGGTGGTTTGCGTGCCGACAATGTGCAGGAAGCCATCCGTGTGGCTTGCCCCTATGCGGTGGATGTCAGCAGTGGGGTAGAGCAGTCGCCGGGTATCAAAGATCATGACAAAATGGGACAGTTTATGGCCCAACTGCAAGGGTTTTGAGGAGACGATATGGACAATTACGAGCTGCCGGATGCAATGGGGCATTATGGACCCTATGGCGGACGTTTTGTGGCGGAGACGCTGATTCCGGCACTGGAAGAATTAAACCAGGCTTATCAGGAAGCTCAGGCTGATCCCGAATTTCGCGCCGAATTACACAGTGAATTGCGGCAATTTGTCGGGCGTCCCAACCCTCTGTACCACGCCGAGCGCATCTCCCGCAGATTGGGTGGTGCCCAGATTTATTTAAAACGCGAAGACCTGAATCATACGGGAGCGCATAAAATCAATAATGCCGTGGGACAGGCATTATTGGCCCGGCGCATGGGCAAAAAGCGGATCATTGCGGAAACGGGAGCAGGACAACATGGTGTGGCCACTGCGACGGTAGCCACCCGTTATGGCATGGAATGTCTAGTGTATATGGGTGAAGAAGATATTCAGCGGCAATCCAGCAATGTCTTTCGGATGCGTTTGCTGGGCGCCCAGGTGGCGGCTGTAACCAGTGGCACCCGCACACTGAAGGATGCGCTCAATGAAGCTCTGCGCGACTGGGTCAGTCATGTGGATAACACGTTTTATGTGATTGGTACCGTAGCAGGTCCCCATCCTTACCCGGCCATGGTTCGCGATTTTCATCGTGTTATTGGTGATGAAGCACGGGCTCAATGTCTGGAGCTGACCGGTCGCTTGCCAGACGTTTGCGTGGCCTGTGTGGGCGGTGGCAGTAATGCTATCGGGTTGTTTTACCCGTTCATCAATGACCAGTCGGTGCGTCTGATCGGTGTGGAGGCGGGTGGACTGGGTTTAAGTACCGGCCAGCATGCCGCACCACTGACTACGGGGCGTCCCGGGGTGTTGCATGGTAATCGCACTTATCTCATGGAAGATGAAGACGGCCAGATTCTGCCAACCCATTCCATCTCGGCCGGTCTGGATTATCCGGGCGTGGGACCAGAGCACGCCTACCTGAAAGATATTGGTCGTGCTGAATATGTGGCAGCTACAGATCAGGAAGCTTTGCAGGCCTTTCACGAACTATGCCGCACGGAAGGCATCATACCGGCTCTGGAGACCGCGCATGCCCTGGCCCATGCCTTTGCCATCGCGCCCGGCATGCGTTCAGATCAAACTATTATTGTCAATTTATCGGGCCGGGGTGATAAGGATATTCACACGGTCGCGGCTCTGGAGGGTATTCATTTATGAGTCGCTTAACGGCCATGTTTGCGGTGTTGCAGCAGAAAAACCGGGCGGCCCTTATTCCTTTTATTACCGCCGGTGATCCTTCCCTGACGGCAACCGTGCCCCTTATGCATGCCCTGGTAGAATCCGGAGCGGATGCGATTGAGTTGGGCATGCCCTTTTCCGATCCCATGGCCGATGGGCCCAGTATTCAGCGGGCCAGTGAGCGCGCCCTCGGGCGTGGCGTCAAGTTGCGGATGGTACTGGAATGGGTCCGCGAATTCCGGCGCAGTAATCAACAGACGCCGGTCATCCTCATGGGCTATCTGAATCCGCTGGAAGCCATGGGCATGGCGACCTTTGCGGAGTTGGCGGCAGAGGCTGGTGTGGATGGAGTTATCATTGTTGATCTGACCCCCGAAGAGGGCCGCGAAGAAGCAGCTTTGCTCAAGGCCTGTGGTGTGGACCCCATTTTTCTGCTGGCTCCCACCAGTGGCGCGGCGCGGGTGCAGACGGTCCGCCAACTGGGCAGCGGTTTTGTTTACTATGTCTCCTTGCGGGGTATTACCGGAGCAGCGCAGTCTGACTGGCCCGAGGTCCTCAAACGTGTTGGTGAATTGCGCCAGGAGTTAGCTTTACCCGTAGCCATCGGTTTTGGTATTCGTGATGCCGGGACTGTGGCCCGGGTTGCCCAAGGCGCGGATGCGGTGGTGGTCGGCAGTGCCCTGGTAGAACAACTGGCCGATTGCGGCGATGATCAGGCAGCTGTCCAGACTGCCAAAATCTTTATTCAAGCGTTGGCGGAAGCCGTGCAAAAACCCCGGAGTGTTCAATGAGCTGGTTTGACCGGGTATTACCGCCAAAAATCAAGAAAAACCCCAATCCAGAGCCGCAAGCGACGGAAAGCAAGCGCACGGTACCAGAGGGATTGTGGTCCAAGTGTCCCACCTGTCAAACGGTTTTGTATCGTACCGAGCTGGAAGAAAATCTGTTTGTCTGTCCCAATTGTGGTCATCATCAGCGCATTACCGCCCGGCAGCGTCTGGATTTTTTTCTGGATGCAGAACCGCGTCTGGAAATTGCCAAGGAATATGTCCCTGTCGATCCTCTGCGTTTTAAAGATCAGAAGCGCTACAAAGAGCGTTTGCAGGAAGCCCAGAACAAGACCGGTGAAAAAGATGCTTTGGTGGTCATGCGCGGCCTGCTTCAGGGGCGTCCGGTGGTAGTTGCCGCTTTCGCTTTTGAATTCATGGGGGGCAGTATGGGTTCGGTGGTCGGTGCCCGTTTTGCCCGGGCCGCAGAAACCGCCCTGGTCGATCGCTGTCCATTGGTCTGTTTTTCAGCCAGTGGTGGTGCCCGTATGCAGGAAGGCCTGCTGTCATTGATGCAGATGGCCAAAACCTCGGCAGCCGTTGAACGCCTGGCCAAAGCCGGACTTCCCTTTATTTCGGTACTCACAGACCCCACCATGGGCGGGGTTTCTGCGAGCCTCGCGACGCTGGGCGACGTGCTGATTGCCGAGCCCAAGGCGCTTATTGGTTTTGCGGGTCCACGCGTCATCGAACAGACTATCCGCGAAAAGCTGCCGGTGGGTTTTCAGCGTTCGGAGTATTTGCTGGAACACGGGGCTATTGATCAGATTGTAGATCGTCGCCAGTTGCGCACGGTGATCGGTGAAATACTGGGAATGCTGACCCAGTCCAGCAGCAATCCATAGGAGCTGATTGTGCCGCAGAGCAGGGTGTTGACCGATGCCCTCACTGATCAGGTGATGCGCATGGCCGGTCCGCCAGAACGGATTGTCCTTGGTCTGGAGCGCATGCGGGCGGCCATGCTTTTGTTGGGCCTTTCCGAACGCTTGCCGATGCCGGTCATTACGGTGGCGGGCACCAACGGCAAGGGTTCTACGGTGGCTTGTCTGGAAACTTTTTACCGACAGGCAGGTTATCGGGTTGCCGCCTATACCAGCCCGCATATCTGGTCGTTTAACGAACGCCTGCGTCTAAACGGGATACCTGCACCGACATCTGACTGGGACGCTGCGCTGAAAGACATTGCAGCCGTTGCCGGAACCCTTGCCCTGACCTTTTTTGAAATCACGACCCTGGCTGCAGTGAAAATTCTCTGTGCGGCGCAGGTGGATCTGGCCATATTGGAGGTCGGACTGGGCGGGCGACTGGATGCTGTCAATGCTTTTGATCCGGACTGCAGTGTGCTGACTACGGTAGACCTGGATCATCAAGACTGGCTGGGCCCGGATCGACTGTCCATCGGGCGGGAAAAATCCGGAATTTTTCGGCCCAATGTCCCGGCTCTCTACGGGGATGCTGCAAATCCTTGCGCATCCGTGCTGGAAACAGCAGCACAAAATCAGGTGCCGTTACAATTACTCGGTCGTGATTTCGATTTTGATGCGCAATCTCGCCGTTGGTGGGGATTTGGTCAGACCCTGGCGATGCCAAAACCGCTTTGGCCCGCAGCTGCGCAATGGCAGAATCTGGCTCTTGCCCTGGCCACCGTCTGGTTTTTGCAAACAAAATTACCCGTTTCCGAGGCGGCATTAAGCCATTGGTCCATCCGGCCGGATTTACCGGGCAGGGCACAGATGTTGCGGCCCTGGGGCGAAAGCGGTCCGCGTCTGATTGTCGATGTCGCCCACAATCCCCAGGCAGTGGCGCAATTGGCAACGCTGTTGGCGGGGCAGGGCGGGCGCTGCCATGCGGTAGTGGCCATGCTCGCCGACAAAGATGTTGCAGGAACGCTGAAAAACTTGCTCAGGTGTGTAGAAGTCTGGCATGTTCTGGAAATAACCGATACGCCACGTGCTGCCAGTGCTGCCAGTCTGCAGAAATGTTTGTGGGAAATAGGCGCTGCTCATGTGGAAATTGAGGAAAATATGCAAACCGCTCTTGATGCACTGGGTGCCGTTTTGACCAGCAATGACAGCATTGTCTGCTTCGGATCATTTCATCTGGTCAAGCAGTTGCCCCGGCAATGGCTGGACGGTACCAGCGTGTGAATTACTGGCTGGATATTGTCGTTGTCGGACTGGTCGTATTATCCGCCCTTTGGGGGTTGTTTCGGGGCATGGTTCGCGAATTTTTCTCATTGGCGGCCTGGGTTGGTGGATTTTATGTGGCCTGGACCTGGGGTGGGAGCTGGCTGGCGCCGCAGTTATCCCATGATATTCCTGTCGGATGGCGGGTACCGTTAGCCTCTTTTATCCTGTTTTTTGGCTGTCTGGTGATCGGAACCCTGTGCGCTTTTGTGGTGCGTAAGTTATTATACGGCATTGGCTTTGGAGCCACCGACCGGTTTCTGGGCACTTTTTTCGGATTCCTGCGGGGCTTGGTGCTGATCGCTATTCTGGTCACATTGGTACAATCTTCGGATTTGTCCCATGAGTCCTGGTGGAAAAACTCCTGGCTGGCGCAGGAGCCCATAAAACACTGGTCACAATCGTTGACGGCGCCAGCCGTATCCTATTTGGAGTCGCAGAAAATTGCACACTGAACGTTGGGAAGAACAATTTGTAGAAGATGATCATTTCCATGATGAATGTGGAGTGATTGGCGTTTTCGGGCATCCAGAAGCTGCTAATCTCACTTATTTGGGGCTATACGCCCTGCAACATCGTGGTCAGGAATCTGCCGGTATTGTTTCGGAAGATCAGGGCAAGTTATTTGTCCAGCGGGGTATGGGACGGGTGGCGGATGTGTTTGGTCTGGAACAGATCAGTAAACTGCCCGGCGAGCAGGCTATTGGTCATGTGCGTTATTCCACGGCGGGCGGTTCTGTGCTCAGGAATACGCAGCCGATTTTTATCAATTACCGGCACGGCGCTTTTGCTGTCGGCCATAATGGTAATCTGGTCAATGCCGATGAATTACGTCTTCGTCTGGAACAGGAAGGCGCTATTTTTCATACCGATATGGACACGGAAGTTATTGTACACCTGCTGGCGCGAGTGCCTGGAGAAGACCCCGGAACCCGTCTTGCTGCTGCACTAAAACAAGTGTCGGGTGCTTATTCCCTGGTTTGCCTGACCGAAACCCGGCTGATCGGCGTGCGCGACCCCATGGGTTTCCGTCCCCTGGTTCTTGGTCGTCTGATTGATTCCGGGGGTTTTGTGCTGGCTTCCGAAACCTGTGCCCTCGATTTGATGGGTGCTGAATTTGTCCGGGATATTGAGCCCGGCGAACTCATCATTATCTCCAAGGAGGGCATCGAAAGCCGCAAGCCTTTTGCCCCCTCCGAACGCAGAATGTGTGTGTTTGAATACATTTATTTTGCGCGACCTGATAGTGTTCTGGATGGCACGCATGTGTATTCGGCGCGTAAGCAGATTGGCAGGGCCCTTGCCCATTTGCATCCACGGGAAGCCGATGTGGTGGTACCCGTACCGGACTCAGGCGTTGCTGCGGCCATGGGTTATGCCGAAGCTTCCGGGCTTCCCTTTGAACTGGGTTTGATCCGCAATCATTATGTCGGTCGCACATTTATCCAGCCTGCCCAGCGTGGCCGCGATTTTGGCGTCAAGGTCAAACTCAATGCCCAACCCAATATTCTCCGTGGCAAACGCGTCATTCTGGTTGATGACTCGATTGTGCGCGGCACCACCAGCGCCAAAATTGTCAATCTGGTGCGCGCTGCCGGGGCCCGTGAAGTGCATTTTCTGGTCAGTTCACCACCGACAACGGGGCCCTGTTATTACGGCATTGATACTCCGGACCGCTCCCAATTAATTGCCGCCCAGCATAGTATTGAGGAAGTGCGTAAAATCATCGGGGCGGACAGTTTGGGCTATATCAGTCTAGATGCCCTGTACGAAGCGGTGGGTGCGCGCACCCAGGGATTTTGTGATGCCTGTTTCAGCGACGACTATCCGTTGCCTACGCCTGAAGGTCATGGCTCCCGTCAGTTGCACTTGCTCAAGGAGGTGAAATGAGTTCAGAAAACCAGGATGCAGATTGGACCACCCAATTACGTCTGGAAACTCTCGCTATTCGTTCGGGCATTCACCGTACTCAGGAACAGGAACACAGCGAAGCTATTTTCCCGACTTCCAGCTTTGTATTCGACTCCGCTGAAGAAGCCGCCGAACGTTTCGCCGGACGAGTCCCGGGAAATATTTACGCGCGCTTTACCAATCCGACGGTGCGCACCTTTGAAGAGCGCCTGGCAGCCCTGGAGGGTGCTGAGGGTTGTGTCGCGACCGCATCGGGAATGGCCGCCTGCATGACGGCCTTCATGGGGTTATTGAAGGCTGGCGATCATATTGTCGCGTCGCGTTCCATTTTCGGTACGACGGTGCAGTTTCTCAGCACGATTCTCGGACGTTTCGGGGTGGAAACCACTTTTGTGCCCCTGGCGGATTTAGAGGCCTGGAAAGCCGCCATTCGTCCGGAAACACGCCTGCTGTTTCTGGAAACCCCTTCCAATCCCCTGACGGAAATTGGCGATATGGCCGCTTTGGCTGATCTGGCGCATCAACACGACGCCTGGCTGGTGGTGGATAATTGTTTCTGTACCCCGATACTTCAGCAACCCCTCCAGTTCGGGGCCGATCTGGTGTTACATTCTGCCACTAAATATCTGGACGGGCAGGGCCGGACTTTGGGTGGTGCGGTGTGCGGCAGTAACGCGCTGTTAAATAATGGACCCCGCAATTTTGTGCGCACGGCTGGCCCCAGCCTGAGTCCTTTCAATGCCTGGGTGCAGCTTAAAGGTCTGGAAACTCTGGCGTTGCGCATGGAAAAGCATTGTCAGAACGCCCAGCAAATTGCCGAGTGGCTGGTGAGCCGTCCGGAAGTAGAACAAGTGTATTTTCCAGGTCTGAAGACGCATCCGCAATATGCTCTGGCCGCGCAGCAACAAAAGCGTCCGGGTGCCATCCTCTCCTTTGATCTGAAAGGGGGGCAGGCGGCAGCCTGGGCTTTCGTTAATGGCCTGCGCCTGCTTTCCCTGACCGCCAATCTGGGGGATGCCAAAACCACTATCACCCACCCGGCCAGTACGACGCATAGTCGGGTCAGTCCTGAAGCCCGGGCTGCTGCAGGTATTGGCGATGGTTTGCTGCGCATCAGTGTGGGATTGGAGCATGTAGATGATCTGCGCGATGATTTGCAAAGGGGTTTTGCGGCCGCAAATATCGCTGTCTGATTTGCGCTATGCTGAGTTTACAGAGAGTTGTTTCCCTATCATTGCACTAACGGAGAAAAAGAGATGACAAGATTCCGTGCCTTACAACGTCATGGCCTCCAGCCGGATACCCGCATTTGTATGTTTGACAATGGCTTGCCCTTGAGTCTCAAGCCGGAAGACTCGGCTCTGAAAAGTATGACGGATCTGCGCCGCGTACCGGCCGCATCCACCAAGCCGGATACCACTATTGATCAGGCCATGCAGCGCATGATTCATGTCGGCGTCCGCCTGTTATTTGTTCTGGACGATTTGGGTACCCTGGTCGGCTTGATTACGGCCCGAGACATCATGGGTGAAAAGCCGGTTCGGCTGGCTGCAGAAGATCATGTCGCCCGAGAAGACATCAAGGTCCAGAATATCATGGTGCCCCTTGGACAAATTGATGTGCTGGATTTTCCCGAGGTAGAACGCTCCAGCGTCGGCGATATTGTCCTCACTTTGCGCAAGGCCGGTCGTCAGCATGCTCTGGTGCGTGAGGAAACCACACATGGCATTGAAATACGTGGTGTTTTTTCCGTCAGCCAGATTGCACGGCAGTTGGGTGTAACCCTGCAAAGTAATGATGTCGTGCAAAGCTTTGCCGGTTTGGAGCAACTCATCGCCAGTGATGACTAAATACATTCCGAGTAAAACGCAGCAGATGGGGGTCTGCCCCGGTGACTGAGGCAAATGGGCTGCTACTTGCAGCCCTCCTGATTTTTCTCAATGGATTTTTTGTAGCGGCCGAATTTGCCCTGGTCCGTCTGCGCAGTACCCATGCGCGTACTCTGGCTCAGGAACATGGGCTGCGTGGGCGCATTCTGGTACGCATGCATGCGCGTCTGGATGCTTATCTTTCTGCCACGCAATTGGGTATTACGTTTGCCTCTCTGGGTATTGGCTGGATTGGTGAGCCCGCAATGGCGCATTTACTGGTGCCAGTATTCCGGTTTTTCGGGATTTGTGACCCGGCTCTGCTGCATTCGATCGCATTGGCAGTCGGCTTTGCCGTGGTTTCATTTGTGGTTATTGTCATTGGCGAGTTGGTGCCTAAATCTTTGGCCATTCGTAAAGTCGAAGCCGTTTCGCTGTGGACGGGCGCACCGCTCTACGCCTTCTATTGGCTGATGTATCCGGTCATTTTTATTCTCAATGGCGCAACACGCCTTGTGCTGCGCCTGTTTGCCCTGCGTCTGGATCAGCATGCCGGTGATGCGCCGCATTCCCGGGATGAACTGGCGATGATTCTTGCCCTCAGCCAGGCTCAGGGCACCCTGGGTCAGCGCACCGGTGATATTCTCGACCGCACGCTGGATTTCAATGAACTGACGGCCGGCGATTTGATGCGTCCTGCGGCAGACATGATCTGCCTGATGCGTGAGGAAAGTCCCGAAGAAACCCAGGCAATGATGTTGCGCCATCGTTTTACCCGCTACCCGGTCTGCGAGGGCGACCGTCAGCATGTGATTGGTTTGCTGCATGTGAAAGACGCTTTTGCGCAGATGGCGCGCCATGATGATCTGGGCGATCTCAAAAACCTGTTACGACCCTTACCCTCAGTCAATAAAGCCATGCCTGCCATGGACCTGCTGAGCCATTTTCGTTCCGGCCACCCGCATTTTGCGCTAGTGGTGGATGACCTCGGCACAATCACCGGTTTTGTGACGCTGGATCATGTTCTGGAAAGCCTCCTCGGCGTCATTCCCGACGAATTCCGCCACCAACGCAAGGAGTGGCAGCGGCGCCTGGATGGTAGTTGGGTAGGATCAGGAAGTTTATCCCTCTATTCCCTGGAGCGTTGTCTGGATCGGGATATTGACGAAGATGCAGCAGATACCATCGGTGGGCTGGTCATGCGCCAACTGGACAGGGTTCCAGAAGAGGGCGAAAGAGTAGCGTTTCCCGATTTTGATGTGCTGGTATTGCGCAAAAAAGGCCCGCGTATTACTCAGGTGCAAGTCATCCCGCATCCTGAGAATGATGCGTCGGACTGGTTTTCCTGAAAAAGAGACAACATGCTGAAAAGTGATTTTACCTACGATTTGCCCCCGGAACTGATTGCCCAGGAGCCACTGGCAGAGCGCAGCGCCTCGCGGATGCTGGTGCTGGATGGTGATTCTGGCCAATGGCAGGATAGCTGGATTCGTGCGTTGCCAGAATACCTCAATCCGGGTGACTTGCTGATTCTCAACGACACCCGGGTGCTACCGGCCCGACTGCATGCCCACAAGCAGACGGGTGGTGCCGTCGAGTTGTTGCTGGATCGCCTGCTGGGGGAGGAAGAAGGCTGGTTTCTGGCCAAATCTTCCAAAGCCTTGCGACCCGGCATGGTGTTACAACTGGCGCAGGGTGAGCGGGCGGAGGTGCTGGAAAAAGACGGAATGGATGTCCGTCTGCGTCTTCACCAGGCGTCCTGGTTGGCGGTGCTGGAATCTGAGGGAAGCATGCCGTTGCCCCCCTACATTCACCGTGCTCCCGAGGCCCGTGATCAAGAACGTTACCAGACGGTTTATGCTGATAAACCGGGGGCAGTTGCCGCACCGACGGCCGGTCTGCATTTTGATCAGGGCTTACTGGAAGCATTGGATGCCCGGGGCGTGGAGCGCCGTTTTGTGACCCTGCACGTCGGCGCAGGAACCTTTTTGCCGGTGCGCAGCGAGCAGGTGCACGAACATCAGATGCATGCCGAAACCCTGATTGTTTCCCCGGAAACCGTGGCAGCCATCACCGCCACCAAAGCCCGGGGAGGACGCGTAATTGCGGTAGGAACAACCGCCTGTCGGGCACTGGAAACCGCCGGACAGGACGGCACCTTGCGTCCTTACGTGGGTGAAACCCGCCTGTTTTTGTATCCTGGCAAAAAATTTCAGGTGATTGATGCGCTGCTGACCAATTTCCACTTGCCCGAGTCCACACTGCTGATGCTGGTTTGTGCTTTTGCCGGAACTGAATGTATGCTCGCCGCCTATCAGCATGCGGTTGCCGCCCGCTATCGTTTTTTCAGTTACGGAGATGCCATGTTCATTACCCCTGCAGCGCTTTCGCGGTACTTGCCCTGATGGGTATTTTCGAATGTCTGGGTAAGGATGGTGCAGCCCGGCGCGGTATTGTCCACTTGCCCCGGGGAGATATTCAAACGCCGGCCTTCATGCCGGTAGGAACCTATGGCACCGTCAAGGCTATGGCTCCGGAAGAACTGAAAGCCATTGGTGCGGACATTATTCTCGGCAACACCTTTCATCTTTTTCTGCGTCCGGGTCTGGAAGTCATCACCGCCCTCGGCGGCCTCCATAAAATGATGCACTGGGACCGCCCCATCCTGACCGATTCTGGCGGCTTTCAGGTTTTCAGTCTTGGCGCGCTACGCAAACTCCGCGAAGCGGGGGTGGAATTTCGTGCGCCTACGGACGGTCACAAGGTTTTTCTGGGACCGGAAGAGTCCATGCAGATTCAGGCCGTGCTAGGTTCGGATATTGCCATGGTTTTTGACGAATGTACGCCGCATCCGGCGACCTACGAAGCAGCACGGGTCAGCATGGAGCTCTCCCTGCGCTGGGCAGCACGTTCCCGCCGGGCTTACCAGGGGCCGGGTCAGTTATTTGGCATTGTCCAGGGGGGAATGTATGGTGATTTACGGCAGCGTTCTCTGGAAGGTTTGCAGAAACTCGATTTTCCGGGCTTGGCCGTGGGTGGGCTTTCGGTGGGTGAAAGCAAGGCCGAGATGATGGCGGTGCTGGAAAATCTCATGCCGCAAATGCCCGGCGATCGACCCCGCTACCTGATGGGCGTAGGCACGCCGGAAGATTTAGTAGAGGGCGTGTACCGGGGCGTGGATATGTTTGATTGTGTCATGCCGACCCGAAATGCCCGCAATGGCTGGTTATTTACGCGCGACGGCATTCTCAAGCTCCGCAACGCCAGTTACGAAAAAGATCCCCTCCCTCCCGATCCGGAATGCAGTTGCTATACCTGCCGCAATTACAGCCGGGCTTATTTGCGGCACCTGCAGCGTAGCCATGAAATATTGGGGGCGCGCCTGAATACCCAACATAACCTCCATTACTATCAGGAGCTCATGGCGGGG
>NZ_JABELD010000085.1 GCF_018853445.1 Acidithiobacillus concretivorus
CCCAATACCGCCATTTCCTGCGGATTCAGCCAGACCCGCATGGCATAAGTGTTACCGTTAGGCCCGGTACCAGGAGGCAGAATGGCGGTCAGACCCACGCCCGGAACCGATTGAATGGCGGGCTGCACAACGCGGGTCAGATAATCGGTAATCTGCTGCTGATTAAAGCCCTTACCGTGGTAACTCAACAGCATCAGATAAGCCCCTGAACCAGACATTTCCTGAACCACCGGTTGCATGACCCCCTTGGGCAGCTGATTCAGGACGGTATTGACCTTGCTTTGCACCTGCGACAGGGCGGCATTGGGGTTTTCCCCCATCCGCATATATAAGGTCAAAATGGAAATACCGTCTTCACTGACAGCCGTCATATAGTTTATGCCCGGGGCCTGACCCACGGCCTTTTCCAGAGGGGCGGTGATAAAAGCGTTGACGGTTTTGGGGGTGGCCCCAAAATAGTGGGTCGTGACCGTAATCATTGAACTATCGGTAGGCGGATATTCGGTGATGGGCATCAGCCCCAGGGAGCGCAGACCAAAGAAAAACAGTACCAGGCTCAGGGAAATGGCCAAAATCGGGCGACGGATAAATGGTTCGGTAAAATGCATGTTGATCTTCGTCCCTATAGATGCACAGCATTATTGATCTGCACGGAGTCACCGCTGTGCAGCTTCACCTGCCCGGCTGTGACCACCGTATCCCCGACCTTGAGTCCGGAACGAATCACCGTATCCTGGCCCTTCTGCATGCCGGTGAGCACTTTTTGTTCGCGGGCGATCAACCGATGGTCCGGCCCGGGACTCAGCACATAAACAAAATCACCATAAGTATTGAAGCTCACTGCAACAGTAGGAATCAGCAGTGCTGCTTTGGGTGCCTCTTTCTCCAGAACCACACGCACAAACATACCCGGCTTCAACCCCGGTTCTGCCTGGAGCAAGGCCCTTACACTGAGGGCACGATTATCCGCATTCACATGACTGGAAATCGCCTGCACAGAAGCGCTGTAGTGCCGAACTGCGTCGCCATCGTGGATATCTACCTGCACCGGCGCACCTTTGTGCAGGGTCTGGGCATCGCGTTGCGGAACGGTGAAATCAACATACAAATGCTGCAGATTCTCCAGATGCACCACAGCGGTTCCCGCATGAATAAATTCGCCGGTATTGACGGTGCGCAGACTGAGCACTCCCGAAAATGGCGCGCGGAGTTGCGTGTCGGCAAGAGACTCCTGCAATGCTGAAACTTCTCCTTGAGCGGCCCCGGCATCGTATTGCGCCTTGTCCAGAGCTGCGGCAGATATACCGTGAATGGCATAAACCTTTTGGGCACGTTGATAATCTATCAAAGCCAGCTGGGCATGAGCCTGGGCTGCTTGCAATTGCCCCGGCAAGGCACCCGGGTCCAGGGCGAGGAGTAACTGCCCCTTGTTCACCGTTTGTCCCGAATGAAAATAAAGTTTCTGAATAACCCCACCGACTTGCGGGCCAAGGGCGGCACCCTGCTGCGGCACCACCTCGCCAACGGCTGTCAATTCACCCGCTATATTGCGGGTTTTGACTTTTACAGCAGAAACCGTCACCGCCGGATTGGCAGCAGCAATCAATTGGGTATGCAAGCGTTGCTGCCGCCATGCATACCAGCCATACACCGCTCCAAAAAGCAGCACAACAACCAATCCTAATAGAAGAAACGCCTTTTTCATGCGGGGGCTCCTGCAGTGTTTACCATGGGGGTGTCAGAGGGCACAGAATGCGGTTTGGATTCTGGTTGATCCGGTTGCCAGCCATCACCCAGCGCCACAAACAGCGCGACGCTATCCAGATAACGCTGACTGCGGCCTTGAATAGCAGCGACAGAATCCTGTTGATAGGCAATTTCAGCATTCAAAACAGTGGCATAGTCCGTAGCACCATCCCGATATCGGGCTTCAGCCAGGTGCAGGGCCTTGGCCGAAGATTGCTGTGCCTGTTTTTGCTGAATATAGGCCGTATCAGCACCCTGCAGGGTGCGCAAAGCATCTGCCACTTGTTTAAAGGCATTCAATACCGTGCCGCGATACTGGTCACTGGCTACCTGATACTGAGTCAACGCCGCACGACGCTCTGCATGCAAGCTGCCGCCATTATAAATGGGCGCAGCCAAGCCAGCGCCCAGTGACCAGAGGGTGGAAATCGGGTTGAAAAACAGGCCACCGGTCATGGCTGCCTTGCCAATGTCTGCAGAAATGTTGAATTGGGGATATAAATTGGCTGTCGCCACATCCGCCTGGGCAGCAGCGACCTTGATCTCCGCTGTGGCCGCCTGGATATCCGGACGATTTTCAGCCAGCGCCGAGGGCATAGTCGCGGGCAAGCGGGCTGGTAAATGCAGGCTTTGCAGAGCAGGGATGCTGAGGGCCACATTGGGCGTTTGCCCCAACAACGCCGCCAGGGCGTGGCGGGCTGCCGCCAGATCTGCCGCAAGAGGAGCAATGCGGGCACGCGCAGCGGCCGTCATGGCCGCCTGCTGTTCTACATTCTGCAGATTTTGATCACCCAGCTTATATTCCTGCTGCAACAGTTTCAGCAAATGTGCATCGGCTGTGGCAATCTGCTGAGCTGAATGCAACTGGGCGCGAGCGGCTGCGCCACTGATGATGGCCCGACTGACGTCTGCGGCCAGAAACACTTCACTCTGATGCAAATTGGCCTTGGTCACCGCCGCCTGTGCCCGTGCTGCATGAACCAGATCTTTCTGCCGGCCAAACACATCCGGGTTATAGCTGACGTCAATGGTGCCCAGGAAAAGGCTATAGAGATTGCCCGGAATACGGTAACTTTGTCCGCCGTCGGCACCTGTCCGCAAGGCCCGCGCGCGACTGATCCCCGCATTTGCCGAAACCTGCGGAGCCAAGCCTCCCTGTGCAGCCACCATCAGCGACTGCTGCCTTGCCAAAGCCGCATGGGCTGCCTGCAAATCCGGATTAGCCTGCATGGCCTGCTGGATATAGTTATTGAGCGGTTTTGAGTGAAACAACAACCACCACGAACGCGCCTGCTGCTGCGTCCACTGGACTTTTTGCTGGCCTGCCGGCAAAGCAGCGGGATGGGCATTATAAGATAGCGGCGTATGCATCTTCGGTACGGACCAATGGGGGCCCACCGCACAACCCGCCAAACCGATCATCAAACCCGAGCCCAACAATATGGCGATGCCCCGCCTGCGCCTTCGGGGTCCCGGCCAGCGCCGGGCCGCAGCATTTTCCTGTGCCATGTATTATCCTTGTTCAGGTCCAATGGAAGTTCAGGAAAAGCATAACGGGGTGGCCTGTAACAATCGTGCGCAGACAGCGCTCTGACATGTAACAAAGTGTCTGTTTATTTCCGGAGTACCCCGCTTGTTACATTTACGTTTGGTCTATCCGCATCCGGGGAGTACAGTACAATTCATGGAAAACAAAGCGCGAATTTTAGTGATTGATGATGACTTGCGACTCCGCAGCCTGGTGGAATCGCATCTGAAGGGCTATGGTTTTATGGTTCAGGGCATGGGTGATGGTCGCCAGATTGAAGCCAGCCTTGCAGAAAACCCGGTAGATCTCATTATTCTCGACCTGGGTCTTCCCCATGAAGATGGCCTGCAGATATGCCGACGCCTGCGCCAGCAGCACGACGTGCCCATTCTCATGCTCACCGCTCGGGGTGACGAAGTCGACCGGATTTTGGGTCTGGAAATGGGTGCCGACGACTATCTGGCCAAACCCTTTCATCCCCGTGAACTGGTTGCCCGTATCCAGGCCATTTTGCGCCGGGTCCGGGGCAGGGCGCCCAGAACCTCAGGGGTCACCGCCAGCTTTGAAAAGGGCCCCTTTCGGGTGGACATGGGTCGCCAGGAAATTCATCTTCATGACCAGCTCATCGCCCTGACCAGCGCCGAATTTTTAACCCTGGCCACACTCATTCAGCATGAAGGACAGGCACTGACGCGTGAAAAACTGATGTGGTTGACGCGTGGCCGCCAGCTGGAAGCCGATGACCGCAGTATCGATATGCAAATATCACGGCTCCGACGCCTGCTGGACAAAGGCCCTGGTCGCCCCCGGCACATTCGTACGGTCTGGGGACACGGCTACCTCTTCGTGGCCGAACCCTGAACATCCGTACATTTTGGCCCCGCAGTACACTGGGGCGGACCCTGC
>NZ_JABELD010000086.1 GCF_018853445.1 Acidithiobacillus concretivorus
CAGGCTGACGTGGTAAGCCTTGGCATTTTTGATGACCTGGGCAAGACCCAACAATTCGGCCACGTAATTTTCAGTTTGTTCGGGAAGATTCAGATCCCAGAAATCGGTAGGTTGGCCGGCCGCCACATTTTGCTGGATAGCGGCGGAAACCGTACCCTGTCCGGCATTGTAGGCAGCAATCGCCAGGAGCCAGTTTCCACCAAAATAATTGTATAAATAAGACAGGTAATCGAGGGCGGCGTTGGTGGAGGCCGTCAGACTCAGGCGGGGATCCCCGTAACGCGTATTTTGCAGTCCAAAACTCCGCGCGGTTCCGGGCACAAACTGCCAGAGCCCTGCGGCGGCGGCAGGAGAATAGGCTTTAGGATTGTAGCCGCTCTCAATGGCGGGCAGCAGAGCCAGCTCCATGGGTAAGCCGCGTTGCGAAACGGCGTTGACTACGTAATAGAGGAAAGGGCGCGAATTGCCGAGAATTTCTTCGAGTTTGCCCTGATGCTGCAAAAACCAGGTACGCCATTTATCGACTTCGACCCGAGACACGTTACTGAGGCGCAGGCCCTGGTCAATGTTTGTCCAGACGTTACCTGATCCTGTCTGGCCGCCAAAAGCACCCGCCGCCTCGAATTGCTGCAGTGTCGCCGCAAGATTGTCATTACCTGGATGGTTGCTTACGCTGGAATCTGAAGAGGTTCCAACCGATGCCGCGCCCTGCAAGTCACTTTGTGGCAGCCCTATGGTTTGGCTATCTGCCCAAGCCATAGGACTGCTCCCTAGCACCACCGCAGTGGCGATAGCGATTATTCGTTTGTTCATGTTGCTCCTTCCTGGGCGGGTTCAATCCACAATAGGGCGTCCCGCAGACGTTACCCTTCACAATAAGGATGTCATTATAAACAGCAGCTTGGTACAGGCTTTGCTTACTATCTTAGGGATAGTAAGCAAAACCAATATCCCGAGTCAATCGACTTTTCTTGAGGCCGCTCGCTTTGCTTGCTTTACGCGTCGATTTTTGAAAGCCTTGAATGCAAATGTTGCCGGACCATAATTTTAGAGGCTAAGGAGTGAAACATGCAGGACAAAAATCTAAAAAAACGGCACGCCGTATGGTGGTCTATGTTCTGCATGTGGATTTCGGTGATGCGCTTGACATCAAGTTAGGAACCAAGTTGCGGTGCGAGCGGCCCGGCTTGGATTCGGGCGTTAGGTTTTTCTGGAGGTCACATTGAAGCTCAAGCAATACCAGGTTGATGCATTCACGGATAAAGTTTTTGGGGGCAATCCTGCCGCTGTGGTTCCGTTGTCAGCGTGGCCAGATGATTCGCTTCTGCAGGCAATTGCTGAGGAAAACAATCTTTCCGAAACAGCCTTCTTCGTTCCTGCTGAAAAAGTCTTCCAGCTGAGGTGGTTTACTCCACTCAAGGAGGTTGACCTTTGCGGCCATGCAACTCTGGCGACAGCGCACATCATTTTTGAAATTCTTGGCTATTCCAAATCGGTTATCACTTTTGAAACGCGCAGCGGCGCGCTATTCGTGGAAAAAAATGGCACCCGCTTGAAAATGAACTTCCCGGCACAGTCGCCTGCACCCTGCCAGCTTTCCGAAACTTTGGTCAAAGGACTCGGCCAGCATCCGGTTGAAGTATTGGCTGCGGACGATTATCTGGCTGTGTTCGACAGTGAAGCCACCGTTCGCGCCATCACACCTGACCAGGCACTACTTGGCCAGCTGGATTTGCGCGGTGTGATTATTACCGCAGCCGGTATGGAGGCTGATTTTGTCAGCCGCTTTTTTGCCCCCAAGTATGGCGTTCCCGAAGATCCTGTTACAGGTTCCGCGCATTGTGCACTTGCGCCTTACTGGGCCAATAAACTGGGCAAGAACATCCTGACCGCCAAACAGGTATCCAAGCGTGGTGGTAACATCACTTGTGAGGTGAAAACTGACCGCGTGTTTCTTTCAGGTTGTGCGGTCATGTTTATGGAGTCTGAAATTTTCTTATAAAATATATGATGATAAGCTCAATATGGACTGCGCGAAAGCGTGCGGCCACTTGGCTTCACGTTATGTCCCCATTAACAGGTAGGAGTCTTTTATGAATGCAAAATATTCCGGGCGGTGTCTTTGTGGGGAAATCAGCTATTCAGTTGATATTGAGCCAGTGTTTACTGGAAATTGTCATTGCAAAGACTGTCAAAGATCATCAGGTGGTGCATTTATTCCAGCGATGCTTTTCCCTGAAAAAAATGTGCTTGTTTCAGGTGCAGTAAAATATTACGCGTCTCAGGCAGATAGCGGAAATATCCACAAAAGAGGCTTTTGCCCGAACTGTGGTTCCCAATTGTTCGCAAGGTTCGGCCATATGCCAGGAGTGCTGGGTATAAAGGCTGGCACTTTAGATGACGCATCGAATTATGTTCCAACGATGAATTTTCATGTAAGTAGCGCTGCACCATGGGACTGCATGAATCCAGAGCTACCTAAAAAGCAGGGGACGGCACAAAGCTAACGATTGTGCATATCGAGTCTATTTGGCCGACAGTTATCGCCGGTGTGCTGCATCAAGTACGCATCGGGTCTTTTGATTGAAAAACCCTCCTGCTCAACTAGACGCACTGACAAGTGGCACGTCAGTTAGCCCATGACGCTTTATTATTGGTCGAGCGGGCTGATAATACCGTGACCACCCTTGTTCAGGACGTGGGTATAAATCATGGTGGTACTCACATTCTTATGGCCCAGTAGTTCCTGAACGGTGCGAATATCATAACCCGCCTGCAGTAAATGGGTAGCAAAAGAATGCCGTAACACATGGGGTGTGACCGGCTTTACAATCCCTGCCCGACTCGCCGCCGTGCGTATGGCTCTCTGAACCGACGCCTCATGAATATGGTGGCGTCTTTGTGCTCCAGAACGCGGATCGTTACTGAGTACAGGGGAAGGAAACACATACTGCCATCCCCATGATTTAGCACTGGATGAATATTTTACGGTCAGCGCATCCGGCATGAAAACTGGCCCCAGGTCTTTTTCAAGATCAGCGTCGTGCAAAAGTTTTGCTTTTTCAATGTGCTTTTTTAGGGGCAGCAGAATATTCTCGCGTAAGACGGTCACCCGATCTTTCGCCCCCTTACCATCCCGCACAATCTCAGTGGCCTCCATATTTTGAGGGTAGCGCTTATGATGGAACAAAATAAAACGCCGCACCCAATCGGTATAAACTTCTTCAGTGCGGATACTGTAATGCATCGTCCGGATGCGGGCGCGCAGCTGATCCAGAAGCTTTGGCGGGTTGCTGGGATGTGGTTGGGTGTTTTTCATCTGGAAAATTTTAGGCTGTCCTAAATTATTGTGCAATGGGAGGTATCGTGAACATACAGCATGTTGATTGCTACTGATATTGCATTAGGTAATGCTTTGGTGGTAGTATTTTAGAATATAAATTACGTTAGGCACTCCGGTGATTCAGGGTGTTTTCTTTCAGTGGTTTGGCAGCCAATTCGGGCTACAAACTCACCATTCAAATTCCGGCTCGCGCGTCGTCGGGTTTGGTGCATTATTGCGTGTAAAGGCGTGGCTTACAGGGAAGTTCCGTACATCATGCGTTCGCAGTCTTTCTTGTATTTCGCGCCTAACATCACGCTCAACCCGACCGCCCACCCGCTGCGCGGGCGGGTTCCCTCCGCGCGTCGCGCTCCGGCGGAGGGTTAGCTTAGGCGTTAGCCATTGGAATCATTGCATGCTGAACTCAGTAGAAGATGGGGCAAGAGCATTGCTGAAAGACGCAGCAGCGGTGCTTTCGCAATTTCCCCAAATCGAGCACATTGTCATCGGTGGATGGTGTCCCGTAATAAGAAACAAGTCGCGCATACTGCATCCAGGAACCCTTGACGTCGGCATCCTGTTTCGATATTCGAATAAGCCAGGATTTTTATCAGATGTAATTGAGCGGTTAATTCAGTCAGGCTTCGCCCCTTCAGCTAAACATTCATTTCAGTTGCTCAAGAAGCAAGTTGTCAACGGCAAAACCCTGATTTACAACATTGATCTGCTTCACCCAAGAATGCTCGAAGACAAAGACTCCATGGGCCTATTTGTTGATCATCTGGAACTCGATATTCCGTTAAACAATGCAGAGCGCCAGTTGAAGAAAATGTGTTCCGTTGTACTACCGAATTCTGAAGTGCTATTCCAAAAGAGCATGTACACCGCTGTGAGTATCGACGGCCAAAGTCTTCCATTGGTGACTTTTGAAGGAATGTTCGTTACGAAGATGGATAGTTGCCAGAAGCAAAAGAGAGAAAGGGATTCCTTTGATATTTATCTGGCGTTCGCTAACGATGGCGTGAATGCACAATCGATAAACCAGCTGGCGAGCGAAGACAATCGAATCGATGATTCTCTTAAGGAATTCAAATTGCATCTGCAGAACAAGGCTGACGAGTTCAACAAGAACGTAAAGCACTTTTGCAAAGGCATTGAAGACTCTCCAGCGCAATATGTGCTCGCGAAACTCAATGGCTAACCCATCATTCCACCGGACTGCGCGAAAAGCCGCGCAGTCCGGTGAATTCAAACGTTAGACCCCAAGAAACATGGACCTCGTTGACACACTACGAAAGAAGATCGACGTGCTGGAGGACGGCGAGTACGTCCCTGGATTAAAGGCAGTCTTGCTGCATATTGAGACCGCCTTCCGCCATCTATCACGCGGACAAGAGATTGACGACGACACCGCCTTCACCGACGCGATATATCGGACAAACCAAGCGTTCGAGGGCAGTGTCAAGGAGGCCTATCGAGTCCTCGCTGGCCACGATCCAGCAAAGAAGCGTCCCTTTGATATTGAAAATTATCTGGAGCAGAACAACATCTTCCGAAGTAGGGTGCTTAGCCAACTAACTACGTACCGAACGGAGTGGCGGAACCCATCGGCTCATGACTACAAGCTGGACTTTGACGAAAGCGAAGCATTTCTAGCCATTGTTTCCGTATCTGCTTTCGCTTGCCTCCTCCTCGATCAGATTGCTGAGCGGCTCGCCTACACAAGGTCACAGGCAGAGGCCGAAGCGCAGAAGGCAGCCCTCGAAGCGAGCCTTGCCCAAACCTTGAACGCCGGTCTGCTGGTCAGAGTTACCGAGCTACTAAATCAGTTCTGTGCAATTCACCTGCCCTCGTTGTCGTCATCAGGAAAGGCAACCGAGTCGCAAGTGGTAGGCGCGCTTCATGGTTTCCTGTCATCGGCGGCGCCGGAGCTCGCTGTCCAGACGGAAGCCCGCTTGAATGCAGAAAAGTCCTTCCGCGCGGATTTGCTGGTATCGCGCGGTGCAGAAAAAGTCGTCGTTGAGCTCAAGCGGCGACTGATGAAGCAAAGTTATGCGAATGCGGTCGCACAGGTAGAGCATTACTTGCTGATTGGGGGCATCAAGGATGGCATCCTGTTGTTCTTGCCTGACGCCCCGAGCGATATGGAGAGACTTGACGCAGTTGTTCCGGGCATAGACGGGCGGCTTGTCGTGCTGTCCCCTGTGGGGTTTAACCCGTCGCTCAACCGGACGGCTCCCGGCCTACGGCCGCCAGCCGTCGGTTAGCTCCAACGTTATGAGCCATAAAGAGAGCTGCGATGGAAACGGGAAAGTTCGCTGAGTCGGCCCTGGGCTTTACGAAAAGCCCGCTGGGCATCATTGCGCTGTTCATCGTCCTTGTGTACGGATTTGCGTCTCTCGTAGTGGGGCTTGGCTCTGGCCTATCGGAGCATGTGGTTCCCCTGATCTACTTCATGGTCTTCTTTCCCGTTCTCGTTTTTGTTGGATTCCTTTGGCTTGTTGCAAAGCACCACAACAAGCTGTACGGCCCATCAGACTTCAAGAACGAGGACAACTACATCAAGGCTCAAATGGCCTCGGCGGCATCACTGGGGGCCGCATCTGCCAAACAGCCCGAAAATAGTGCAGGGGTAACAGAAACGCAACTCCGAGAGATCGTCAATGTCGTATCGAACGTCCCACGGCAGCTAAAACATGAGAAGTGGCGGAATCGCATTCTCTGGGTCGATGATCGACCAGAGAACAACGTCTATGAGAGGCAGGCTTTCGAGGCTCAGGGCATTGAGTTCTCTTTGGCATTGTCAACCGATGAGGCACTTGAGCTTCTCAAGACAAACAAATTTGCAGCGATCATTTCTGACATGGGCAGGAAGGAAGGGCCGCAGGAAGGCTACGTCCTTCTTGAGAAACTCCGTTCGATGGGTGATCAGACACCATTCATCATCTACGCAGCGTCAAATCTGCCAGAGCACAAGAAGATGGCGCGAGAGCGAGGAGCCATAGGATCAACGAATAGAGCGGATGAACTATTTCAGACGGTCATGAGTGCAGTTACCAATGGCTCATAACCGTGCCTTCCAGCCGACGTCCCTGCCGCCGCTTCGCGTCGTCAGGGACGCGGCTGAAGGCAGGCGTTAGGCATCTCATGGCACATCACTCGTCTACGCGTGTCCCGGTTGATGATTCATACGCTGCACTGGTCGGCAAGGCGGTGTATGTCTTCGCCTACTATGAATGGACCATCATTTACGTCATCGATTACCTTCAGAGTGGCTTCGTTTGAAAGTACAGCCGCGGTGGCTCTATGACTTCGGGCAATGTGCGCCAAGAGTTGCAGAACACGATTAACAGCCCGCTCGTATCGTTTGCCAAAGTGACCCAGACAGAACTTCAAGCCTGCTGTGACGAGTTTGAGATGTTGATAGTCAAGAGAAATGCCCTGATTCACGCCCACCCCATCACCGACACTGACGGATCGCAGATCCTCGCCTACCAAACCAAGATCACCAAGCCGTTGCCGGATATGAAGTGGCTAAGACCCGAAGTTGAGGCCATCATCCAGGAGTTCGATGCTGCTGCATGCCGCGCTGGAGTCCTTCTTGATCGCCTCCGCTAGCTTGGCAAACGCGATGCCTAACGAATAAGGTTAGATCGTGCGAAGCCACGATCTGAACCGTTTGTTGGACGAGCCCGGTTCTGCGCGCCGATCGGGCTGCACAGGAAATATATATTTGGGAAGTACTCCGATTTGGAGTTTCACTAGGAGGATGTGGGCTATTCCACCCGCTTCGTGCCTGCCGCTGCGGTAGCCGATGTCCGTTTTATTAGTTGGCCGGTCGATGCTGCTGCGAATGGCCCAGATTCAAGGCAAGCCGGTGCCTCAGCTTGCGGGTGCTGGCTCCCGATGTCTGCCGAAGGGCGTGGCGCTTACATGGTCAATGCACTCCCTCGGGAGCCATGGGCGGTGGCATGCCCTCTGAATACCCCGACCGAATCCGCGTTCGCACGATCATCATCACCGCACCGCAGCAAGCGCAGAGAATGGGTGCGCGCGGCTTGACCCATGCCGCTGCCCGGCCCGGAGCGCGCCTGAGCATCACCTGCAGCAAGGCGATCAAGTGCTTGCAGTTGGGATGCAGAAAGCCGAAGTTGCGCGCACGCCTGAATCCCTTGGGCAGCACATGCTGCAACACCAGCCAGAGGAACTGCGCGCCGGACATGGTGCGCCGTTCCAGCTTCATGGTCTTGCCGTTGCGATAACGGAAGCTGACCTGGCTGGCGGTGCAGGCGAGGATGTCTTTCTCGGCGATGACGCCCCGGTAAAGATAGCGTCCCAGATAGATGAGCGCCTTCTCGCCGGTGCCCACGGATTTGCAATCCACCACCCATGCCATGGGGTAATGATCTGGCAAGGTCAATCCAGCCGCTTCGATGCTCGCCAGCAGCTTCGCCCGGAACACCTTGGCCAGCGCCTTGTGGTTGAACAGGTAGCCGCCCCAGGCTGTAGAGGGTGAAGTAGAACACCCGGTAACTGACGACGCGGGTGGCTGCGAACAGCCGCCGGGCCTCGTCGACCGTGACGATGTCCGGCAAGCGTTGGCTCCTGGGTGGCTTGATCAGACCGGGCGCGACCCAGGGCTGGCGCAAGACGTGCGCGTAGTAGAACTTCAGCCCGGACAGGTCGAGCTTGACCGAACTCCAGGAGTGCGATGCCACCAGATCGGTGAAGTAATCGGTGAGTTGCGCTGCGGTCAACGCGTCAATCTGATGATCAAAGTAGTTGCCGATGCGGCGGATGGCGCGGGCGTATGCCTCGATGGTCTTGGGTTGCAGGCCTTTAAGCTTGAGGTGCTTGAGATGCGTCTGGTATTGCCGCTCAAAGTGATCGGCGGTGGGAGTCTTCATGCTGGTTTGTCCTCACGAAATATTGCAGAATCAATCCCTCAGCATTGAGGGGGAGAATGTGCAGAATAATTCGTGGCGCCGCAGCAGGCGACTCCTCCGCGTAGCGGCTTCGTCCAACAAATTCATTCAAGCCGAAGCCGCTTCGCGGCTCGGCTTAATTCAGGCGTTCGGCGTCTAAGTTCGTTGCCCCTTCGCGCTTATGCCTATAAAATAAATCGTGGCTATCCAATTTCACCCTGAGCAGGGGACCATTGTCATTTGCGACTTCACCGGATTTATTCCCCCGGAGATGGTCAAGCGTCGTCCTGCTGTCGTCGTTTCTCCTCGTTTGCGTAAGCGTAGCGGGCTTTGTACGGTTGTTCCGCTGAGCACCACGCCGCCCGATCCAATTTGCCCGTATCACTTCAAGCTTCATGTAACACCAGTGCTTCCGGCCCCATACAACGCGGCTTTCCATTGGGTGAAAGCTGACATGCTTTACACGGTGGCGTTTAGCAGACTCCATCTGCCATTCGACGGCAAAGATGCCTCTGGCAAGAGAAATTACGATGTGCGCGTTATCGATCCTGCAGATTTGCTGAAAATTCAAGAGGCCGTTCTTCATGGTCTTGGTTTGCCTCGCTTGACTTCATACCTTTGATTGCATATAGTTCCTCTTTACCCGCTCTGCTCACGCATCGGGCTGAAGTCCTCCTCGTGAGGCCGTTACACAGCGGAGATTGCAATCCAGTGTGGCGTCTACAGGCCCTACCGAAAGGTGGGGCCTTTGCTTTTGTGCTCCACCAGACGCCGAACCCTTCGTTCCAGGGGACCTGTCGCATAAAGCCGCGCCAGGCCCCTGAACTCGAACGTTCGGCGTCTGGTGTCGGCCTGGCATCTGGTTGCACCTTCCGCTTGCAGTGGAGTAGTATCACACCATGCAAATCGCTTCAGGATCCATAGTTAGCGGCAAGGTCGTCGTGGACGGTCTCTCTCTTCCAGAGGGAATGACCGTGACCGTCCTTGCGCGGGGTGATGAGGTGGCTGTAAGGCTCCCGCCCCAACAGGAAGCTCAGCTAATTGATGCGCTTGATGAAGCTGATCGCGAGGAAGGTATTTCCGCCGAGGAGTTGTTTGCCCGGCTTAGACGATTTGGCTGATCTTGGCTCTCGTTGCACAAATCAAGCCCCGCGCGCAACGGGAAATTGAACGAGCGGCTGAATGGTGGGCCGAAAATCGGCCAGCCGCCCCCAGTGCAATTCGTAAAGATTTAGAGGCCGCCTTGGCCTTGCTCGTTGAAGAACCCGGCATCGGCACCAGAGTTGAAACAAAGCGCCCCGACATTGTTCGCAGACTGTAATTGATCCGAGTTCAATACTTTGTCTACTACCGCGTTCGCGGAAAGTTTCTTGATGTTGTCGCTTTCTGGCATGCGAGCCGTGAAACCGGCCCGTCGCTCTGATGCTATGACGCCGAACCCATCATTCCACCGGACTGGCCGAAAAGCGCAGCCAGCCGGTGAATTCAGACGTTGAGGCTGTAGAAAAATCCCCTTGACAAGAAAATTCATGACCATGAGCAAAAACCGGCTTTCCAAAACGCTCTGTAATCGACTATCGTTTTGTCAGCGCCGGTTAGCACTACGTTATGCAGCCGCTTCTATGACACATTGACAAGTGTAACGTGACAGAGTACACCTGTCCCCATGATCAATCTTTTGCTGACAAACTAACCCAAGAGCTCTACTCCAAGGGGCAGTCAAAGACATTTCCTGCGGATGTTGCACCGAGGTCTGCTAGAAAGCTTGAATACGTGGATCTGGCCGAACAGCTTGAGGATTTGAAAGTGCCACCCGGTAATCGCCTTCATCCACTGTCGGGAAACAGGCAGGGGCAGCATGCAATTTCAATCAATGATCAGTGGCGTATCTGTTTTCGTTTTGAAGGTGCCGATGCGTATGAAGTCGAAGTTTGTGACTACCACTGAGTGAGGTGATGATATGACTATTCTTAATACGACCGGTATGCAACGCAAACCCACACATCCCGGCGAAATGCTGAGGGAGGATTTTCTTCCGGATTATGGACTGACGGTTTCGGGGTTGGCCGAATCTTTGGGTGTCTCTCGTCAGTCAGTTTATGAATTATTGCGCGAACGTCGTGCTGTTAGCCCTGAAATGGCGCTCCGGCTGGCTCGCTTGTTTGGTAACTCGCCAGAATTCTGGCTGAATGCACAGCGGTCTGTTGATCTTTGGAATGCTGCGAAGTCGGTGAAGGAAGAAGTGGATCGAATCAAGCCGCTACATGCTGCATAACCAAGCCGTGCACCGGATGCCAAAACCTCCGCTTCGCTCCGGCTTTGCCTCCGGTGACGGCAGGCGTTAGGCGCTAAAATCCTGACATGGCACCGACGATTTTTCGAGAGGGCAGTTTTCGTTTCTTTTTCTTCTCACGGGAGGAGTCAAGAATGCATGTACACGTCAATCATCCCGACGGCGAAGCCAAGTTCTGGCTAACGCCGGAATTGGGGCTGGCAACGAGTACCGGGCTTTCGTCCAAGCAAATTAAGGAAGCCCAAAATATAGTCGCTGTTCACTTGGAGGAAATTACCCATGCCTGGAATACGCACTTCCCAAGCTGAAGTCAGCCATGTGTCGCAGCACGGCTTTTGGCTGTTGCTTACCGACGAAGAACTCTTTTTGCCTTTCGCCAGCTTTCCGTGGTTTCGCGGTGCAACTATTGAGCAGCTTTGTCTGGTCGAATGGCCGACCCAAAACCATCTGTACTGGCCGTCTCTGGACATCGACTTGTCTGTCGAGTCCATTCGCAATCCTTCAGCATTCCCGCTCATGGCGGTCGTTCCAGCGACTAACACAGCGGTCAAGCGGGACGCGCCTACGGCGCGCCCCTTACCTTGAACGTTAGCTGCATAAAAGTGCCAGTTGACGCTTTAACGTCATAGCATTAATATGAATTTTTGAGGTGCCTTTTATGAGTGAAATGTCAAAAAGATCAACGATTTACTTTAATCCCGACATCCATCTTGCCTTGCGCGTGAAAGCCGCAAATACACACCAATCGGTTTCTGAGGTGGTAAATGAGGCAGTGCGGTTAGCCCTGCGCGAAGATGTTGAGGATTTGAGTACGTTCGAAGAACGCGCAGAAGAGCCTACGCTGAGCTACGAAGCCCTGCTTAAAGATCTGAGATCGCATGGCAAGTTATGATCTCGTATTCAAGAAATCTGTCGCTAAAGATCTGCGGGACATCCCAAATAGGGATGTTGCCAGTATTCTGCAACGGATTGAGGCTTTGCGTGTTGATCCACGTGGAGAAGGGTGCATAAAGCTTTCTGCACAAGAACGGTATCGGGTTCGACAAGGGGTTTACCGAATCGTCTATGAAATCCATGAAAACGAGCTTGTAGTTATGGTAGTCAAAGTTGGCCATCGATCTGCGGTCTATAAAATCAGCTAACAAGGCGCTGCACTGGCCTGCACCCTCGTCAGCCCATGCACTCTCGCTGTCGCCGCGATCATCGCATCCTCGTACAACGTCTCAGACTTCCGATGCATAAGTCGCGCCCATTCCCGGAAAACAGCACCATCCATGGGAAGTACGTTGTAGGCACCGGCCACTTGATCAAGCCAGGCCGTTAGCTCCTCAGCCTTTACCTTGTCCTGCTCCTTGGTGATCTCAATTCCGGCTTGAATCTCGCCAATCGTGACCGCCGCAAGATGCAGTTCCACGTCCGACATCTGCTCAATCCAAGCGAGAACACCCCCATGGGGCTTCGGCCTTCGCAACTCAGAGATAATATCGGTGTCGAGCAGGAACATCAGCTCAGCCCTTCCAGCGGGCGGCGCCTTGCCGACCTGCGGGCTGGAATATGAAGCTCGCCGCGCACAGCAGGAGCCAAGAGGAGATCCTTCAGGCTTGGCCTCGCCGCTTCCTTCAGTCGACGCCACTCGGAAATATCAACCAGAATCGCAGCTTCAGTTCCGCGCTTTGTCACAAGCTGCGGCCCCTCGGACATACAAGCATCCAAGAGTTCGCTGAACCGGGCTTTATTCAGGCGTTGGACATCTCGTTGGACATTTCCCCTTCACTCGGCACAAACCTCGCGGTATAACTTTGATATTATCTTTACGGAGAAATTAGTCATGGGAAATCAACTCGAATTGCTCGAAGCCGAAGCCCTGAAACTAACTGCAGGAGAGCGCGCAGCTTTCGCTCAACTATTGCTCGCTAGTCTTGACGAAGATACCGAGATTGAGGAAGCGTGGGCCGCCGAAACCGAGCGCAGAATTGCTGACATCGAAAGTGGAGTGTTGCAAGTCATTCCAATTGCTGACGCTCTGGCACAGGTCCGTGCAGCGCTGAAGTGAAGCTCGTCGTTGCTCCACCGGCGCTTGCTGAACTGCATGACGCGGCAGCATTCTATACGCTGAAGGCGGGTGTCGAGCTTGGTCTCGCGCTTGTGGCTGAGTTTGAACGAACGGCCAATCTCATTCTGGACAACCCTCTACTTGGTGCAGTGTTCCGAAGCAAGCGCCGGCGATATATTTTCCGTCGATTCCCGTATAGCATCATCTATCAGGTCACCGCAGAGGAGATTCGAATTCTCGCCGTGGCGCATCACAGGCGTCGTCCCGGCTACTGGTTGCAACGGAAGTAGTACGCAGTGTCACTTCGATCAGCGATGCCCAACCCATCGTTCGAGCAGGACGCGCCAAAAGCGGCGCACCCCTTAACTACACGTTAAGTTCCTTCAGTTGAGCACCTTGCTCGGCGCCAGGCGAAGAAGTGTACAGGGCAGAGGAGCAGATTGCTTCTGGGGACGGTATTGCGCATGAAGAAGCGAAGGTTCGGGTTTTGAGCAGGCTGGCCAGATGAAAATTGTTTTGTCCCCGCTTGCGCTGGAGCGTGTTGAGGATACCGCTCGGTATATTGCAGGAGACAACCCAGATGCTGCGGTACGGTGGGTTAATGATTTATTCGCCACAGTAGAACAGTTAGCTGATTTCCCTAAAAGTGGACGTATGGTTCCTGAGGTGGGATCGCCTCGCATCAGGGAGCTGATATTTGGAACGTATCGGATTGTTTACAAGGATACCGAAGCCAGAGCGTGCCTGTTATCATTTGACTCTAGGTTTACTGCTGCAGGTTGATTGCTCATGTCTGTTCGTACCCGTTTTGCGCCAAGTCCTACTGGTTATTTACATATTGGGGGTGTCCGCACCGCGCTGTATTCGTGGTTACATGCCCGCCGCCAGGGGGGGCGTTTTGTGCTGCGCATTGAAGATACGGATCTGGAGCGCTCTACGCCTGAAGCGACGGCGGCCATTCTTGAGGGTATGGCCTGGCTGGGGCTCAATTGGGACGAAGGCCCTTTTTATCAGACACAACGCATGGATCGTTATCGAGAAGTGCTGGCGCAGATGTTGGCAGCAGGGACTGCCTATTACTGTTATTGCAGCCGTGAAGAAGTTGATGCCATGCGTGAAGAGCAACGCACGCGCGGCGAAAAGCCCCGTTATGACGGGCGTTGCCGGACACGCAGTACCGTCCGTGAAGGGGTGGCACCAGTTATCCGTTTTCGCAGTCCGGACACGGGCGAAACGGTGGTAGAAGACCTGATTCATGGTCGGGTCAGCTTTCAGAACAGCGAGCTGGATGATCTGATTATCGCCCGCTCTGATGGAACCCCTACATACAATTTCTGTGTGGTGGTGGACGACTGGGACATGGGCATTACCCATGTTATCCGGGGCGATGATCATCTCAATAACACCCCCAGACAAATGCAGATTTTGCAGGCTTTGGGTGCAGATCTGCCGATTTACGCCCATGTGCCGATGATTCTCGGGCCGGACAAGCAGAAACTTTCTAAACGGCACGGTGCGGTCAGCGTGCTGGAATATCGGGAGCAGGGATTTTTGCCGGATGCCCTGCTGAATTTTCTGATTCGGCTGGGCTGGTCGCATGGTGACGAAGAAATATTCAGTCGCGAACAAATGATTGAGTTTTTTCAGATTGATACCGTCAATAAAGCGGCCTCGGCGTTTAATCCGGAAAAACTGTTGTGGATTAATGCCCAGCACATGCAACGGCTGAGTCCCGAGGGCCTGGCTCGGCATTTACGACCATATCTGGACGCCCACGGCATCACCGAGGCGAGTCTGGCCCAAGGTCCGGACTTGTCTGCGGTCGTCGCCTTATTACAGGAGCGCGCCAAGACCCTGGTAGAAATGGCCGGGGCCGCCAGCATGTTTTATCTGGCGCCAGTGACAGGTGAGGTCAAGGATGTAGAAAAACATCTTCATGGTCAGGGCGCTTTGCTGGAGAGTCTCCTCCAGCATCTGGAGGCCTTGCCGGTCTGGACGGCGGCGGCTATTCACAGTGCCATTCAGGAGTTGGCAGTCAGTCATGCCGAGGGAAAAATGGGAAAAATCGCCCAGCCCTTACGGGTTGTTGTGGCCGGGCGAGCGGTTTCTCCGCCTATTGATGGCACCCTGGCGCTGTTGGGAAAAGATGAGACGCTTGCCCGTATCCGCCATGCGCGCAGCTGGCTTGCGGCGGTCTGAGCGCAGTCCCAAGCAATTTGGTTGGGGTGATCTACGCGCATCCTTTCAGTTTTCAGGGATTTTAGCAGCTGCTGATACTTGGCGTCAGGCGGTTCATTTGCGATGATGGAGTCAAGCGCAGTTCCCGATCGTATTTTCCAGCTCAGGAGATCAGCTCATGGCTATGAACGTCACCCAGAAAATTATTGCCGCGCACTTGGTAAGTGGCACCCTCAAGGCGGGAAGTCCGATAGCTATCCGTATTGATCAGACGCTCACCCAGGATGCCACTGGAACCATGGCCTATTTGCAGTTTGAGGCCTTGGGTCTGCCTCGGGTACGGACTGAACTGTCTGTTTCCTATGTCGATCATAATATGCTGCAGTCCGGCTTTGAAAATGCGGACGATCACCGCTTTCTGCAGAGCTTTGCCGCGAAATACGGGGTCCATTTCAGTCGGCCGGGCAATGGTATTTGTCATCAGGTGCATCTCGAACGGTTTTCCAAGCCGGGTGGTACCTTGTTGGGTTCGGATTCCCATACGCCGACTTCTGGCGGTGCTGGAATGCTGGCTATTGGCGCGGGCGGGCTGGACATTGCCCTGGCCATGGGTGGTTTGCCCTTCAACCTGAATATGCCGGAAGTGGTGGGCGTCAAACTGACGGGAAAATTGCAGCCCTTTGTCAGTGCCAAGGACATTATTCTTGAAGTATTGCGGCTGAAAACCGTCAAAGGCGGGGTGGGCAAGGTGTTTGAGTACTTCGGCCCGGGGGTGGAGCATTTGAGTGTCCCTGCGCGGGCGACCATCACCAATATGGGGGCGGAACTGGGAGCCACCACCAGTGTTTTCCCCAGTGATGGCGTGACCCAGGACTATCTTGCTGCCCAGGGACGTGGAGCGACCTGGTCCGAGTGGGTGGCTGATGCGGATGCGAGTTACGACGAAGTGCTCGAAATCAACCTGGATACGCTGGAACCACTGATTGCCTGCCCGCATAGCCCGGATAATGTCAAAAAAGTGCGGGAAGTGGCCGGAACCAAGGTGGCCCAGGTGGCCATCGGTTCCTGTACCAATTCATCCTACACCGACCTGATGACCGTCGCGCAGATGCTTAAGGGCAAGGTGGTTGCGGATGGGGTCAGTCTGGGGGTTTCTCCAGGTTCTCGTCAGGTCATGGAAATGGTCACCAAGGATGGCGGGTTGCTGGACTTTATTGGCGCCGGATCACGTATTCTAGAATCTGCCTGTGGACCCTGCATCGGGATGGGTTTTGCACCACCCACCCAGGGGGTTTCCGTACGCTCCTTCAATCGTAATTTCTACGGGCGTTCTGGCACCAAAAACGCCGAGGTCTATCTGGCGAGTCCGGAAACCTGCGCGGCCTGCGCCCTGACCGGCGAGATTACTGATCCCCGCGATTTGGGCCTGGCACCTATTCACGTCGATTTACCCGGACAATTTCTGGTGGATGATCGCATGGTGCTGGCCCCTGCGCCTGCGGGCACGGAGGTTGAAATTATTCGTGGTCCGAATATTGCTAAACTGCCGGCAGGTAAGGCCGCGCCCGCGCATCTGGCCGGCGAGGTGCTGATTCGTCTCGAAGACGATATCACGACCGATCATATTATGCCGGCGGGTGCCAAGGTGCTACCGTTGCGCTCCAATCTGCCCGCAATCTCCGAATTTGTTTTTCATATGGTGGATGAAACCTTCCCGAGTCGGGCCAAGGCATCTGGCGGCGGTTTTATTGTGGCGGGTCATAATTATGGTCAGGGGTCCAGCCGCGAACATGCTGCGCTGGCACCGCGCTATCTGGGCGTTCGGGGGGTGTTGGTACAGTCCTTTGCCCGGATTCATCTCGCCAATCTGATTAATTTCGGGATATTGCCACTCACTTTTGTGCATGCTGAAGATTACGCCAAGGTGCAGGCGGGTGATCAGCTGGGCCTCGATCTGTCGGGACTGGCTCTGGGAAAACCCCTGATGTTGCGCGATGAGACTCAGGGGCTGGATATTGAGGTGATGCCGCAACTTGCCAGCGCCCGTGATCTGGAATTGATTTTGAAGGGCGGTGCCTTGTCCTGGGCGAGCGAACAACTGGAGCAGGTGTCATGACGACCCATATTCAGAAACCCGCAACAGGCAGCCCCTTAACACTTCAGAATGGGGTGTTGCAGGTGCCTGATCAACCCATTATTCCCTTCATTGAAGGCGACGGAATTGGTTGTGATGTGACCCCGGCCATGCGCAGTGTGGTGGATGCGGCATTGGCCAAGGTCTATGGAGGACAGCGGCAGATTGCCTGGATGGAGTTGTTTGCCGGTCAGAAAGCCGTGCAACTGTATGGTGAAGGGCAGTATTTGCCCGATGAGACCATGGCCGCCATTCGGGAATATAAAGTCGCCATCAAAGGTCCTCTGGAAACTCCGGTGGGCGGGGGGATTCGTAGCCTGAATGTGGCTCTGCGTCAGGATCTCGATTTGTATGTGTGTCTACGGCCGGTGCGCTATTTTGAGGGGACGCCCAGCCCCATGCGGCATCCGGAAAAAGTGGATATGGTCATTTTTCGCGAAAACTCCGAAGACATTTACGCCGGTATTGAATGGCCTGCGGGTAGTCCCGAAGCGGAAAAAGTCATCCGTTTTCTGCGGGAAGAAATGGGCGTTACAAAAATCCGCTTTCCCGACAGCTCTGCCATCGGCATCAAACCCGTATCCACGGAAGGTTCAGAACGTCTGATCCGGCGTACCATTCAATACGCACTAGAGCATGGTAAGCCCTCTGTCAGTCTGGTCCATAAGGGTAATATCATGAAATTCACCGAAGGTGGTTTTCGTGACTGGGGTTATGCCCTGGCGGAACGGGAGTTCGCCGGACGGGTATTTACCTGGAGGCAAAAAGCCGCCATCAGCCTGGCAGAAGGTAAGGCGGCAGGGCAAAAAGCCGAGCAGCAGGCCATTGCCGACGGGAAGCTAATCATCAAGGATGTGATTGCCGATAATTTTCTGCAGCAGATTTTGCTGCGTCCGGAAGATTACTCAGTAGTTGCCACGCTGAATTTGAACGGTGACTATGTTTCTGATGCGCTGGCCGCAGAAGTAGGGGGTATTGGCATGGCACCCGGTGCCAACCTTTCTGATACGCACGCGATTTTTGAAGCCACCCATGGTACGGCACCCGATATTGCCGGACAGGGCAAGGCCAATCCCAGCTCGCTGATTTTGTCGGCCGTCATGATGCTGGAGCATCTGGGCTGGGGAGAAGCTGCGCAGGCGATTGTGGCGGCCATGAATGCCGCCATTGCCGCCGGTGACGTCACTGGTGATTTGGCGGCCTTGCGGGGTGATGTGCCGGCACTGAGCACCACAGATTTTACGGCAGCGCTGATCCGCCGTTTTTAAAGGAATTTTCATGAATCTGCATGAGTATCAGGCCAAGCGTTTGTTGGCCGAAGAGGGGGTTCCGGTCCCTCGCGCCATTCCCGCTTTTTCGGTGCGTGAAGCCGTGAATCAGGCGCGTGAACTGGGTAGTTCGGCCTGGGTGGTGAAAGCCCAGGTGCATGCCGGAGGCCGGGGCAAAGCCGGTGGGGTGCGGGTAGTTCACAGTATTGCCGAAGTGGAAAAAGCCGCCCAGGAATTGCTTGGAAAACGATTAGTTACCGCCCAGACCGGTGCGCAAGGCCAGCATGTGGCGGCTTTGCTGATTGAGGAACCGAGCAGTATTGCCCGCGAATTATATTTGGCGCTGATGGTGGACCGGGGGCAGGCCAGAATTACCTTTCTCGCGACCCAGGAAGGCGGCATGAATATTGAGGAACTGGCTGCAACCCGGCCGGACGCCTTGAAAAAGCTGGTTGTTAATCCCAGCACCGGATTTTTGCCCTTTCAGGCCCGGCAGCTCGGATTTGAGTTGGGTCTGGATACCAGTCAGGTGCAGCAGCTGACCCGCATCATGCAGGGTATGTATCGTCTTGCTCAAAAGCTGGATTCCCTGATGGTCGAAATCAACCCGCTGGCGGTCACCAGCGATGGCCGTCTGCTGGCGCTGGATGCCAAGCTGGTTATGGATGACAATGCCTTGTACCGACACCCCGAATCTGACGAATTGTTTGATTCCACCCAGCAGGATGGTCGGGAAATTGTCGCCAGACAGTTTGGACTCAACTATATTTCCCTGGAAGGGAATATCGGCTGTATGGTCAATGGTGCCGGACTGGCTATGGCGACCATGGACATGATCAAGCTGCATGGTGGGGAACCCGCCAACTTTCTCGATGTCGGTGGTGGTGCGGCGGCAGACAAGGTCACCCAGGCTTTTAAACTGATTTTGTCCGATACCCGGGTCAAAGCTATTCTCGTCAATATTTTTGGCGGCATCACCCGTTGTGATTTGCTGGCAGAAGGTATTATTCAGGCCGCAGCCGAGGTGGGCATCCATCTGCCGGTAGTGGTACGCCTGGAAGGGACTCGCAAGGAGGAAGGAATGGCATTGCTGAGAGAAAGTGGCCTGTCTTTGATTTCTGCCGATGGCCTGACGGATGCCGCTGTGAAAGCGGTGGCTGCCGCTCAGGGCTAAGGTGTCCATCAATATTTTCTGGTTGCAGCGATTGTGGCCGGTATTGCGTAATTCCGGTCCCTTGATTTCACGCTTGGCCGATGCCTATGTAAAACGTGGTGCAGATCAAAAATCTGCCGAGCGCATGGCGGAAATGGCGGTGCTTCTGGATCAGATTCTGGACGAGCGACTGAAAACGGTGGCTCAGGTAGATGATCTGGAGCGTCTCCGCCAAGAGCTTGCAGCACTGCGTAGCGATGTGAATCATGCCCGGCCCGTGGTCCGGCGTAATCCTTACATACTGCTTTTATTGCTGGGCGAAGCAGCCATTATACTACTGTTACTTCTTGTTTTGGTGCATATATGAGCATATTGCTGTCTCAGAACACCCGTATTATCTGCCAGGGATTTACCGGCAAGCAGGGAACTTTTCATTCGCAGCAGGCCTTGGCTTACGGCTCCCGCATGGTTGGCGGGGTTACACCCGGAAAAGGGGGTAGCCACCATCTGGATTTACCGGTTTTTAATACAGTCGCTGATGCGGTGCAGGAAACCGGCGCCGAAGCCAGTGTGATTTATGTACCTTCTCCCTTTGCGGCCGATGCCATTATTGAAGCGGCTGCGGCAGGCATTGAGCTGATTGTCTGCATTACCGAGGGAATCCCGGTGCATGACATGTTAATGGTGAAACACTATCTGGCGGGCTCGACGGCGCGTCTGATTGGTCCCAACTGTCCCGGTATTATCACTCCCGGACAGTCAAAAATCGGAATTATGCCGGGTTCCATCCATCGTCCGGGTAAAGTCGGCATTGTCTCCCGTTCTGGTACCCTGACCTACGAGGCGGTTGAGCAGACCACCCGCCTGGGTCTCGGCCAGAGTACCTGTGTCGGTATTGGCGGCGATCCACTGATTGGCATGAGTTTTGTCGAGGTGCTGGCGCTCTTTGAGGCCGATCCACAAACCGAGCTGATTATCATGGTTGGCGAAATCGGCGGGCGCATGGAAGAAGAAGCAGCCCACTATATTCAGTCCAGCGTCAGCAAGCCGGTGGTAGCTTTTATTGCTGGATCAACAGCGCCGAAGGGCAAGCGTATGGGGCATGCCGGCGCGATTATTGACGGCAATGCCGGAACTGCTGCGGCAAAATATGCGGTTCTGGAGGCGGCAGGCGTGCATTGTGTGCATTCTCCGGCCGAGTTGGGTACGCGCGCCGCAGCTTTGTTGAGCCGTTAATGCGCGTCGCTCTGGCGCAGTGCAATGTTTGGGTCGGTGACATCGACCGGAATGTGGCATTGATTCTGACGGCAGCACAGGAGGCAAAAGCTGCGGCTGCTGACTTGCTGGTAACCCCGGAGCTGGCTTTATGCGGTTATCCTCCCGAAGATCTGCTGTTGCGTGAAGACTTTGTGCAGGCCTGCGAAGCGGCGGTAAAAACTTTGGCAGCGCAAACGCCTTTACCCTTGTTGTTGGGGCATCCCCAGCGCGTCAACACGTGTCTTTATAATAGTGCCAGCTTGTTGCGAAATGGTCAGATAGAAGCGGTTTACCACAAGCACTGTCTGCCCAATTATGCCGTATTTGATGAGCTGCGTTACTTTACGCCGGGTACCCAGCCCCTGACTTTTGACTGTGCGGGAGTGTCCTGCGCTGTGGCTATTTGTGAAGATGTCTGGTGTGGTCCCGAAGTAGCTCAAGCCTCCAGAGATCAAGGCGCGGAGTTGCTTGTGGTTCTCAATGCTTCTCCTTACCACCGGCACAAGCAAGGGGAACGGGAAGGTCGGCTGGCAGCGCTGGCGACGCAAACACAAATGCCCATCTGTTATGCGAACCTGGTGGGTGGTCAGGATGAGTTGGTTTTTGACGGTCGCTCGTTTGTGGTGGATGCACAGGGCCGGTTGGTGGCCCGAGGGCCACTTTGCGAAACGGCGGTCATTCTGACGGATTTTGAAAAAACCACTCAGGGTTTGCAGGTAAAAGCTGATACAGCGCTCATTGCGGCAGCCGATACGGAAGCCGAGGTTTATGCGGTCCTGACTCTGGGGGTCCGCGATTATGTGCGTAAAAATCATTTTTCGGGTATTGTGCTGGGCCTTTCGGGTGGGGTGGATTCAGCCTTGACCCTGGCAATAGCTGTGGATGCTTTGGGTGCGGAGCAGGTGCATGCTCTTATTATGCCCTCCCGTTATACCGCCGAAATGAGCGTTGAAGATGCCATTGCCGAGGCGCAGAGTCTGGGAGTTTCTTACGATCTGGTTTCCATCGAACCGGTTTTCCAGACGTATTTGCAGGCCTTGGCGCCGCTGTTTGCGGGACGCCCAGTGGATACCACCGAGGAAAACCTGCAGGCGCGGGTGCGTGCCGGGTTGTTGATGGCCTACTCCAACAAGTTTGGGCATCTGCTGGTAACCACCGGTAATAAAAGTGAAATTGCGGTGGGTTATGCCACCTTATATGGTGATATGGCGGGCGGTTTTGCGGTCATCAAGGATATTCCCAAAACCCTGGTCTATCGGCTTGCCCACTACCGTAATCATCCTGCTGTGGTCATCCCCGAGCGGGTTTTGAGTCGGCCACCCTCGGCGGAGCTGGCACCTGATCAACGCGATCAG
>NZ_JABELD010000087.1 GCF_018853445.1 Acidithiobacillus concretivorus
AGAGGGATTTTTGAGTCGCTTTTGGGGATACCCGCTGATCATTTTGATCTTGCTGGTCATCATTGTGATTCTGTTTATTTGGGCCATCACCGCCAATCAACCCGATAATACCCAGGTAGCTGCCGCTAAACCCGCGCAAAAAGTCCTGCATGTCACTAGTGCCCCCAGCATTGCGGCCATCACCCAAAACAGCAAACCGTTGACTGCCGATCAGACCAAGTTGCTCATGCAAGCACGCGGAGCTTTCTGGCATCACGACTATGCCGGTGCTATTGCGGATTATCATCATTTGATTCAGGAAGCGCCTGACTCCCCCGCTGCCTATGGCGAAATGGGTAATGTGTTGTACATGACAGGTCACTATCACCAGGCGGGTAACGCTTATGGTCAGGCTGCCATGCAGCTGATTCATGCCGGACGTTATGCCGATGGTGCCGCGCTGATTCCTATTCTCGGACGTCTGGATCCTGCGGAAGCACAAAAAGTGCAGGAGGCGCTGTCCCATGCCCCCGAAGCCGAAACCGGGATGCCGCCTGCCTGATGGTGAATTTCACAAAATCAACTCGATGGACAGCTATGCTGCTGTCTGTCGGGTTTATAGTGTGCATGGCCACTGCACAAGCCGGGGTTACATCCGATTTGTTACGTCCAAAATCCGGATGGAACCATCACTACCTTCAGCAGCTGATGCAGGCACGCCAAGCCTACTGGCAAGGCAACCCATTGCGCGCCATTCAGGAATATGCACAATTGATTCATCTTGCCCCCCAGCGGTATCTGGCAGATCTCTATGGAGAACAGGGCAATGTTTATTACCGGATAGGAGCATTTTACGCGGCGGGAAATGATTACATTCATAGCTTTCGGAATCTGATCCGGGAGAAAAACCTGCGTGGAGCCCGCACACTTATTCCCATCGTCGCACAAATCAATCCAAATGCAGCCTATCAGCTGACGATCCAATTAAATCATCAGGAGACAAACCATCATGGCAGAACAACCGACTACGGAAACACACTCGCAGTCTCAGCATCATATCGCTGGCCTTTCTGACCGCCAGCTCAGACTGATCGTCTACGCGGCCCTCGTCGCCTTTCTGGTCCTGGCCGCTTATGAGTTTTATCTGGCCGTGGAAATGTCCCATGACCTCCATGAAATGACCAAACAGTTCCAGAAAATGAGTCCCAACATTCAACGCAACATGAACAGCATGTCACAAAATATGGCAGAGATGACCCATTCGACCAGCTACATGGCACAGGCCACCGGGCAGATGCAGGCTGAATTCTGGAGCCTGAACCGTAACATCACGCCACCATTTTCTTTTCTGAGTGGCATGTTGCCTTTCAATCACAATGATCCGGACTATGGGCCCAGAACACCTCTACCCCCTCCGCGCCAAGAAGCCTATGATGGAGTGCCACCGGGATATAATCCGCAATATCAAAGTGGCTATCCAAATCAGGGGAATGCTTATGGCAACCACTGAGCCTGATGGCGAGGTGCTAGCCAAGGAGAAAAAGATGGCGTCACTGAGCACTGAACTGGAAACCCTCTGCGAGGTTTTACCAGAATTACTGGATTCCATGGACGCCGGCATTCTGCTGACCGACATTCAGGGGAAAATTGAATTCTGCAATGCTGCCGCCAAAATCTTGTTGAACACGCATCAACTGGAGCACCTGCGCAGCATACCTGGAGGTAGCGTCCAGAAAGAACTGGTGCGAGCGGCCATTGCTGCTGGTCAGGAAGATGCCGTGAGTCGACCGCAAACTGGCTGCGTCCGCTGGGATCACCCGCTTCCCGTTGCCGAAGGCGATCACAAGGTCCTGCAGATCAGAACCCGACTGGTAGAGCGCAAACAACATAAACGCCGCATTTTTTTCATCGAAGATGTCTCCGAATTGCGTCATGCCGAGCGGATTCTGGGCGGCACCCGCAGTGTGGGTTTTATTACAGATGATCCGCACATGCGCGATGCCCTCGAATTAATTGAGCAAGTCGCGGCCACCGATGCCAGCGTCATTTTTCAAGGCGAATCGGGGTCTGGCAAAGGCTTGATGGTCCGCTTGCTGCATCAACAAAGTAACCGATCCAAAAAATCCCTGGTGGAAGTGAATTGTGCTGCTATTCCCGATAATTTATTTGAAGCCGAGTTTTTCGGATCCGTAAAAGGCGCTTTTACGGGAGCAGTGACTGATCGCATTGGCCGTTTTGCGGCAGCAGATGGTGGCACGCTCTTCCTCGATGAAGTCAGCGAACTACCCAAACATCATCAAGCCAAACTGCTGAAGGTCCTGGAAGACATGCGCTATGAACCAGTCGGCAGCACCAAAACCCATCAGGTCGATGTACGCGTGGTCGCTGCCAGCAATCGCAATCTCAAGGAATTGGTAGAAAGTGGAGATTTTCGGAGTGACCTGTTTTATCGGTTAAATGTGATCCCTATCCGCATACCGGCACTACGTGAAAGGCCCGCCGATATCATGCTCCTGGCCGAACATTTTTTGAAAATTACTACGGGAGGCCACAAGAAAAAGCTTGGTTCGGCGGCCAAACATCTGCTTCTGGATTACCCCTGGCCGGGAAATGTGCGTGAACTCCGCAACGTGATGGAATATGTGGCCATCTGCAGTGCCGGACCGGAAATCAGCGACAGTGATTTCCCCAAAGACTTCCTGGACAGAATGCACTTGGGGTCATCCGTTACTTCCAGCCGATCAGAAAACGATCCGGAGGCCATTTATGATCGGGAAAATCTTTTGCAGCTACTGGATAAACATGGAGGCAATCGTGCCGCCGCCGCTCGCGAACTGGGTATTGATCGCGTGACTCTTTGGCGGCATTTGTCCCGCCTGGGTATTTCCGGAAAAGACAGTAACAACCATTTGGGACATTAATACATTCAGGGCTTCTGCATAACCCAGAAGCCCCAGCGTCGCTAACTTGCGGACTAGATTTTGGACATCGCTGAAAAGCTTTTGACAAAGGGTCCTGCCATACGTGGATCTTTAAGCATACTGGAGTAGTCCCCTACCTTGAATTTAATTTTTCCGGTGGTAAACGCCATGCCTAGCCCCGTCATACCCGGAGATTTTTCTATCCACTTTAACCATTGCGGATGCTGGGCGCGAATATCCCAGTTCAAAGGCTGATCAGTATATACGCCCGATGCCGTTGCCTTGCCATTTTGTACAACCAGAAAAGCACGGGGCTTGTCTTCTTCCGGGTAACCATAAGCAATGACCGAATTAAAGCCAATCTGGGCAAGAGCGTCAGAAAGCTCGGGATCCTTATTCCATTCCTCAACAAAACGGGCCATCCAGGCGGGTGAAAATAAATCTGCCACGGGTAATACCTCCTCATACAGGTGAACAAAAATTTGCGGACGCACGCCCGCACCAAAAAGCGATTATCAGGATGTCGGGTCTCTCGTCAAAAATTTTGACTTAAATACATACCGTGGAGCACGTCAGTCCAGTGACGATATTTTTCGATAACATTTGCCCAAGGCGAAAGCAGCTCAGTCTCCATGCCGCCCTCGCTTATTGATGGCAGCACTATGCCCCCACTCCCCCAGATCACTCACCTGTACCCCGACCCACCAGAAAGGGGCCACACTATCCTGACCGTGTCCACCTATCAGATGCTGACCGGGGGCCAAATGTACATGGGCAACCAGATTTTCCGCTTCTGCACGCGTCCGGAACACTGACCAGGCAACAATCCGCTCCATAGGAGTCATACCAGATTTTCCAGCTTGAGATGCATGCACCTTTGAAGGCAGCTCCCGTGCTTCATCAAGAAAACGACTATCCATCATGAACATCCCCCCTCAAATAATAAATCACTGGACTTAATTCAGCATAAATCATGCCAATTTATAATTGTTTGATTACAATCGAATCAATCTGGTGACAATCTTTATCCATGCAACGATTTTTATTTTTTACAGAATAAAAACAAAAAGATAAATGATACATCAAATGTTGCATCACCGGCCTCGCAGGCACTGGCCGCCCTAAAAACATCAGATTATTATTATATTAATCGTAAACGTTCAGCCAACCCACCCTTGCGGATTGGCGCCCATCAGGGTAATGCGGTTTTTTTCCAGTTCCACGGCAAGAGTTCGTGGAGCCGCTTGTTGGGCCAAGTGGGGAGCTTTTCGAGCACGT
>NZ_JABELD010000088.1 GCF_018853445.1 Acidithiobacillus concretivorus
CAGCCTGTTTCCACCGGAAATCATCAACCAGCTGCTGTCCGACATCCGGGCCCGCCTGCAGCCTCTTTCTGCCATGGAGGTGACCCTGGAGGCGAACCCCGGCGCCATTGAGGCCGCAGCATTTGCCGATTTTCGTGCAGCCGGGGTTACCCGTCTGTCTCTGGGTATTCAGTCTTTCAATAATGTGCACCTGCAACGCCTGGGACGCATTCATGATGCTGCTGCCGCCCATCGCGCCGTAGAAAAAGCCATTGCTGCGCAATTTGCCAGCTTTAATATGGATCTCATGTTTGCCCTGCCCGGCCAGAGTACTGCTGAAGCGTTGGCAGACCTGGACGCGGCTTTACAATATCAGCCTCCCCACTTGTCACTTTACCAGCTCACACTGGAAGCCGGCACACCCTTTGCCAGCCATCCTCCGGCCCATCTCCCTGACGATGATACTGCGGCGGATATGGAAAATATTTTACGCAGCGAACTGGAAAATCACGGTTTGGGTCGCTACGAAATCTCCGCGCATGCCCGCCTCGGACAGCAATGTCAGCATAACCGCAATTACTGGCTATATGGCGACTATCTGGGGATTGGCGCCGGAGCTCATGGCAAAATCACCCAGGCGGAAGGCATCTGGCGTAGCCGTAAACCCAGCCGACCCGAGAGTTACATGATCGACGCGCTCAGTGATATGGAAACCCTGGGAGAATACACCTCGGTCCCACCAGCAGAACGCCCCTTTGAATTCATGCTGAATGCCCTGCGGCTGACCGAAGGTTTTTCAAGCCGTCTGTTTACTGAATGCACCGGCCTGGACAGCCTGCTGATTGAACCACAGATTCGCCGTGCCCGCCGCGAGGGATTACTGTATGCCGATACCGAAATAATTCGGCCCACCGTCCAGGGAATGAATTTTTACAATGAATTGTGTGCCCGCTTCATTCCCTGAATGGACAAGGCTATTCCCGACCCATCGCCTCAGCTTCATGACCGGTAATGGAACCATCCTTGAACAAATATTCACGCAGCTCTTTATCCAGACGCGGCATTTTACGGCGCAACCACTCCAGAACCATGGCCGCGTGCTCAATTTCTTCATCCCGATTGTGTTCCAGCACTTTTTTGAGCTGGAGATCATTGCAGGCATCCGCGCGCTGCTGGTACCAATCTACCGCCTCAAATTCTTCCATCAGCGAGGATATCGCCCGATGAATATCCAGCGTATCACTGGACAGCGACTCCAAAGGCTCGTGCATTGTTTCATGTGCCATCTTTAGATCCTTTAACAATGAAATACCCGTCCAAGCATAGCCCAAAGCGTTCACTAACCCCAAGTGACAACAGACCGGGAGAAGCGCGCCATGAATTGGCAAGACTCCTGTCCAAAGCCGGACTGTGTTCGCGGAGTATAGCTGCCGATTGGATTCGTGCCGGCAAGGTGACCGTCAACGGGCAGATTATTGACGAGCCGGAAGCCCGTTTTTCGCTACAGGACCAGATTTCTGTGGCGGGACAACGCCTGAAAGAACAAGCTCGCAAGGTGCTGATGTTGCATAAACCCCGAGGCGTTGTCAGTACCCGCGCCGATGAAAAAGGACGGCCCACGGTTTATGATTTACTGCCCTCCGACCATTGGCTGGCACCCATAGGACGTTTGGATCAGGCCAGTTCCGGATTATTACTGTTCAGCAACGATCCAGAGTGGGCTCAGATTCTGCTGAATCCTGATCAGCACGTCCGCAAAACCTATCACGTGCAAATTCGCCCCCCCCTTCGTGCCGAAGTTTTTCTGCACATTGCCCAAAATTCGAGCCTGGACGGCAAGCCATGCCTGCCCATGCAAATTCGTGAGCTGCGCTGCGGGGGAAAAACCCAATGGCTGGAAATTGTCCTGCTGGAAGGGCGTAATAGGCAGATACGCCGCCTGCTGCAAGGTGCCGATGCAGAAGTGTTACGCCTGATTCGGGTAGCCGTAGGAGATTTGCTTTTGGGCAGCTTGGCCAGTGGGCAATGGCGCTGGCTGAGCCCCGACGAAGAAAATCTTTTGGAACCCTGAGTAGGGTATATTAGATATTTATTATATTGACATAGTCATAATATCCATGTATGTTAGATATACCTTATTTACTGATGGAGAATGATCATGGAAATGGAACTGGAATTTGAAATGATTGCCCTGGTTTACCAACTGGAAGAAGCCGGTTACTGCTTTGCCGATGTTTCCGATGAAGAACTGCAACAGGCATTCATGAACAATCAGGATCTGCGGGATCTGGCGGTTCCCCGTGCTGCCTGATCCTTTTTATCCTCCGCAACCGGCCCCTTATGGCCGGTTTTTTTTGGCCTGAACAACGAAGCATATCAAAACAGCCCGGCGCCCAGTTTTGAGGCATTCCCTGCTACTTAACCGCTCTATCAGCTGCTCTTGCGAGCAAGCATATTCCTCTTTATACTGACCGAACGGTCGGTATCTGACAGATTCTCATACCCCATCAAGGAGCCCAACTGGTGGCGCAACAGCAGCCTACATCCCGTCTGGTCATCACCGTGGCGGTCATGCTTGCAGTAGTTATGCAGGTTCTGGATCTCACCATTGTCAATGTGGCCCTGACTTATATGCGCGGCTCCCTACAGGCTAATAGTGATCAGATCACCTGGGTGCTCACCGCTTATATGGTGGCCAACGTCATAGTGCTCCCCCTTACCGGCCTTCTGGTAGAGCGCTACGGTCAACGCAACATCATGCTTTGGAGTGTGGTGGGGTTCGTGATTTCTTCGGCGCTATGCGGACAATCACACAGCCTTACCGAGATTGTCCTCTGGCGCTTTCTTCAGGGTATTTTCGGAGCGTCCCTGGCACCCGTCGGACAAACCATCATGCTCGGTGCCTATCCGGCCAATAAACGCGGTCAGGCCATGGCGATTCTCGGTATGGGCATCATGCTGGGGCCGATTCTGGGACCGACTCTGGGTGGTTACCTGACGGACGCTCTCAGTTGGCGCTGGGTGTTTTACGTCAACATTCCCTTTGGGATTCTCGCCTTTTTACTGATGCAAAGCGTGCCGGACGGCGGCAAAAGCGCCAACCCCAGGCCCGTAGACTGGACCGGATTTGCACTGATGGCCCTGGGCTTGGGGTCTCTGCAAGGTATTCTCAGCCTCGGCGATCAGGATGACTGGTTCAGCTCACAAACCATCATCATCCTGACCTTGATTACCATCCTTGGGCTGCTCTTTTTTGTATGGCGTTCCCTGAGTGTCAAACATCCGGTTGTCGATTTGCGCCTCCTCAAAGACCGCAATCTGGCTATTGGCAGCATGGGAATCGGCATATTTGGCCTCGCGCTGTTTGGCACCATGGTGATTTTACCCATCATGCTGGAGACCTTGATGCACTATGAGGCCTTTACGGCCGGACTGGCTATGGCGCCTCAAGGCATCGGCGCAATGCTGGCGATGATGCTGGCTGGCCGCCTGCTCGGCAAGGGCATCAATCCCCGCGATATTGTGCTGGTGGGTATTGTAATCGGCGCCTTCGGAACCTACCTCACCACACTTTATAATCTCAATATCAGTATGGCGTGGGTGATCTGGCCCAGCTTTATTCGTGGTATTGGTTTCGGTCTGGTGACCATTCCCCTGTTTACCCTGGCTTTTACAACCCTCAAAAAGTCACAACAAGCAGAGGGATCGGGAATTTTCAATTTGATGCGAACCCTCGGTGGTAGTGTCGGCATTGCCATCGTCTCTACCGTCATGAGCCAGGAAACGCAGGTGGGTTGGAACCAGATGAGCAAGTTCATCAATCCCTTCAATCCGGCGTTTCACCAATATCTGGCAGCGACGGGTATGACCCAGAATCCGACTACCTGGCAGGTTCTGGGTAATGTTGTTGTTTATAGTCAGGCTAATATGCGCGGCACACTCGACGCATTTGTGTTGGTATTTTACGGTTTTCTGGTAATGATTCCGTTGATTTTGTTTCTCAAAAAGCCGACTCCGGAAAAGGGAGAAAATACTCCGCCACCTGTACATGAGTAATCCTGAAACGGCGGTGGGCCGAAAAGCTTT
>NZ_JABELD010000089.1 GCF_018853445.1 Acidithiobacillus concretivorus
AGACGGGAGGGGTACCCAATTGCACGCTCAGTCCGGGAACCGCCAATCCTAAAGAAACGGCTGCCATGGCCGATGAACTGGTTAAACTCAACATCGCTGCTGCAAGGACGCCAGCAAAAATTGTCGTGCGTTTTATCGTGCGGGATTGTGGGTTATTCATAAATATCTCTCGAAAAATATTAATGGGCCGGATGGGTAATGTGCTTTCATGCATAGATTGATATTGATAACCCGCATGCAAGCTCTCTGGTAATAAGCCTGGTGCCCTAACACTCAGTGCAGTAACAGGTTAATTACCGTTCAGGCTGTTTTCTATTTGGGGGAGAGCAGCACCTACCCCCGCACCCACCGCACCACCTACCGCAGCACCGACGGCAGGATTGCCCGCAGCGACTGTTCCCAAAACCGCACCGCCAGCAGCGCCAATAGCACCGCCACTCAGAGCACGCTGGCCCGTTGGGCTCATGTTGGCACAACCGGCTAATGCCAGCACTGCTGTCAAAAGTAAGGCTGCCCGGACCCACGAAGCAGCAGGATTTGCAGTTTTTATATCGGTTCTAGACATCGTAACCTCCTGTTCAGGTATTTCTCTATCAGACAAAAGTCTGTAGAAATTTGCTCATTCGAAATTATAGCCAACATCTGAGGCTTTCATCTGGCTATGATTCTCGTAGATCCAGGCTGTAATAACCAAAGAGGAGCGGACTGGTAGGCCATAAGGCGTCAACTACGGTCTGCTGCGGTCACTGCCATGTGTTGATATTTCATTTTTTGTTTCCATTTTTCAATGTTCTGAACGGGTGTCGATCTCCACTGTTCTTTCTTAGAACTGATGATGCCAGTACTGTGGTAGTATTTTCCAGCCAGCATGTGGAGAATAGCTAAGGCAGAATGCGTGCCCCAAATTACAGCCAAAGCTACCCCCACGAAGGATCGAAGTATGACGCAAAAAACGCTGCCAGACGATTACTGGGCCTTAGAGAGGCTGCAAAGCCTGCTGGGTTTTAGCCTGCGTATAATGATCGCTTGCGGCACCGCCATGATGATCAGTGGCTGCTTGCCGTTAATGGCGGCAAGCGCTGCAGGCAGTGTCGTTTACTATAACATGCCGCATTCCAATAAAAATGCTGATTAAGCGTTTTGTCTGACGCCCGTCCCCTGTTGCCCTGCTGTGCGCTACATGTGGCCAATGTTCGCCTGACGGCGGATATTATTCCGAGGAGATTCTCAAGCTGACAGAAGAGCGACAACACAAATACTTAAAAATTAACCAGATGGAATAAGTCAGCGTCCCACTGTAGCGGACTGACTACAGTACAGTAGGGCTCGACCGAATGAAAACTGGCTGAAATCTTGTAGGAATGCTTTTTGCTGGTACGCATTTGGTCTTTTTTATGGGAGCATCATTATGAAATCCATTCCCTCCCCCTCAACAGCTCGACGAAAATCGATGCTATGGGTGGTGGCTACCACCCTCGTCCTTTCAGCTGCTGTTGGGATCACTCCAGCACTGGCTGATAATCTTTCATTAGGCCTGGCCGTTCCGGGGCTGAGTGTTTCAGTAGGCGGAGCACCGGCCTATTATCCCGTATCTCCACCAGTAGTTTACGTGCCACCCCCACAAACCGTGTATTATTATGCGGCTCCACCACCCCCGCCACCTCCGCCACCCGGACCTCCTCCACCGGGACCCGGGCCTTGGGGAGGGCCGCCACCGCCGCCCCCACCCGGCTATTACGCGGCTCCCACGCCTGTAGTGGGTTATGTATCCACTCCCTGGTAGGAATGTTGGGTGTATTCGCAAAACAGGATAAGAGAAAGGCCTTATTATTGGCTGATTGCGGGCACCTTATTGTTGAGCGGCTGCGCCTCAACGATAGCTGCCCCACTCCCAACACCTGCGTCGACGGACTATCCGCCTGAACAGATCTTACCTTATCCACCCACCTCAACCATGTTGGCGCCCACGCATCCAATCCAGAGAACATCAGGACTACAGCGCGATTGCCAGCAATACCGGGCGCAGGTGCATCTATTGCAACAAAAGCTGACAAAACGTCCGCACGCAGAAGGCCAAAGGGACGACCTTGATCAAATTCAGGCGGTCGTACAGCCGTTATGCACCAAACCGCTTTCTGGAACGTCCAATCGGATTGCCCGACAAGAAATTCTTCAGGCAACCCGGGATGTGGAACAACTATCCGGATCCCCTTCCACTACTACACCATAAGGAGCCTAATCCTCATGCAATATCCCCTTCGATTAAAATTCGGTCATCACCGGTACGGGTTAAAAGTTCTGGCGTTGGGTTTTTGTCTGATCGCCATGACTGGCTGCGCCAATATGAGCCCCACAGGACAACGCGCACTGAGTGGTGGGGCTATCGGTGCTGCGGGCGGTGCAGTGCTGGGTGCTGTTGTGGGTGGCAATCCGGCCGTAGGGGCCGCAGTGGGCGGTGCAGCAGGAGCAGCAACCGGCGCTTTGATGCACTGAAATCCTGATCCATAACCGGATGAAATGCCCCATTTCAGAAAAATGGGGCTTTTTTTAGATCTGTTTACAGAAAAATTGTCTGACTTTTACAAGACATACACGCCCATAAAATCCTTCACGGAGGGGGTGGCGGGGGCGGCGGCCCGGGTTGCTGGTAATAAGCCCCGGGACCCGCTGGCCCTCCGGGCGGCGGTGGGGGTGGGGGCGG
>NZ_JABELD010000009.1 GCF_018853445.1 Acidithiobacillus concretivorus
CACTTTGGCTATGGTTTCCATGCAAATCACTCCAGTTTCCTCCGGACAAATCCGGCAGGATATCAGGTGGTCAATTTACACGCTGTTTTCCACCCAGTTCTGGCAACTTTTGCACGCTGTTTAACAACGTTGAGATTGCGTATGCTGTAAATCCGCTGGCTCAGCGTTTCAATGTTCAGGGATGATTCGGGTACCGTCATGCACGCCTCATACACATACACAGAAGTCGATTTTTTAGTGGGTGATTTCCGCATGCAGGGAATCCATACGCTCATAAGCGCATGGGCGGCGTACACAGAGAATTACGATTTTGGAAAGTGAACACACAATCCAAATCGAGTGGTCATACACAACCAATTACGAATACCCATTTCTTCATATGTTCCGTCAATTGGTTATAGTCCTTGGGTACCTGTCGATCAAGACTTGCCAGCTGTAGATCCTGGCAGATGGTTTTTTCGGTCTCAGTGCTTGCCGACGCGCAGTTATTAAAGATGTGGAGTACTGACTCGCTCGTGTATCTACTGTGATTATGTAGGTTAAAAGCAGGCAGGACTGTAGGTATTTTTGAATAAACCTAATGGATTTAACATTTTTTCTCCGTGAGTTATGCGTAGCATCAGGCACCTGCATTACAAATGTGATCGGATACCGGCGCTTTATCGTCAGAAATAGTGGCGAGATCGCTGGGAGAAGTGGGAAGTGGCTCCATGTTCGAAGGAGTTGAGGTGGAACCAGGTACACTTTCCGCCTCTGGGTGTTGCACAAGCTGGTTTTGACTAGGTAGCCCCGCCACAAGCACAGGGCTTTGCATGCGCATCACCGTGTCTGTCTGCAAAGGGATTCCCCAGCCCATTTGGCCATTAACACCCATTACTGGACTTAATTGCAGACCAAAAATGCTGGGTAAGCCCATTTCCTGTTTCAAGGCATAGAGACCACGCCCAATTTGATCAATGAAGGGTATAACGAGCGGTTGTACAGTAGTAATTTGTACTTTCAGAAGAGTCGCATCCTGTATGGACATTTTGCTGTTGACGCCAGTGCGTGTCTGCCGGTAAGCAAGATGATCTATAGGAATCGCATGAACCGGAGCTCCGGACCCGTCACGGGTCAGTTCAGCAAAATCGTCAAAGGCTTCTCGAGTGGGGCTGAGTATTTGGATATTGGCTTGTGCTGCAGCGGTTTTGGCGGCGGCGTAGCCTCTGGCCAGAGCTTCCAGATTTTGACCGTGGGTATACAGCGGTGTCAGACCACGGGCCAGGGCTTCACGGATTGCTTCAGTGTTCGCACCGTGCAGCGTTCCTGCGCGCACAGCCTCCTGAGTGGCCACTTCAAATTGCGCGCGGGCCTGATAAAGAAGGGCTCCTTGAAAAGTGCCGAGCAGGGCCAGCAGTAGAGTTGGCAGGGTGATGGCAAACTCTACGGCACTGACCCCCCTTTCGCTAAGGGGTATAGCGACAGTCTGCTCGACTATTGTGGGACCCGTCCAATCAAACAAATAAAAACTAGGCAACATAATGTTCTGCTCCCGACCCACGTTGCGGTTCAGGTGTCTGGAAAATTCCGAGATCAATAGGTAATCCCCTCTCGCGCATTACTTCATAAAATTCTGGTATAGCTCCGGTTGCCCTGAATGCACCACGCACTCTGCCTTCACTGCCGTAACCCTGTTGTTTGAAAGTGAATAACTCTTGCAGCTGGATGGTTCCGCTTTCGGTCCCGGTTACCTCGCAGATGCTGGTAACCTTGCGAGAGCCGCAGGAGAAACGGGTGATTTGTAGGATGACATCTACTGCTGAAGCAATTTGTTCCCGGATAGCGGTGAGTGGTAGATCCATGCCTGCCATCAGTACCATGACTTCCAGACGGGAGAGCATATCGCGGGGGCTGTTGGCGTGAGCCGTAGTAAGAGAGCCATCATGCCCTGTATTCATGGCTTGCAGCATGTCCAGTGCTTCACCACCGCGACATTCACCAACAACGATTCGATCGGGCCGCATACGCAAGGCATTACGTACCAGCTCCCGAATGGGTATTTGTCCTTTTCCTTCCATATTGGCAGGTCGGGCTTCAAGAGAAACGAGGTTTGGCTGGTAGAGACGCAATTCTGCAGCATCTTCAATGGTGACAATGCGCTCGTGGTCGGGAATATAGTTGGAGAGTACGTTCAGCAGGGTGGTTTTACCCGATCCTGTCCCTCCAGAAATAATCATGTTCTTACGCTGTTGGACACAAACTTGAACAAATTGCGCCATATCGGGTGCGATGGATTCATAAGCCATCATGTTCTCCATCTGCAGACGTTTTTTGGAAAATTTGCGGATGGTGATGCAGGCACCTTTGAGGGATAAAGGCGGGATGACAGCATTGACACGGGAGCCATCGGCAAGGCGCGCGTCCACCAACGGTGAGCTTTCATCAATGCGTCTACCAATAGGCGCAACAATTCGATCAATAATATGACGAACGGCTATTTCACTACTGAACAGGGCAGGCGCTGCCAGTAGCTTTCCTTGCCGTTCAATAAATATTTCGTCAAAGCGGTTTACCATGATTTCGGTAATGCTTTCATCAGCCAGAAAGTCTTCCAGTGGACCCAGGCCAATGGCTTCATCCAGCACTTCTTTGGCAAGTCGTTGTCGATCAATATCCACTGATGGATTCATGCGCCAGACGATTTCGCGCACCAGTTCACCCACCATGCGGCGCAGTTCTTCTGTGGAAAGCGTGCTGAGATCAATGCGGCGTAAATCCATCTGGCTACGGACTGATTCGTGTACTTCCCGAACCATGCTGAGCCAGTGTGCGTCGTATACAGGGCGAGCTATCTGATCAGTTTTGGAGATGTCCAATACCTTGGTTGTTAATTGTGGAGGAGTAAAAAGTGGTTCAGCATTGGGTGGATTGTCAATGGAACAAGGTATTTTATTACTTAAGAGAGCCGTTGCGGAATTGTCTTTGTCGACTCCTAAGATTTCGTCGTCAAAGCGGGGCAGGATCTGCAGACAGTATCCGGCGATAACAACTTCGTCTTGTGCGCCCACTGGCCCATAGGCGCGCATGCGTTCACCATTGATCATGATCGTGGCGAAATTGCTGAGCCCTTCAACATACACGCCGCCCTGCTCGAAGTAAGCGCGTGCATGTTCCTTGGCAATGTTCCAGCCTTCCAGACGTAATTGAGCATACTCAGCCTTTCCCATGAGACATACCCCATCGCTGGGTGCAATAATCTGGGTTCCTGTTTTGGGATGTGATGCGCGGATCAGAAACATGATCTTCTCTCCTAACGAATAAGTCCTTTATCTGAGCTGTGTTGGTACATATTTTCGAGATATTTGGCCTGAGAGGCAGCATCAATATTTTCGCGTGAATCTGCTGTGATCACGGTGGGGGTAACTAGAAAAACTAATTCGGATTCGTTATCCCTGAAATCATCCGACTTAAAAAGGTAACCAATAATTGGTATGTTTCCCAATCCGGGAATTTTGCTACTATTTTTGGCAAGATTATGATCAACCAATCCTGACATTACCAGTGTTTCACCATCTTTCAGGTTGATTTCTGTTTGACTGCGATTGGTAAAAAATCCTGGCACACCGCCAACCGTCAGTGAAGGGTCAATGTTGCTCACTTCGGTAAATATTTTGAGACCCACATTATGGCGATCATCGGCAACAGGTGAAAATTTCAGTCGAATTCCGAAGTCCTTAAAGATAACTGAGGTCTGACCAAAGCCTATGGCCAGTGGAATGGGTATTTGCCCTCCAGCTAGAAATTCAGCGGGTTCCATGCTGCCGCTTTTAGCGCTTAATTTGGGATTGGCAATCTCATAGGCTTCACCATTTTGCAGCGCATAATTAATGCGTGAAGCCACAGAAGCTATGATGCCAAAGTTACTTGCAAATGGGGCCACTTTCAGCGGTAAATCAGTGATTCCGGAATTAGGAAATGAGAAGTTCGCTAAAGGCCCACCTGTACCATTACTGGTTGGAACTCCCATGCGGAAATAGGGATTAGAAGTAAAATCACCCACAATTCCAGCTTGTGGGCCGGCCATGGATTGATTCCAATTGACCCCGAGACTGCGAAAAAAGTCTGTTTTCATTTTAAGTATTCGCACGTCCAGAAGAACAACTTTTTCCATTCGCAGGGGTTCTTTTTCGGCGAGATTTACCACGTTGGGGTAAACTGCTTTAAGTTTTTCAATGCGATTCAGAGTTTCTTCAGAAAGATTTTTTCCATCTATGATGATTTTGTCGCCGACAATCCTGACCTGAGTGTTGGGGCTGGCAGTCAGCAAGCTTGAAATCTCGTCCGCAGCATGTCCAATATCTTTGGGAGCGATTACTACCCGAGCAGCATTTTCTGTTCCGTTTTTGTACCATAAATGCAGATTGGTTTCTCCAGTACCCTCTGCAAGAAGCAATAATTCCTTATTATCTACAAGTGTCACGCTCAAAATTTTACCGTTACCAACCGCGACTCTTCTGACCGTGCTGGTCGGAATGATTTTGACCTGACCAGAATACATCGAAATGTTTTCTGCTTGATTAAGAAAAGGATCTGCTGTGGCTACGGACCATATTGATATACATAAGATGGCCGCAATCAAAATATTGGTAACGGGTTTCATCAGAGGCTATTTCCTGTCAGGACTGAGGTAAAGGAGGAATATAGGAAAACGGTAAATATTGGATTTTTTGTTCAGCAGGGGAGACACTGTGCTCCTGATTGTGGTGCTCTTCGAAAGACGGGTTAGATTTAAGCGCTCCATCATTTTTCTGTCCCGCAGTGGATATTTTAGTGATGTCCGCTGAGCCGTTCGAGGTCGTCCCACCCGCTATATATTCCACTCCTGCAGGAGGAATAGGTGGATAACCAATGATGTCATGCAAGGAGACACTACGCTTTGGCCATGCTGCATTTTTTTCATTACCACGTAAATCCATTCTGATTTCCCCGCTTTTTTGTGCAACCAGAATTTCTTGTGCTTGCAAAGGCGTCACTTCAAGGGTGATGGTGTTGTATTCCTGCGAAGAATTATCAACATTGTTTGGAGAAAGTTCTCTCCCAGTGGCAATTATTTTTAAATTCTGGCCTAAAAATCGCACTAGCGAACCCTCTGATGTGGAACTTATTGTTTGTAGGCTATTCAGGGCGGCGTTATGAGATATGCTTGGCGAAGTGATCCATAATAAATCGATGCGATCTCCTGGCCGCAGCATTTTATCCAAGGAGTTCTCGGAGTTTACCGAAATGGTCAATGCAACGTGTTGGTCATCAAGAACGTCCGCTGGACTCTCTGTCGCGTTAATCATCGACAGTGTAATTGGCTTTCCTCTTTCTGCCTGAAAGAGCAGTCTTTTCAATGCGATCTTATCGAAATCAGTATCCAGAACTGCGCCTGCAGGAGCGTTGTCGGCCGAGATAACGCGACGTGCTACCTTGGCTAAGGTAAGGACAGTACCGGCGGGTAAATTTTCTATTGGGACAACTACTGATACGGTACTTTCCTTCTTGGGAGTTAATTCACTTAGCAGGCGTTCTTTTAGCGTAGTTTCCTGAGCCTCCAGCGTGTGAATAGCAAGCATTGCTGCGGCAAAACCCGCTGTGATAGCAAATACCAAAATGATCCAGCCAGTTAGGGCACGCTTTTTCTTTTGTAGTAATAGGGGGGTGGCGGATGGTTCAGGGATGTTTTGAGTCGACACGAGTTGTCCTCAAAAAGGTAGGGTGGCGATAGCTGCAGCCCAGGCAAAATCGCTGGAAAATTTCCGCAATGCATCCATCAGTTGTACGATGGGACTTGGCGTACCCACAAACAGTAAGCCGAGTGCAAATATGGCGACGATGGCATACTCAATGCTGGACTGACCTTGTTCATTCATCGGCTGTCACTACCGTTGATCCAGCACAACAACGACACGACTTTCACCAACTCCATCGGCACCAATAACCATATCGAGGTGGCGGTTGTCCTTATTCATGGAAATAACGGATGTCTGCCCCTGCATTGCCGGGCTTCCACGCCATTGTCGTGTCAGGAGTGCTTTTTCCATGAGGGTACGCAAATCAGATGCAGGCATGTTCACATGTATATGCAAAACTCGTCCGTGTATCCCATGATCGTGACTATCAACGTCCTGCAATATCTCGGCATTCGCAGGGAGAGGTAAATCATCTGGCAGAGGATCGCGCCCTGTCTTCTGGTCCATGCGTAGGCTGGAGAGTGTCCCGTAGGCAGTATTCCCTTCCATATGCCACTGGCTAGTGAGCGAATATGGGGGGGTTATACAACCCTGAATATGCTCACCACGAAGATTATTTTCGGTATATGATCCTCTTAGTTGGGCGCAGGCTTCGACAAAATGGGAACGCAGCCGCTCTTCCTCCGCATTGACATGAAATTGTGTAGCATGAATATCCACGCCATTGATTTTGAGGTGGCCTGCTAAAGGCTCTGTCACAGTATTTTCAGGTGTTGGTAGTAAGAGAGGATTTTCTCCCGCCCAAACGCCCGTGTTACCCAGGCAGAACATACAGAGAAGAAGAAGTTGATTTTTTCTCATGACCTTCCATCTCCAGGATAAGGTTGCAGGCGATCTCCATACTGAACTTCTGGATCCACATGCCCGTAGCCCAGCTGATTGAGTTCAGGAAACAGCACGCCACCCATAGTCTTTACAGTGTTGATCAGACCATTGTCGAGATAGGCGCTGGGCAGGAGAGTTTTAACGATTCTGACTTCTTCTTCAGGACCATTAGCGGTCCATGCGTCCGTCAAAACCGCTGCTTGTGCGTTAAATCGCAGACCACCTGAGAATGTGCTGCCTGGCAGGTAGACGTAAGAGGGTAAACCTCTTAGTGGCACACTGATGTTTGCCACTGTGGGCCCAGTCATCTGCAAGGGGATTTTGGAGATTTTCATGAGCGTTCCCAAAAATTTCATAGACACGCCATCGGCGATATTTTCTTCATGTGTCGAAATGCTTATGTCTGCTAAATTGCGAAGTAATGGCTGGCCATCATGTCGGATTAGTATTGGGTTTACAGTATTACTATTACCCGAGTTGATAGATGCGAGCCCTATACCATGAGGACCAAAAAAACGTATTGCGGCCTCGTTTCTTAGCTCACTGTCATTTTTGATGGCGGACCATTCCCGCCCCGGAGGAGGAGACTTTCTCCACACTATTCTCTCCCAAGCTACATAGCGCGCCGCCTCGATACTTCGCAATTGTGTAAAGCTCCATTTGCCGGTGTAAATGACAAGGAAAAATAGAGGAATTATTGCAAAAGCCGCAAGCACGACGAATTCGGTGAGTGACTGCCCTCGTTCTGAACTATGCGAGCTATCCCCAAATAATTTTTTTTCAGCATGATTTTTTTTCAGCATGAGAAGCATCATGTTTATTGCAAGCCAAGTAAAGTCGCATACAGCGATCTTTCGCGTGCATTCAAATCCACTAGTCGGGCTTCCCAGAACGGGCTGAAAAGATTGGCGCGCTCGTCATAGGCATCAGCGCGTTGCCATAATGATGTAGGGCGTCGGAAAAATGCTTGAGCTTTGGCTATGGAGCGTATGTGCTTGCCTGGATTGTCCTGTGCCAGTGAAAGGTTTGTTTTTTCCTGAGCGGACTGCTTGATGCCCAAAGTGTTGCTGGCGTCACGTACGTTTTGGCGATCATGCTCCACAACTACAACATAAGAAGGCATTACATCAGCTGGATCTCCATTCGCGTCCTTAAGTTGTGGGCTATTCCGATTAAAATCCCAGTAGCGACTGATTCCACCAGCAGAAAAGCGTGTTGCATCGCCGCCGACCGAGCGCATGGATGCCCCCGTGCTATCTTGCTCTCCGGGATTTTTGAAAGCAGCAATATTGGACCCTTGAGCATTTTGCGAACGGGAATCTTGATAGGCTGGTAAGTTGACTGTACGTTCTGCAGATGGAAAAACTGTTTGGGGAGTAGATCTTGTTTCCAGATATCGACCAGGATAGGAGAAATTACTGCCATTACCGGTTTGTGATGCTCCATAACCTAATGGGATTTCAATCCATTTTTTGCCACCAAAAACTATCCCTTTTCTGGCCCAAACATGTAATGACAATGTGTCCATACCGGACCAAACAAACTTTCCTTCTGAAGTTTTGGCTATCTCCGAGCCTCCAGCGCGACGAAATTCCCAGCCGGTAACATACAGATTTCCAGATTTAACAGGGAGAAGTGGTGTAGGCAGGTGATTCCGAGTGGAGGTAAAACCATCTCGTGAGGCATTGATCATGGAGCCCATGCGGTTTTGGGCTTGCTTTTTGTCACCGCCCCAACGCTGAAGGAGATTCCCACGATTTTTGAAATAACTACTGAGGTTGGTGGCCATAATAATTGTGTTTAATTGACCGTTGACATCATTCAGTTTAACAACCTGTTCAGCAACGGCTGTCATTGCTCCACCTGGATGATTGTTGCCTCCTCCTGGATCGAAAACACCGTTAGCAAGGTGGTAGGCTTCTTGTGAACCACTCAAAGCCGAATCGGCTAAATCCAGTCCAGGTAGCAAGACGTTGCTTGCAGTTTCTATGCTTTGATTCAGTATGTTAGTGCTTTGTGCAATGGCATTGGTAATGGTGGCTATGATTGAGCCTACACCTGGAATGATCTCGGCCAAATTTCCAATATTCCGGATATTAACACCCAGACTATTTATGTATCTTCCCCAGGAAACAAGGCTGATGGTCTGACCAATAGCCACTTGATTTGCCACCATAGCGCGATTGGTGTAAGCAATAAAATTTAGTTCGCGCGCTTCCATTTGCATAGCAGAAAATGCTGCCGCGTCAGCCGCATTTTGCGTTTTAAGTTTGACAGCTGTTTGCTGCCCAGCATTAAAAACAAACAGCCCTGCTAACAGTATGGCTGGAATTAAAGCAACAGAAAATAACGCTGCCTGCCCGGATTCTGCGATATTTTTCGCAGTAAATATCATATTTATAGACGGTGAGCGCATAATAAATTCCATATTTATATGAGGTTGATGATCCGGGTGGGTGTGTATGAAATTCTTTCTCAATTTGGGTGAATGAAAAATTCTAAAATAAAATAATTATTTTCCTAAGTCAGATTTGTAATCGCTCATATTCTTCTGAATGGCAGCATTGCCTGTTGCTTGCCCCGCAGTGCCCTGCGCTGCAGTGATTTCGGTTCCTCCACTTTTACCAGATAGTTCCTGGGAAATACCCGCCATTTGATGGCGCAACGTCTGTCCAAAATAGGAAAATACTGCAATTCCAGTTATGGCGATGAGGGCAACGATGATGAGATATTCTGTCATCCCTTGGCCGTACTCATTTTGCTGATTTGATGTGGATAAGTTATGTTTCATGAATCCTCCATAAAGGTCGGCTACTTGATCGGTGTGGTATTATTTAAGCACGCCATAAAAACATGAACAATATGGTCAATAATCACGCATTTTAATTTTTAATTGTTTGGAAACATTGAATAAATAATTTTTTATAATTATGGATGATAATTTCTTTTTTTTTTTTT
>NZ_JABELD010000090.1 GCF_018853445.1 Acidithiobacillus concretivorus
GCAGGATGAGCCTTAGAACAACAGACAAGGGACGTTGGAGCAAAAAGCCCCCAGCCCCACGGCCGTCTTCAGGATAATAAAAAAGCCCCGCAGAGCGGGGCGAGGAGAGGAGGAGCAATGCCATGAGCATTGCAGAGGTAAAATCGTTACATTATCAGGAAATACCTTAATCGTTAGTTGACGGTTTTTTCCACCTGAACGGTCGAATTGATTTCCACCCGCTGGTTGGCAAAACGACCCTGCGCCGTTGCATTGCTGGCCACTGGATCATTGTAGGAATGGCCCTTCAGCACCATCCGCGAACGGGACACACCATGGGCTTCCAGATACTGAGCAACACTGTCAGCACGCTGTTCTGACAACCGCTGGTTATAGGCGTAGCTGCCAACCTTACTGCAGTAACCATTGACATCCAGTACCGCGCTGTTGTGTTTCTGGGCAAAATCCGCGACTTGGTCCAGAACCTGGATGTCATGGCCCATAAGTTTGGAAGAATTCAGCTTGAAGTTGATACCCGTGATGGTAATGGGTTTGCTCTGCAGAACGGTGCGCTGCACCGGCGCAATAGGCGCCGGAACAGGAACGGGGGCAGGAGCCGGAGCCACCACAGGCGCCGCTACCGGCGCCTTGTTGGCAGGACAGCCCTGAAATGGGGCTTCCGCACAACCGGCCGCCGCCATCACCAATACCGCGAGTAATACGTGTTTTTTGGCAATCATCATTGTTCTCCCTGAGTTTCGCAGTATGCGTCAGCTTAGAATGCGTAGGTCAACATCACGCGGTTATAGATGAAGTAGCCGGCCTGGGCCGCAGACAAGTCACCATGCGCCACGCCCACCCGGTCACGAATGGACAGACCCTTGAGGAATCCCTTGGGGAAGTAAGTCAGATCGCCGTAGATATCGTTGGCATAACCCGCCGCTTGCAACTGGTATTGGGCATAGGAAGTCTGAAACAAAAAGCTGTTATTGAGGAAATGCTGGCTCAGGCTGATTTTCCAGGCATGACCGGGGCCCATTTCCACCAGACCACGAATCATGGACGTGGTGTAAAGAGGGTCCGTCGCATAACCCACGGTATAAGGCGAAACAATGGCACCCCCCCCGATAGCTCCGGGGTGATACTCAATTTGATTGTACGCGGCCGTCAGCGCACCCTTGCCGAAAATGGCGTTATCCAGGTTATATTTGACGCCACCTTCCACACCCCAGGTCGTGCTGTTGACGCTATCACCTTTAAAATGATCGACTTCACCAGCGCCGTTGGTGCCATTAAGACGACTATTGCTATCCCACTCACGCACCACCTGGCCGCCCAGGAATGGATCCAGTCCCATGCCGGTTTTCAGGGTATAGCTGGCATCGCCGTAGAACATATTGGTAAAGTTGTAGAAGTTGTAATACCACGCATGGGCGTTGATACCATATCTCTTGTAACTTGTACCAAACGCCAAAATGCCATTAGAAGCAGGGGTACCCGCAGGCAGGTCAGCAGCGCCACCATAAATGGGGTCACCGTCGAAACCGGTGTTGTAGTACAGGTTATCGCGGTAATAGTCACCAGAGGTACGGCTCTTCCAGCGGAACATCCGCATACCGTATATATTCCAGCCGCAGTAAGGCGTTACTTGTGCAAATATGCCCTGGAAAGTGGCCGGAATCATGCGGGAATCAGAACCATTGACAAATGGGGTGTTCACTTCCTGGTTACCCGCCCGAATCATCACCACATCGGGGATAGCATATTGCAGATAAGCCTGACCCAACGCATTGATTGAGTCACCTAATCCCATTAAAGTCACATCGTTGACAGTCTGATTACCAGGATTGGCTCCCAAGCTATTGGCCGTATAAAAACCCACGTCAGCACTGAAACCGGCTGCAGAAGGCGTATGCACATTAATATAACCACCCAGAGAAAAGGCTCTGGCGTTTGGCTGGGTCCCACCAAAAAAGCGGTTGAAGTAATAAGAACGAATTTGTCCATCTACCTTGCTGTGCATAAAAAAGTCAGCCAGGGTATTTCCTGTTGAACTGGTGTCGGCATGGGCGACAGCAGCAAAGCCGCTCAGGGCAGCAAACATTGCAACGGCAACGCGGTTTTTCTTCAACATGTGACCTCCTCGATTTAGGGTTCTTTGCAACACTGTGGGCATAATAACGAAGCTATATGACAAGATGATGACAGTTTTATGAACTTTTTGTGACGTTATTTCCATATAGATATAACGATTATGACAGAAACGGATTGAAAGAGGTATCCATCATCCTGGAAATAGGCGGTGGGCTTGGGGACGTTGGCGCAAAAAGCGCCTAGGCCGACTGACGCAACAATGCCACAGCCCTGGCATCCAGAGGAACACGCAGCATCTCGGTCTGGTCGCCACGAATACCGAAATCATTATCGGTGATAAAAACCAGCTCTCGATCATTCAGCAAGGACATACCCTCAACTTTTTCCGGTAACTTGTCATGCCCTGCCGAAGCATCGTAAATCAGAGTGGCCTTGGCCGGTGTAATACCCACCCGCTCCAGATCGTCTTGAGCCTCCAGGCTGGGCGACATTTCGGCCTTGGCCCAGGCAGTACCCAACAAACTGCTTGCATGAGCAAAATTCAGCAAATAGACCTGAACACCCTTACCGGCACGGACCATGGCCAAAACCGCATGATTATTGACGGCACTGAGCGCTGAAACCTTCACATCTTTCTGCTTTTCACCCGGTGCCAATTGATCCGCTCTGGGCACCTGAAACACATAGGCTCCCGCCATTTTCTCAAAGTCACCCTGCCCATTAAGTGCAATTTTCAGAATGCGCACATTGCGGGAATGCTTAAAGGTTTCTTTGTCCGGGTTGGAAAAGGGACTTTGCAAAGTGACAAAAAGAGCGCGCTGATCTGGAGCCAAAGCGATACCTTCAAAACCCCTGTTCACCGTACGTTTTACCAGCAATGGGGGAAGCGCCGCCCGAATGGGCACTGCACTGCCTGCGTAATCGCTTTCACTACCTTTAGGAACCAGGCGTTCCAACACCACCCCTTCGGCGTTTACGCGCAGCAGGCTCGGACCATATTCCTCACCTACCCAGAACCCGCCTGCCTTTAACGCGGCGATACACTCACTGTCTATCCCGTTCGGGCTGCTTCCCAGCGTCTGCAACTCGGCATTCAGGGCATGTTCTGAATGCATCAATGCCGGAGGAAGCCCCGTCATCGCCATTTGATTGGGTGCATGCAAAGGCAAGGACTGAAGAACCTTTACATGGTTACCCCTAACCTGCAGTTTATAAATGCTGGGCGTAAAGGTCGGAACCGGAAACACCATGCCATCACTCTGACAAATTTGTGATCCGAATATTTTCGCTGACTTATTGCAAGCAATATTCGGACCGCGATCTGTCATCGCGTAAAAAGTATCGTCTGGCGCACCCTGAGCATGAGCCAAACCACTACCCATTCCCACCGTCAGATGCAGGAGATGACCAGCCACGGACACATCCGCCAGCGGAACTTGCAAGTCCGCAGCGGTTAAGCCCGCAGCACTCGCCGGTAAACCCAGCATCAGCGACCATACAGCCAAGCTGCGCAATATCCATTGTTGATTCATAGAAGCTCCCCGAGGCCGGGCACCACGGCGCCCGGCCTGATTTTATGGTATCAAAATAGAAACTGACCACGGAACTGAAGAATATTCAAATCCGTATTATAGAGGGGGCTATTCACATAGCTGGCTCCCGCCGGTGCGCTGGTGGGGATATCGCCAAGGTGGGCATGAGAATAATCCAGCATCAGACGTACGTGCTCATTGGCATACCAGTTGATACCCGCCGTAATGTTACTGCCGCGACCACCATAAATTCCGGCCTTGGCGTCATTCATGTTCAGGCGATCATACCGTAAGGCCACTTCCCATGCGCCGCCAGGACCGATGTCTTTCAGATAATGAAATTCACCAATCTTCGGTTTGAAGTTACGGGATTGCCCGGTCAGAATATAGCTGGCCTGAACGTAGTAGCCATTGAAACTCGCCGTAGGCAAACCATTACGACGGGTGTTAAACAGCGTGCAAAAGTTGCCAGAACTGGGTGGAAAACAGCGTGTAAATTGACCACCTGATATCCTGCCGGATTTGTCCGGAGGAAACTGGAGTGATTTGCATGGAAACCATAGCCAAAGTG
>NZ_JABELD010000091.1 GCF_018853445.1 Acidithiobacillus concretivorus
GTGCCATCATGGCATCCATGGCGGGCTTCTGGGATGGCAACGAGACCTGGCTGGTAGTTGCTGGCGGGGTATTGTTTGGTGCATTCCCTCTGGTTTATGGGTCTGCATTCAACTTTTTGATGATTCCCCTGATGCTTGCTCTGTGGGGCATCATCTCCCGCGCTGTGGCTTTTGAATTTCATATTCATGCGCGCAGCAGTAAACGTCTGTGGGGCTGGGCTTTCGCCATCGGCAGCCTGGTCGCGCCATTTTTCGCTGGTGTTTCGCTAGGTGCCGTATTGCAGGGTTTCCCCATGAAATCCGGTATTGCCATGAGTGGAATCGCTGATCGGGGTTTCACAACCCCCGTGATGCACTATGCGGGAGGGGCCATGAACTTCCTGACCCCATTTTCCATCTGGACGGGTTTTGGTGCGGTGATAGCCGCCGGTCTGGCCGGAGGCTTGTTTCTCTGTGCCCGCTTTTTACCAGGCGATGTGATTCATGAACGCGCCAAGTCCTGGACCAATTTGTTCTCCTATCTGGCGTTAATAGCGATTGTCATCACACTGGTTTGGTCTTATGCCATTTTCCCCTGGGCCGCTGCCAAGTGGACAGGTCCCAATTGGTGGATCTGGGCTATCTGGTTTGTCATCGTCCTTTTCTTCGCTTTCAAATCCATGACCAACCACTCCATGCAGCATGATTTTACTGCGCTGCTTTGGGGTGAAGGGGTAGTGGTTCTACTCTGGGCGGCCATGTGGGCAACCATGTTCCCCTACATTGTCCCGGGTACTTGGACTATTCATGCGGCCTCCAATCCGGCCAATTCCATGGCGGTGTTCACCTTGTTTATGACCGGTTTTGTGCCTGTCATGATCATGTACAACTGGTATCAGATCTGGGTCTTCCGGGGTCGCTTCACTAAAAAAAGCGTCTACGGCGCCCACTGATAGTGGCTTGCTGAAAAACCGGTCGCTGCTTCGGCGCGGCCGGTTTTTTTGTAACCAAGCGCAACTTTTTCCACTCTACAACAGTCATAAAAGCTGCAGATAAACGAAAAAATTTACATTCAACAAGGCCAACCTCATGAAATCACGCTCCTTGAAAACAGTCCCCATAAAATCAACCCAATTACTCGGACTCGCCGCCGCACGTCATCCCTCCAAGCATTCCGTAAAAAATCCTGATCTGGATGATTTACTGAATGCTCTGGAAGAGCGTCACCAGTTCATCAACAGCCAATGGCAGGAAATCATGCAGCGCCTGCCTGAAGAAAGGCCCGATGCCATGATGGATCAGATGCTGCTGATGGATCATGAACTCACGCGCTACCAACGCTATTTTGTCATGCTCAAGGAAACCCTGCGTCATTGCGCGCCCGACCTGTTGGACGCCTCCTGAAAATCATGGGTTGTTCACTTTGGTTTACCCCGATGCTGAGGGTATAATCGGGGATTGTCCCTTCCGGAACTCTTTCCTTGATTACAAACGCTTTGACCGGACACAGTCCTGGCAGAAAATTGAGATGACTGCAGCGCAGCAGAATCTTCAGCGCGGATTTAGGATCAAGGCCCTCGCCCTTTTCTTCCTGGCGTTCCTCTTTTTTGCCTGGGGTACTGGCAATACCAGCCTCTGGGATATTGATGAACCCATTTACGCGCAAAGCCTGAAAGATCAGATTGCCGCCGACAACCTCGTCGTCCCGACTTATAATGACCGCTTGATGCCGGACAAGCCAGCCCTGAATTACTGGCTGATGTGGTCGGGAG
>NZ_JABELD010000092.1 GCF_018853445.1 Acidithiobacillus concretivorus
CCGTCTACTTGCTGCCGCCAATATGTGGCCTTCTCTTCCTTCGTCATACCCACCCCTTCTCGCTGTATGCGGGGCAGGATCGGTCAGGTCAGAAAGTTTGGGAAGGTGGGTTGCTTAGACGCTTACCATCAGGCTTGTTCTTTTAGGATCACAGATACGCACACCAAAAGCATATTGCCTGATCTGGGTGTGCTCGTATGTCGCCAGAGAGGTGTGCAGCAATGATCAGAAAGACTCTAAGCAGCATGGGCTTTGTGTTGTTGTCCCTGATTCCTGTCCATGGATCATGCGGTGGGTTTGGCATCACCTGTTCTGTCAGCGCACCGGGAATTAATTTTGGCACTTATAACACGGTCAACACGATCAACCTACCCGCATCCGATCTGACGGTTTCTTGCACTGGTTTGTTCGGTACGGTTGCGCCAACGGTGCAACTCAGCTCTGGGTCGGGGACTTATGCAAACCGAATTATGAATGGACCCACAGGAAATAGTTTGAGTTATAACCTGTATACCAATTCCAGCTATACAACCGTATTCGGGGATGGCACACAAGGAACAGGCGATTATGTGGGCGCATCCCAACCAATTTTCTTTTCTCAAGTAAATTATAACGTACCCATATATGCACAACTTCCAGGCGGGCAGAACGTCGCGCCAGGAAGCTATGCCACTACACAACCGATCACCGTCACTGTTACTTATTAAGGGGTAGGTAACTAACTTGATGAAATATATTACCCAACTTATCGTATCGTTATCCGTTTTGCTCCTGTTCGCTCCTGTCAATTCTGCGGAAGCATCCGTGAAAACGGCCACCTTCAATGTGGAGGCGACAGTAGCCCCCATCTGCAAAGTCAGCGCACAAAATCTGAATTTCGGCAGCTATACACCAGGAACCTCATTGGATGGACAATCCGAAATATCAGGCGCATGCACCAATGGAACGCAATTTACCGTATCTTGGAGTCCTGGATTACATGCAGGATCCGCTGGATACGACAACCGCAACATGGCGGGGACAGGATCCGGTCCCGCAACTTCTGCAGACTTGCTACATTATCAACTCTATAGCACAGCCAATCACAATGCTGTTTTAGGGGATGGCTCCGATGGCACAATTACCGTCAGCAGCGCAGGCATTGGCATGAATACCGTGTTGAGCGCCAATATGTATGGACAGATACCAGATACTACGGCCAATCAACAGGCTGTACCTGGAACCTATTCAGACACGATTACGGTAACCGTAACATACTGATGTTCAGTGATAGAGGAGAATCGTCGCAGGGACTATCAAATGCTTTTTAGGCTTGGTTAACCTGGAAGGGGGTTGAACCACAAACCGCCGAAATTTCCGTCGCCCGGTTTACCGATCACCCGGTAAGCGGTTTGGTACGCTCAGCTCCAGTTCCCTGACCTCCGTGTCAGGTGCATGAGTGAGGTAGCGGTACACGCTGGCCTTTGACAGGCCATAGTCTTTCATCAGTATTTTGATCAACTCACCCTGTCCCCGCCTTTCCTGGAGTTCAGCGATTTGTTGCTTCGTCAGGCGCTTCCTGCGTCCAAAGCGTGTGCCCTGTTCCTTTGCCTTTTGGATACCGTCCATTTGCCGCTCGGCACGAATCTCCGTCTCAAATTGGGCAATGGCGCCCAGCATATTGAACAACAGCCGCCCGGTTGCATCGCCTGTATGGATATTTTGGTCCAGCACCTGAAGGCTCACCTGCTTGCGTTCCAGTTCTGCGGCGATCTGGCACAAATGCAGGGTTGAGCGGGCCAGCCGGTCAAGACGGGTGACCACCAAGGTATCGCCCTCCCGGACGTACTCCAGGCAAGCCTGTAATTGTGGACGCTTGTGTTGGGTGGCACTTTGTTTTTCCCGGTAGAGCTTGTCGCAGTATCCCAGTTTACCCAACTGGACTTCGAGGCTTTGCCCTACCGAACTGACCCGTGCATACCCAACGACTGCCATGTTATCCTTCGCGATGTTTCATTTAGGTTTAAGAGGATCTGAGATTCCAATAATGAGACATAGAATGAAACACATCAAGTGTCGGGTCTCACAAAGTATACTTTGTGAGACTAGACCTGCAGATTGTTGAAACGGAGTGAACCGTTGGGCAAAAACACCCACGTTGCAATGCAATCCACCCGTGCGGCGTCGCTGCCATGACCGCCAAGAGCGATCGATTGAACGTCCTATCGGACGCCGAAGTAGAAGCGTTGTATGGCCTGCCCAACTTCGACGAGGGTCAGCAACTGGAATACCTCGCACTGTCAGAGGCCGAATTGGCGTTAGTCATGAGCCGCCCCAGTCTGCATGCCCAAGTGCATTGCATTCTGCAAATCGGCTATTTCAAGGTCAAGCGAGCCTTCTTTCTCTTCGACTGGAATGACGTAGCCGAGGACTGCGCCTTTGTCACCAGCCGATATTTCCAAGACCAAGCGGTGAAGTTGTTGCCCATCTCCAAGCACGAGCGCTATGTCCAACGTGACGGTATCACGGCACTGGTTGGCTACCAACCCTGGTCTTCGGCCGGGTTACCCTGGCTGGGATCACTGGCCGCGCAACTGGTGCGCCGTGACGTGACGCCCAGCTTTGTGGCCCTGGAACTCATCGCTGCACTGGGCGAGCGCAAGATCATCCGACCGGGCTACACCACTCTGCAAGAGATTGTCAGCGCAGCACTGTCTGATGAGCGTCACCGTCTTGGAGACTTGCTCGATAGGCTGCTGGACGAATCACTTAAGGTCGCATTGACGCAGTTGCTGGTACACGAAGACACCCTTTCCGATCTAGCCGTGCTCAAGCAGGACGCCAAAAACTTTGGCCATCAGCATATGAGCCGCGAGCGCGACAAGCGCGCAATGCTGGCACCGTTGCACCACGCTGCCAAGGAACTGCTGCCCCGTCTGGAAATCTCTCGGCAAAACCTGCTGTACTACGCCAGCCTGGTGAACTACTACACGGTGTTCGACCTGCGCCGTCTCAGGCCAGAGCAAACCCACCTGTACTTACTGTGCTTTGCCTGGCTGCGCTACCGCCAATTCACCGACAACCTGGTGGCGGCGATGAACTACTTCGTGCGTCACTATGAGACCGAAACCAAGGTGCAAGCACAAAAGCGCAATTTACATGAACAGGCTGTTCAGTTGCGCAACAATCGCAAGGTGCGTATTCTGTTGATCGTGGGCACCGATTCTGGCGATCGTTGGCACCCCTGGAGAGGGAACATTTTGGTCGTTGTGATTTTAAGCACGGGTGGTCACGATGGGTCAACTTTGGGGGCGGTGCCGGGGTCCCGGTGACGGCGTAAGGATTCGCCTTTCAGCTCCAGGCCAGCAATTCTCAATATGAAGTTTGTCGGCCTCTCCGATCTCTCGGGACAAATTTTCGATTGGCTTTTAGGTGCTTTGCCGCAGCTTTTGCTGTGCGTTGGGCGTTAAAGGATAGAGGAAGATGCG
>NZ_JABELD010000093.1 GCF_018853445.1 Acidithiobacillus concretivorus
TCTTCACCTTGTTAGCGCGTCATCGTATCATGAGCAGCGCGTTTTCTTGCAACGACTTCATACTATTTTCCACAGGACGATGAATGCCCGCTTTCGATTTTTTAATTATAGGCTCCGGCGCCGCCGGTTTGAGCACGGCGCTGGGAGTTGCCCGCCTGGGTAGCGTGGGTATTCTCAGCAAGGATCAGGCGGCGATTTCGGCCAGCGACTGGGCTCAGGGGGGGATGGCTGCCGTCATGGATTTTACCCAGGACAGCATCGCCATGCATATTGAAGACACGCTGGGTGCCGGTGCGGGTCTCTGTCACCCGGCGGCAGTGTCACGGATTATTCGTGCTGGACCAGCGGCGGCACAACAGCTCATCAATTGGGGCGTACCCTTTGATCAGCAGGCGCATGGTAAATGGCATTTGACTCGCGAAGGGGGGCATCGGGTGCGCCGGGTTCTACATCGGGCGGATACGACCGGCCATGCCATTGAAAGCACCCTTTTGGCACAGCTGCGTCAGCATCCTGAAATCAGCCTGATGGAAAATCACTTTGTCACTGATTTATGGCTACAGGACGGGTCCTGTCAGGGGGCCTGGGTCCTTGGAAACGGGTCCAGCATGCCGGAATTATGGACGGCAAGGGCTGTCATACTGGCCAGCGGTGGGGCGGGTCAGCTCTACTTGCATACCAGTAACCCACTGGTAGCTACTGGAGACGGATTGGCCCTGGCTTACCGGGCCGGAGCTGAAATCGCCAACCTTGAATTTATCCAGTTTCATCCAACAACCCTTTATGATCCAGATAATACGCCTTTTTTACTTTCGGAAGCCTTACGCGGTGAAGGTGCCCTGCTCCGTCTTCCCGATGGCAGGACTTTTTTGGAGCAATACGACGCTCGTGCCGAACTGGCACCCAGGGATATTGTGGCCCGCGCCATCGATGCCGAAATGAAAAAAAATCAACTCGCCTATGTCACTCTGGACATCAGTGCGCAGCCCAGTGAAAGGGTACGTCAACATTTTCCGGCGATATACGCCCATTGCCTTGAACACGGCCATGATTTGACGCGTGAACCGATTCCGGTAGTGCCCGCCGCTCACTACACCTGCGGTGGGATTGTGGTGGATCAGTCAGGACGCAGCACGGTGCCCGGGTTATTTGCGGCCGGTGAAGTCAGTTCTACAGGCCTGCACGGTGCCAACCGCCTGGCCAGCAATTCTCTGCTGGAATGTGTGGTTGGCGCGGCAAGTATTGTCGAAGCTCTGGAGGGTTTGGCGCAACTTCCAGAAAAGCCGGATGGCAACTTTCATTCCTGCCCACCTTCAACGGCTCATGACCGCATTATTCGCAAGGACCCTATCGAGACGCTGCGCCACGACATTCAGAAATTGATGTGGCAAAGCGGTGGCATCATTCGCAACGATCGGGATATGGAACAGGCCATTGATCGACTGGAAAGCATGCGCACCCAGATTGGGGACGTTTCGGGCGTATCCAGAGCGTATCAGGAGTTGCGCAATATGCGCCAAAATGCGGAAATTCTGCTGCGTTCTGCGCTGTTTCGGCGTGAATCCCGAGGCTGCCATTACAATAACGATCATCCTGACACCCACAACAACCCCCAGGATATGATCAGTCAGCGGGACCAGGAGCAGCCTTACGCTCGGCCCATATCTGCCGCAGATGCAGACGCCACAAACGCCAGACAGCATCCCTGACCGGGAAAAAACCAATCAGCGTGTATGTTTGCTTGTGGGTGCCGCGCAGCGTCAGCACGCCCAGCCGGGGATGCAGAAAGGGCCAAGCCTGCAGTTGCACAAGCACCTGTTCGCCATTACCCAACTGCAGCAAATATTGACTCTCGGGCCCCGACATCAAGGCGACAGGTAGTGCACTCCGCCTTTGTGTTGACCAGGGACAAAGCCACAATGCCCAAATAATAACTAACAATAACAGTGCAACCCCAAAACCGAAATTATCAAGCATGCTCAAAAGGGCGCAGAGTCCCGCCAAGCAACAGGACAGACTGTGTAGCAGTGCTTGCTGCTGGATGCTCCCACAGGACAGGGGAGGAAGTACTTTGTCCCCGGCAGCCATCGCGCTATCATCGGAGCCTGCTCGTAATAGCCATCGGGAGTTTTCATTCATGTCATCAGCCGCCATCCAATTTTCCCTCCTGAGTAGCGAACTGGGGCTTATTCATGCCTATGGCGCGGAGGCCGAAAAATTTCTGCAGGGCCAATTCTCCAATGATTTGCGCAGCTTGACTAGTACCGGCCAGGGACAGTGGAGCAGTTACAGTACGGCCAAAGGACGGATGATTGCCAATTTTTACGTGCAACGCGCCGGGGATCATATCTGGTTAAGCCTCTCAAGTAGTCTGGTAGATCTGGTTGCAGAACGCCTGCGCAAATTCCGGATGATGGCCAAGCTGGATATTGACAATGCCGAACCCGATTACGGGATAATGGCTGTTTATGGAGACGGTGCCGGAGATCTGCTGACAAAGGCTTTGGGATGTGCAATGCCTGAACTCGAAAATGGGGGTGTCGCCCAGGATGACTGGATACTGACCCGCCTGCCCTGGGCAAATCTGGAAATATTTCAGCTGATCGCTACGCACGAAAAACTGGCTGATCTGACGCATCTCCTGACCCAATCAGGTGGACAGGAAGCGCCTGTTGCACAATGGCGTTTAGCCGCCATCCAGGCGGGAGTGGCTTACATCAGCCTAAGTACCACTGAAAAAGTAATCCCTCAAGAACTTAATCTGGAGGTGCTGGGTGGCATTAATTTCAAGAAGGGTTGCTATCCTGGTCAGGAAATAGTTGCGCGTTCTCATTATCTGGGCAAACTTAAAAACCAGATGTATGGAATCAGTGCCCATCAGCCCTTGCAGGCGGGTGACGAAATATTTGCGGAAAGTATGGGTGAACAAAGTATTGGGCTGGTTATTAACGGCGCAGAATCCGCTTCTGGTCATTATGCCGCTCTGGCTGTTCTACGTGCGGCCAATACGGCTGAAGCCCTCAAGGTCGGGGCTTGTAATGGCGCAGATTTAGCCCTACAGAAACTGCCTTATACCCTTCCGCTGGATATGCCCAAAGAGGCCTGAGCATGTGGGGGATTGTCGCGGGACTGGTCAGTTATCCGGTATTTTCCTGGTACAGTAAACGCTTTCTGGATGATCAGGGACTGGAATCCGGATTTACTCGCATGCTGCTGGTATTTCTGGTCGCTACCATTTTGTCGTCGGCATTGGGCTATGGGGTATCCTGGCTGACCACGCCTGCCCACACCCGAAGTACTCAGGCCGTTCTCGAAAAAAAGAGTACGGCTATTCTCGGCAAAGAACTCAGTTGTCTGCAGAATCCAAGCAGTCCGGCTTGCCAGTCCGCTGCTCAGCAAGGAAAGGCTCTGGAAAACAAACTACTGGGCAGCCTGAGCGGCGGCAGTCAGCACTAGCGAACCCGGTAGTACAACGCTCTTTTTCATGCCGATGCCCCATGTCGAAAAGTCGCAAAGTGACTGAGTTGTCCACCTTGTTTCAGCAACTCGGCAAATGTTCCCGACTCCACTACCCGACCTTCGTCCATGATAAATACCTGATCCATCTGCTCCAGACCAAGCAGGCGGTGGGTAATATAAAGAACCGTGCGGCCTTGCATCAGAGGTTGCAAGTCGCGCAGAAATTCCATTTCAGTGAGCGGATCAAGGCCCTCAGTAGGTTCATCCAATACCAGCCAAGGGGCATTTTTGAGGATGGCACGGGCAATAGCTACCCTGCGCCCCTGCCCACCAGACAATTTCACACCACCTTCACCGACAATGGTATCCAGTCCATCCGGCTGACTCCGCACAAAGTCATCCAGTTGCGCAGCCGCAAGCGCCTCCCAAAGTTCGTCTTCTTCAGCATCCCCCTTGGCCACCAGCAAATTATCGCGAATGGTGGTGTGAAACAAATAGGAGCGCTGCGAGACTACTGCAAAATATTCGCGCAGGTCATCCGCAGGAAAGTTTTTAAGTTCATGGCCGCCGAATTGGGCCGAACCGCTTTGATAATCATAAAAACGCAGCAACAAATTGGCGATACTGCTTTTCCCGGCACCCGTAGCCCCCAGTATTGCCACCTTACTGCCGGCAACTATATGGAGATCTAACCCCGCCAAGGCATCGTGTTGCCCGCCGGGATAGCGTAAATGCAGATTTTTCAGCCACAAATCAGGCTGCTGTACCTTGGGTGCCGGGCCACTGGCATCAGGAAAGGGTAACGCGCTGTCAGCCACCGAAAAAATACGTCGGGCTGCCTGCCGGGTCTGTCCCAGAAACTGAAAAGCCAGGGGCAAGGCTACAATAGCTTCAAAGGATCCCATTACCCCCAAGGCAAACATGGGCAAATCGGAAGGCCCGAGATGGCCTCCGTGGATCAGGGGTATGGCCAGAATTAAAATCACCCAGATCGCCAGATTGCCCATAAAACTCATGCCCGCAGTGCCCAGCCCGCTGATTTGCGCCATTTTCGCCTGCCTTTGCAAAATGGCATCGTTGAGGGAATGACTGCGACGCAGGATTTCGGGACCGGCCCCATAAGTGAGCAACTCGCCCAGACCTTGCATGCCATCCACAATCTGGACCCGATAGTCAGATTGCAAATTCGTCATTTCCGCCCCACTGCGGGCACCGAGACGTTCCGCCACAAACGGCAGGACCAGACCGGAAACAGCCAGGAACAAAAACAAAGCAATCGCCAGGCGCCAGGAGAAAAAGGCAAAAAAACCGGACATCAGCACAGTCGCCATTCCGGCCACCAGGAATGGTGTAAATACGCGCAAATAAAAGTTGTTCAGGGTGTCTATGTCGGCGACCAGGCGGGACAGGATGTCTCCTGAGCGATAACCCTGTAATCCGGCCGGAGCCAGAGGCTCCAGACGGCTGTAAAACCAGCTGCGCAGTTGTGCCAGCAGACGGAAGGTGGCTTCATGGGTAATCACCCGCTCCAGCCAGCGGGAAATCACCCGTGTTGTGGCAAAAGCTCGTACTCCGGCAGCAGGCAGGAAAAAATTATATAAATTGAGCGTGGCATAACCACCCAAGCCCGCCAGTGCTGCACTGGCCAAAAACCAACCGGAAAGCGCCAGCAATCCAAAGTTGGACAATATGGTGAGCAGCGCCAAAAATGCGCCACCCAACATCCAGAATTTATAGGGGAAAAACAGCTTTAACAGACGAATATAATCAGACATGGGTTTCCCCCCGGTAGGCAGCGACCATACGGGCATACACCCCGCCCGCAGCAAGCAGCTCTTGGTGGCTCCCGCTCTCAGCCACCCTGCCCGCCTCCATGACAATAATATGATCAGCCCGTTCTGCCGTGGCCAGACGATGGGCAATGACTATCGCTGTGCGTCCTGCAATTAGCTTTTGCATGGCATCCAATACCAGTGATTCATTTTCCATATCCAGATTGGCAGTGGCTTCATCCAGTATAAACAGTGGCGGATTTTTAAGAAAAGCCCGCGCCAAAGCGATGCGCTGGATTTGTCCACCAGAAAGCCCCTGGCCTAAATCACCAATCATCGTCTCAAAACCATCAGGCAAACTTTCAATAAATTCGAGTGCATGGGCATTTTGCGCAGCTTCCCGAAGTGCAGCATGATCTGCATCCGGGCGTCCAATCCGGATATTATCCGCCAGACTTCCATGAAAAAGGCGGGGATTTTGCGGCACCCAGGCCAGTTGCTTCCACCAGAGTTCCGGCTCTATGGCATTCAGCGGCATCTGCCCATTGACGAGAATCTCACCCTCACTGGCCTGCACAAAACCCAGCAAAGCACTGGCCAGGGTGCTTTTTCCGGCACCGCTGGCACCCACCAAAGCAGTGACTTTACCAGCCGGAAACTCAGCATTGACGCCATCCAGTGCGCTGCGCCCCGCTTCATAAGAAAAGTGCAGATTGCGCACCGTCAGGCTGATTTCAGCAGAAGGCGAAAATTCTCGAGCCTGCTGGGGCTTTTCCGGCAAGGGCATGTCCAATATTTCGAAAATTCTTTTGGCAGCCGCAATAGCACTCATCCGCGCATGATAATGGGTCGATAAACCCCGCAGCGGATTAAAATACTCCGGTGCCAACAGCAGGACAAAAAAGGCGGTAAAAAATGTGACTGAGGCATGGACCTGCAGCAGTCTGGCGCCCAGAGAGACTGCCACCAGGGCGATGGAAAGGCTGGCAAAAAACTCCAGCACGGCCGAGGTCAGAAAAGCAACGCGCAGGCCCGCCATGGTGCTGCGTCGGTAGTCGTCGGAAATCCTGGCCACGATTTCGATTTCATCTTTGGCGCGACCAAAAATCTTCAGAGTGGTCAGACCTTGCACCACGTCCAGGAAATGCGCGCTCATCAACAACATTTTCCGCCACTGACGCTGATTAACTGCCTCAGCCGCGTAACCTACCAACACCATGAAAAAAGGAACCAGAGGGCCGGTTATCAGCAATATCAAACCGCTGATCCAGTCTTCGGGAAATACCACAATCAAAATAGCCAGCGGTATCAGGCTTACCAGGGCCATTTGGGGTAAATAGCGGGAAAAGTAAGGCTCCAAAGCCTCCACACCTTCAATCATGGTGCTGGCGATATCGGCGCTGCGTTCACCGGCAATAGCCACTGGCCCCAGTTTTAAAAGATGATTTAACAACTGTTCACGCAAATAGGTTTTGATGCGGGCACTGGCCCGAAAAGCCACCAGCTCCCCCGCCCAGGATAAAGCGGCGCGCAGGACAAAAAGTCCCAGCAATGCCCAAAGTAGCGGCATCACGGCTACCAGACTAAGACCCTGGAATGATACCCCGTTGATAATACGGGCGAGAATAAAAGCCTGAAGGATAATCAGCAGACCAGCAGCTAATCCTAAACCTATGCCAAAATACAGGGCGCCTCGGGTTCGACGTCCTTCCTGCATTAATCTCTGATCAATTCGTTCCGCTTTCGCCATTATCAACCTCTAATATACTCGATTCACTTTAGCACAGCGTAATATTTTCCTCACCCTGCAGACCGACATGCAGCGCTCAACCACCCAGAAACAACGTCAGAACTCCGGTATAACCATATATTTTATCATGAGAAATTTCGCCATTCGCAAAAAACCCAACCAGCGGAAAATGACCCAGATGTTCCTCAATCAGACGCAACTCGGCAGAATCGGGGCCAAACAGCCCTTCACCTCTACCCAGACAGGAAAAATACAAGCCGCCGCGAATACTTCGACCAGCTACCAGTTTCTTCAGATCTGTCAGCATCCGCAATAAATCTTCCCGGGCCGTAGTGCCATCGCGTTTGCAAAACATCAGCGATTGGCCGGATTCCACATATTCACCAATCGCCATCAATTTACGATCCGTGTCCACACCAATCAGATTGCGGACGGTGTAATCGCCGCGATCATCATTGGCTACGGGCAAGACAACGAAAATGAAACCTGCCGCCTTCTGTAAATCCCGGGCGAGGATTTCCCCAATTTCTTCGTATAACACATCGAGGGCGGGCCGCTTGTCGAGGGTGCCAACAATGTTGCTTTTGGCCTCACCGATTTCATGAAGGGGACCAATTGGACTGCACCCTTGGGAAAGACGCGTGGCAATGGCCACTTTTTCGCTAAAAAGAACACCACTTAGACCACCATGAACCACTTTATCGGCTATTTGCCCACCCTTGTCGCGCGTACTACTGAGTCCTCCGGTGATAAACCCGCTCTGGGTTTTCCCGGCCAGATCCCGTACCAGGTCGGGCAAGTCGGGCGTGGCGGTGTCACCATGCACAACGGCAAAATAAGGGGCTGCGCCACTCACCTGCAGAGGCTGGTCGCTCAGGTAAGGAGACATTCCTGAAAAAATAGACAATTCTGACTCGGGAATATCCGTGACCATTAATGCCAGAGCGGGTTTATCCAAATATTCCTGACCCGTGGCACAGATTCCAATGCCTACACATCCCGTCCAATGCTTAACATCCAGTTGCTGATTTAGTTGCGCCAGCAATTCAGGTAGTTCTGCTTCGAACAAATCGGATACATACAAAAAGCCCAAGGTTCCACTTTGGGCCTCACGGCCCGCCATATCCAGTGCAGCCGCCAAAGCCACCCGCCAATCAGGATCAGAAGCATGTCCATAAGCAAAAAACGATTCCGGATGATGCATAAAATCCTCCCCGAGCGAGTAAAAATCTCCCATAAAAAAAGAGCCAGAGTAAAACTCTGACTCTTAGTAGTATCTGGTGGAGCCAAGCGGGATCGAACCGCTGACCTCTTGAATGCCATTCAAGCGCTCTCCCAGCTGAGCTATGGCCCCGATGTCGCGTAATATATGGATTTACCCCGGCACTGTCAAACACTTTTTATAGCGCGGATGCTTGCTCAATCACCATACCATCATAAGCCGGCACGATATCTGCCGGGAGTTCCGCAGCGAACTGTGCATAATCAATATCATGGGTCATATGGGTGAAAATGGTTTGGTCAGCGGCAATACGACGAGTCCAATACAAAGCTTCCTCCACATTGAGATGCGTCGGATGCGCTTCGTAGCGCAGGCAATCCAGAATCAGTAATTTCAGATTCTTGAGCAGAGCCAGGCTTTCGTCAGGAATCGATTTAAGATCGGTCAGATAGGCTACATCTCCGAAACGGAAGCCCAGGATGCACAATTTACCGTGCATGATAGGAATGGGCGTCACCTTGAGATTGCCGAAAGTCTTTTCAGTATGGAAACGCTCCATAGATAAAGACGGTTTCGCCCAGGCCGCGTCGGGTGGCAAAAAGCAGTAGCGAAAACGGCTTTCCAGCTCGCTGGCCGTGCGTTCATCCGCATAACAGGGGATGACGATTTTCTGGGCAAAATTAAAGGCGCGCAGGTCGTCAATGCCGTTGATGTGATCCGCATGAAAATGGGTATAGAGCACGGCAGTCAGTCGTTGAACCTGGGCATCCAGCATTTGCTGGCGCAGATCCGGTCCCGTATCCACCAGCAACACCGTCTCCTCGTGTTCTACCAGAATACTGGCACGACGGCGCCGGTTGTGCGGGTCTGTACTTTGGCACACCGGACAGTCGCAGGCGATCACCGGGGTGCCGGCACTGGACCCGGTTCCCAGAAAAGTGATTTTCATGCCGCCACCGTCCGGGTAAAAAGATGATGAAAGTTATCGGTTGTCTGTCGTGCCAGATCTGCAAACGACTCCGCCCTCAACTCCGCCAAAAATTGGGCGACATGCCGGACATACGCCGGTTCATTGCGTTTACCGCGCAGAGGCGTTGGCGCCAGGTAAGGCGAATCTGTCTCTACCAGTAGACGATCTGCTGGCAATTTCCGAGCAACAGCCTGTAAGTCGAGCGACTTTTTGAAGGTCACTATACCGGAAAGGGAAATATAAAATCCCAGATCCAGAACAGTGCGGGCGAATTCCCAGTTTTCCGTAAAACAGTGGATAACCCCCCCGGCAGCGCGGGCATCTTCGCTCCGCAGTAATCCCAAGGTATCTGCTGCGGCTTCACGAGTATGGACAATCACGGGTTTTCCCGTCGCCTTGGAGGCGGCAATATGCCGGGCAAAGCGTTCCTGCTGCCAGCGCAAATCACCCTCACTGCGAAAATAGTCCAGCCCGGTCTCGCCAACAGCCACAACTTTTTCCGCAGATAAAGCGGCAAGCAGGTTGTCCATACTCGGCGTTTCAGCTTCTGGCTCATTGGGATGAACCCCGGCAGCGGCCCATATACCGGTATTTTCAGCCGCCAGAGCCTGTACGCGTGACCAATGTTTTTGCACCACGGCGGCAATCAGGATTTCCTGTACCCCGGCAGCTTGGGCACGTTCGAGAATGGCTGACCGATCTTCTGCAAAATCTTCAAAATCGAGATGGCAATGGGAGTCTACCAGCATTATTACACCTATTTAGAGGGTTCTCAGTGTTTTCTAACCGTATCAGTCTACCAAAATCAGGGCTGCATTTCCCGTTATAGTAACAACGTCAGAGGGCCGGGAGGCTTTTTGCGCCAACGTCCCTTGCCTGTTGTTCTAAGGCTCATCCTGCTGTCAGGAGAGAACTCGCCCTCCGGGCTCAAATAGCTCTCCTGACGGGCGCAGGATTTCACCAAGAACAACAACGGCGCGGGCCAAAGTCGCTGCAAAGCCTCCCGGCCCTCTGCCGTTCGTTCGGCTTAAACAATAGCCGCCGTTTTCAGACTCTGACGCTGACGGCTGGCTTCAAAAAGACAAATGCCCGTAGCTACGGACACATTGAGACTTTCAATAGCTCCGGCCATGGGTATATGCGCCAGATAATCACAGTGTTCCCGCGTCAAACGGCGCAAGCCCTTTTGTTCCCCACCCATGACCATCACCAGCGGCATATTCAAATCCAGATCATAAATGCTTTGCGGCGCATCCCCGGCCATTCCGACCAGCCAGAAACCCGATTCCTGCAGAGAAGCCAGAGTCCGGGACAGGTTGGTCACTGTACAGATCGGCAATCGTGAAGCCGAGCCAGCGGCAGCCTTGCGGACAGTAGCATTTACCGGGCAAGCATTGTCCTTGGGAAGAATGACAGCGCTGACTCCAGCAGCCTCTGCGCTGCGCAAGCAGGCACCCAGATTGTGAGGATCCAGCACACCATCCAGCACCAGCAGAAAACCCTGACCATTCAGATCAGCGAGAATATCTATAAAATCCGGCTCTGGATGTTGTAAAAGTACACCGGCAATACCCTGATGCTTCTCCGTATTGAATTTGCGGGCCAGAGCAGCATGACGCAACGCATGAATGGGTAAATTCAGAGTCCGGGCCTTTTCCAGAAGCGGCACGATCCTCTCGTCCGTGTGCCGCTCCGTAGCCACCCAGATTTCCTCTAACTCACCGGCATCCAGAGCAGCATGCACCGCATGAATCCCATAAAGTTGTTCTTTAGGCAAAAGTCACTCCGTCTTTATTCCCAACAAAATATCCGGCCGACGTTCCGGGGGAGGGATCGTGGCGAGCCCGATACGCGCAAAAGCTGCCGACTCGGTTTCTGCTGGCAACACATCCCAACCAGGTAAATCCCGACAACAAGCTACCCAATCGGCGGGACCGGAATGAGCAATTTGCGCAAAACCCCAAGCGGATTTTTCGACCTGATAAAACTTGACCGGAATACCTTTGCTGCTGACGGCTTCCCGACGTCCGGGTTCATACGAGACGAAAAGCGCACATGAACCCAGAATCAGATCCCAGCTTTCGGGTGGCAAAATGCCTTCCCTGAGGAACTCCAATCTGGGCACGGGCCAGATGTTGCGGCGCAGGGGACCCGTTCGCTCCAAGCGCCAGCCTGAAGCCCCGGCCCAGCTGAGTACCTGGGCTTCAAATGCCAACCAGTCGTCACGTCCGCAAACTGGCACAGCTACTCAGAAACTGTCGAAAATATCATCGACAATATTGTCTGCCACCGCGAATCCGGCACCCAACCCCAAACCGGTCATGACATTTCCCAAAAAGCCGCTACCCATGCCCGGCTGTCCTTGCATGGGCGCATTCCATGGCCGCTGCTGCATGTTAGGATTCATACCCTGTTGGTTCATGCCCTGCATTTGCATTTCCATCTGCTGAATACGCTGAGCCATCTGCTGCATCATCATGCCGACATTCTGCTGTTGTTGCTGCAGATTCATGGCCAGGCTCCGCAGTTCCATATTGATTTCCCGGGCGGTGATATTATCCGGGGCCAGACTGTTCACCCGCCCGGCAACCTGCTGCAGTGCCTGGAGATTATTCTGCGTTTGTTGCTGCAATTGATTGTACTGTTGATCCAGCATTGTGTAGTCCATGATACGCTCCTGCTTCACGAGAAAACCTGATCATTAGATGGTCAAAATAGATATATGTTCCTGCCGCATGTACTGCCGACACCAGCGCAAATTCATTCCTGGAGTCTTATGCGGCGCTCCCAGGCTCGCCACACACCACGCGCCAGCAATACCAGAATAGGACCGATAATCAACCCGATCAAGCCAAAGGCTTCGGCGCCACCGAGGATACTGAAAAATACCAGAAAAAACGGCGCCTGAGTCTGAGATCCGGTCAGTAACGGTCGAACAACCAGATCAGCCACCGTAATCACAAAAAAACCCCAACCCAGCACGGCTAGTCCGGCTATCCAATGGCCCGTAAAAGCCAGCCAGATGGTGGCAGCACCCACTACAGCGGTGGCCCCAAACGGTAAAGGTGAAATGAGCGCGGTAGCCACCAGCCAAAGGGGCCAAAGTGCCAATCCCGCCAAAGCATAGGCAATACCAATGAACATACCTTCAATGACCCCGACCCCAATCAGGCCGATTAATACGGAACGTGCCGCATCCCGGCAGGCCGCCAAAAAACGGTCACCCCGATCCCGTCCCCAAAGCTGGGTGGTTCCCAGTCGCAAGGCTTCGGTAATGCGCTCACCATGTAAGGCCAGCGCAAAAACCGTCAGGGCGGCAAAAAATGTGTGCAGGGTAAATATCCAGAGTTGACTGAGAGAATCCGTAATAATGCTGGCATGCGCACTGATAAACGAAGACAAATAGGCGCCGTTCAGGGTACTCAGATGATAGCGCAACCAATGCCCGATATAGGGAATTTGCATCACTTCAGGGGGAACCATCACCAGCGAATCCCCAGACTGCCAGCGGGCAATCAGCAAGGCCACCTTGGGCAGAATGGTATCCACAATAATGACCGAAGGAATAATAATGATGGCCACCCAGGCGATGGCATGCACCAATGAACCCAACCAGCGCGGCAAATGAAAAGCCCGCTCCAAACGCAGCTGCCAGGGCCAGCCCACCGTGGTCAGTACCGCCCCCATCAACAAAGGTCCGGCGAATGGGCTCAGGGTATAGGCAGCTCCGGCATAAATCAGCAGCAGCAAGCCCAGGCCCCAAAGTGCGTAGCGAGAATTTTCCTGTTCTTTAGGCACCGGCTTCCTCGGGGCAGTTACTGCGAATAGTGAATCAGTGGAAGTGAATACCCGCTTGGGCCCAGACCGGCTCTACCCCGTCGGGCAGAGGGAGCAATTGACCAATGGCAGCATGACCGACATCCGGCCCATGAAAATCAGACCCCAGGGAACCCAGCATTTTAAGCTCTTTGGCAAGACGCCCCAAATGCTCGCGATCACCGGCAGCCTGACTGCCGGAACACACTTCGAGACCCGCACCACCGGCCTCACGGAAAGCCGTCAAAAGATTACGCAAGCGGGTAGCACTGAGCTTGTAACGACCGGGATGAGCAACAATGGCAGAACCGCCCGCACTGTTAATCCACTGCACGGCTTCGATCATGGGAATCCAGTCGCTTGGGACATAAGCCTTGCATCCACGCCCCAGATATTTGCCAAAAGCTTCACTGGCATCCGCACAATGTCCTTGTCGAACCAGCCAGCGACAAAAATGACTCCGACCTACCATGCGACTCCCCGCCATAGCCCGAGCACCCTCTTCCGCGCCGGGAATTCCGACCTGTTCCAGCAAGCGGCTGATTTCCGTGGCACGCCAATCACGAAATGCCATGATCCGGGCCAGCCCTTCCTGTAAAACCGTATTTTCGGGATCTACAAAAAGGCCCACGATATGAATTCCCTGGGTTTCCCACTCACTGGAAACCTCCACTCCGGGAATCAGTTGAATGCCCAGTTCGGCAGCCTTGAGACCCGCTTCCAGCAACCCGGCGGTGTTGTCATGATCCGTCAACGCCATCACCTGAACGCCGGAATCATGCACCCGCTGAACCAGATCATGGGGTGTCATGGTGCCATCCGATGCCAGCGAATGCATGTGCAAATCGATGGGTGAAAACATTTTTCTCTGTTGCATAAAAACCATTCCCGAGGTTGGCGGACACCTTCTGCTGCAGCATCCAGACTAATCCGTGCTAGCATAACATGCAGAACTTCTTTGGGCATATCAGGAGGAAACCTTGGCTCTTATTCTCGACATCTCCGCCGCGCAAAAACGCTTTGAACAATACACACAAACGGTTCTGGCAGCCTTTGCCAGCAGTGGAATAGCCACAGGTGAACAAATCACCCCACCCATGATTGTGGATGCCCTGAAACAACTATTTACGGTGTTAATTAATGACGTATCGGGATGGGACCCCAGCCTGCCAGAAGACGAACCGGAGCGCATTGCTGACCTGAGTATCGGGCTGCTCATGGATCTGTCTACCTGGGCAGACCGACTGGGTGAAAAGCAAGCCAAAATGGCTCTGGAAATGATTACGGTCAGCATTGCCGCCTGGGTTTGTGCGCAACATGGAGCCATTCACACCCTGGAGCCGGTCGTCAACGGCCTGGCAGTGCTGGCTAACAGCCACAATGAAACAGAAGAGCTCAAAACTTTGGCCCAGCTCATGGGAGAAGTGGTGACCGCCGCATCGGCCGATTATGCCGCAGACCTCGATAGCGCCGACCCGCAACGGCCCTGGCGTATTTTACTGCTGAACTGGGGTATTACCGCGACCCGCGCCCAGGATACGGCAGAAATGCGCAAGGCTTTTGCAGCACTCACCCATCACTTACCTGCCGATGCGAACACCTTTTTTCAGGAAGGCCTGCAACAGGTCAACCGGGGAGATTATCCCGAAGCCGTGAAAACCGTCATGGCGGAAGCTGCGCAAAATGCTGGACACAGCTTGCATTAATCATAAAAAAACCCCGGAGCAATCATGCTGGCGGGGTTTTAAGAAATTCTGAAAACGGCGGGTGGCCGGGAAGCTTTTTGCGCCAACGTCCCTTGCCTGTTGTTCTAAGGTTCATCCTGCTGTCAGGAGAGAACTCGCCCTGCGGGCTCAAACAGCTCTCCTGACGGGCGCAGGATTTCACCAAGAACAACAACGGCGCGGGCCAAAGTCGCTGCAAAGCTTCCCGGCCACCCGCCGTTTTCAAATCAGATACAGTTTTAGAGATCCTTGCCGTGCTTGGCCAGGAAATCTGCCACACCTTCACCGGTGGGGGTCATGCCCGCCTTGCCTTTTTCCCACTGGGCCGGACACACTTCGCCATGCTCTTCGGAGAACTGCAGGGCATCCACCATACGGATCATTTCATCAATATTACGTCCCAGCGGCAAATCATTGACCACTTCATGACGCACCACACCCTGACGGTCAATCAGGAACGAGCCACGCAATGCCACTTCATCATTGAGCAGCACGTCATAATTGCGGGCAATGCTCTTGGATAAATCGGCCACCATGGGTAACTGAATCTGGCCAATACCACCCTTTTCTTCAGGCGTATTCTTCCAGGCCAAATGGGTAAAATGAGAGTCCACACTGCAGGCGATCACTTCGGTGTTACGGCTTTTGAATTCATGCAAACGATGATTGAAAGCCAGAATTTCTGAGGGACAGACAAAGGTAAAGTCCAGGGGGTAAAAGAAGAGAACCGCATACTTACCTTTGATGTGCTGAGAAAACTGAAATTTCTCATTGATGCTGTTGTCGGGCATGACTGCAGGGGCCACAAAGTCGGGGGCGTTTTTACCTACCAATACTGCCATGGGATTCTCCTCTTTGATCGATGATGGGATAAAGTCCAGATTTGTACTATAGCAAATTATGTGCAGGTTTACCATCCGGGACATCAAAAAGGTCTATATATAGATAGTGGGCAGGCGAGCAGCCTTGGGCTAGAATAGGTCCCCAGTTCGCCGGGTCAGCCCGGCCACCCTTAAACCGAAAAGCCAAGGAGCCCGGCCCCCATGACCTACGTGGTGACTGAATCTTGTATCAAATGTAAATACACGGACTGTGTGGATGTATGTCCAGTAGACTGTTTTCGTGAAGGTCCCAATTTTCTGGTGATCGATCCTGACGAATGTATTGACTGCACACTTTGTGAGCCAGAATGTCCTGCTGGAGCCATTTTCCGCGACGATGACCTGCCCGAAGGCCAGGAAGAATATGAAGAAATCAACGCACGTCTCGCCAAGGTCTGGCCAGCCATTATCCAGAAAAAACCGGCTCCGGAAGATGCTGATGCCTGGCTGGAAGTGAAAGACAAACGAGGCCTGCTCGAAGAGTGAGCGCGGATAGCGCTTCTGCTGCGCTGCGTTCGCGAAGTTTTCACCGTCTTCTCGGTCTGGTGCGCCCCTACCGGGGGCGCGTTGCTGTAGCCATGTTGTTTATGGTGATATCTGGTGCGGCCATGGGTGCCATGGCTTACATCATTAAACCCGTGCTTGATCAGATATTTATTGACCACCGGGTCAGCATGCTGGTCTGGCTGCCCTTAGGGGTCATCCTGATTTACGCGGTCAAGGGTATTGCTGATTATCTTCAGGCCATCAATCTGGCCCGGGTGGAGGAAGAGGTTTTGCGCGGTCTGCGGGAAAACCTGTTCGGCCACACCCTGCGTCTGCCCCTGGAAGTCCTCATCGATCACAGTCATGGCAGCACCCTGTCACGGATGAGTCTGGATCTGACCTTGCTCCAGCAGGGTCTTTCTGTACTGGCGCGCTTTTTTCTTTCCAGCTTCCAGATTGTCGCCCTGCTTTTCGTGGTGTTTTACATGAGCTGGAAGCTGGCGCTGATCAGTCTGATTACCCTGCCCATCGCTTTTTATCCCCTGATTCGTTTTGGCCAGAAACTGCGCCATAGAGGCAACTCCCAGCAGGAGCAGATGGGTCAAATTATGGATCAATTTTCGCAAAGCCTGCGGGGTGTAGAAGTCATTAAAAGTCAGGGGGGTGAACCTTTTGAAGCCAGACGTTTTGGACACCAGGCCCAGCACTATTTCGAATTGATGATGCAAATCGCCCGGATTCAGAAAGCCACCGTGCCAGTCATGGAAATGATCGCTGCTCTGGGCATTGCCGCCATCATCTACCTGGGCGGTAGTCAGGTCGTGAATGGCAACATGAGCACCGGTGCCTTTTTCAGTTTTTTTACGGCCTTGGGGCTGATTTACGAACCCTTGCGACAACTCTCTTCCGCCAATAATCAGTTACAGCAGGGCTTGTCAGCCGCAGACCGGCTTTTTGCCTGGCTGGATCAGCCATCAGAACAAACGGATAGCACTCCTGTACCCCGCCTTTGGGGTACCTGGCAATGTCATGACCTGCGCCTGCAACTGGGCAACGAGCCCATTCTCCAGGGACTGGATATGAGTATTCCACCGCTGACCACCACCGCTTTTGTGGGCCCCAGTGGCAGCGGCAAAACCAGTCTGATACGGGTGATTCTAGGCCTGCTTCCGGCCAGCAGTGGCCGCATTACCGTGGCGGGAATGGATAAAAACCAGATCCCTGCGGGGGACTATCGGAGTTATTTCAGCTTTGTAGCGCAAGAGCCGGTTTTGTTCAGTGGCAGCGCCCTCAGCAATATTGCTTACGGTGAAGACACTCCTGATCTTCATCGCGCCGAAATTGCTGCCCGGCAGGCGCATGCCTGGGATTTTCTGGCCCTGAGTGGCGGACTGGAGAGTCCCATCCAGGGGAATGGCGCGAATTTTTCCGGCGGCCAGCGTCAGCGTCTGGCTATTGCCCGCGCACTGTATCTGGATCGCCCCGTACTGGTACTGGATGAAGCGACCAGCAATCTCGACAGCGAAAGCGAAGAACGCATTGCCGAAACCCTCGCAGAATTGCACGGCAAAAAAACCATTCTGATTGTCGCCCATCGACCCCGCACCACCCGTCTGGCTGATCAGGTCATTCGGCTGGAACGAGGGAAAGTGATTTCCTGACTAAATTCAGTCTGAAATTCGTAGTGAGGGTGAATGCTGGCTGGACATCTGCCGGCAACCTACTGGCCCACGGAGGCTCGTCATTCCTGTGTTGCCGATACATCCAGCTTGCGGGCAGCCAGCGCCTCATCCAGTCGACCAACCGGCAAATGATGGGGAGCTTCCCGCAGCAATTCCGGCTGCTCCAGCGCTTCCTGACGAATTTGCGCCATGACCGCCACAAAGCGATCCAGCGTCGCCTTGCTTTCGGTTTCGGTCGGCTCTATGAGCAAACATTCGGGCACCAATTGTGGAAAATAAATGGTCGGAGCATGTATACCAAAGTCCAGCAGCCGTTTTGCCACATCCAGCGCGCGAATACCTGTGCCTTTGTGCAAGTCACTCACTGACAGGATAAATTCATGACTGGCACGACGCTCCGGGAAAGCCGCCTGATAACCCAGGCGCTGCAGTTCTTTAAGCAGGTAGTTGGCATTGAGGGCAGCGTAGGCGGATACCCGCCCTACCCCGCTCCGGCCCAGTCGCCGAAGATAAGCATGGGCACGCAGTAATACACCGATATTTCCACCATGCGCACTGAGTTGGCCAATACTTTGTGGCAGGTCTTCAGCACCCATCCAGCGCAGGGCCCCATGCGGCTCTTTTAAAACTGTGGGGAGTGGCAAAAAGGGTTTGAGGCGTTCCTGCACAGCCACAGCACCCGCCCCTGGTCCACCA
>NZ_JABELD010000094.1 GCF_018853445.1 Acidithiobacillus concretivorus
AGCCTTGACCGCACGCAAACTCGCAGAGTTTGCATAAGTGCGCCCTTGCTTTTTGCTGCGGGTCTATGTTGCCACACCGTCAAGGCCTCTTCCAGCAGTTCGTTCCGCCCTAAAAACGCGCTAAAGTATCTCGATGATATTGCAGAGGAGTGACCATGACGACCATCGAAGAACGCATCGCCAAACTGGAGGCAAAACTCAAACAGGAGAAAGCCAAGAAACAGCAGATCGAAGCCCGTAAACGCAGCATCGAGGCCAAAAAGAAACGCAGCGCAGATACCCGCCGTAAAATCCTCGTTGGAGCCGCC
>NZ_JABELD010000095.1 GCF_018853445.1 Acidithiobacillus concretivorus
CCCAGCCTCTTATACGTTGAATGGATGGATTTGTCCAGCGCTCACCGTACATCCAAAAAAGCCGAGTCATTCATATGGTGGTGCCACCCCATAAAAAGGGCTCTTGGCCATATTGAGAATTGCTGCCTTCTACCTGACCATGCATGACCAGGGAAATCCCTCGCCACCAGTTTTGGTGCGCTGCTTCGGAGATGGATTGCCCCGTACTGGCAGCCCAGGCGGGGGCAGTAGATACGCAGAAAAGAAGGCTACTCAAGAAGATGTTGCGGTAACGGTTTTGCTGGCGAAGCATGAAATTCTCCCTGATTTAATGAATCGTTTGATAATGAATGCATCATTAACTATGGTGGACCCATGAGTCAAGACAAAAAGAGCGAGAGTTTAAGCTAGTCTGGTTTCTAACATTGCAGCAGAATGGCGCTGCCCCAAATTGTCCCTGAGTAATGGTTATGCTGCAACCTTCG
>NZ_JABELD010000096.1 GCF_018853445.1 Acidithiobacillus concretivorus
TTTGGTCAGGGCCGCATTTTGGGCACTGGCGCAGTAACAGCGATAGACGGTGCTGCCGGTGGTGGTATTAACCCCTGGGCAGTGATTTCGGGTTATGGCACCAATCAGCAAATTGGCGCGACCGCTTTTTATTCACATGTATTGCTGAACAACTATAACTTGAACGCTTACGGCGCATCGGTCGGTTTGTTTAACCGCATTGAAGTTTCTTTTGCCCGGCAGGGGTTTAGTTTAGGTAATACGGGGCAAACGCTCGATCATCGTATTCTTAGTGTTGTGAGCGGATCGTCGGTGCCTTTAGGGACTTCCACGACTTCTGCTGCGCTTGGCCTGAGCGGACCCGCATTTTTTGGCAGCAACTATGATCTGAATCAGGACATTGTCGGTTTAAAGGCAAGACTTTTTGGTAATATTATCTATGATCAAAATTGGTGGGAGCCGCAAGTATCCGTCGGCGTGGATTTCCATCATAATGAGATGCCCAAAAATCTGGCGGACACTTTGCATGTGAAGCGTAATGGCGTCAGCTACTACTTGTCTGCGACCAAGGTCTGGATCAACGGTTTGTTTGGTTTGACGACATTAGCGGACGTGAATATTGATGTGACCAATGCGAACCAGCAAGGCTTGTTAGGTTTTGGGGGTGTCAATGGCATGGGCTACAAGGTCGTACCCGCAGCTTCAGTAGGCGTCTTTCTGAATCGACATGTTGTGTTGGGTGCGGAATATCGCGGTATGCCACAGAACCAGCTGATTGCCCCGTCGAGTGGTGCGGGTAATTTCAGCACATTGGGAAATGCAGTATCCAAGACGAGCGCCTGGAAAGACGTGTATGTCGCCTGGTTCCCCTACAAGCAGCTCTCGCTAACGGCGGCCTATGTGGATTTGGGCACTATTGCTACCGAAAAAAACCAAAATGGTCTGTATTTATCTCTGACCAGCAGCTTCTGACCTAATTTAAGAGGAGTTTACCATGTCATTTATACCAACCTCTTCCCGTCTTTCGGCAGTAGCCAAGGGTGTCGCTTTGGCGGCAGGGTTTACGGCTGTTACCATGATGGGAATTTCGACCGCATCCGCTCAGGATTACTATGCCCAGTACGGCGGCAAGGCGGGTATTACTAATCTGATCAATACGTTTGTGGGTAATGTGGCTGCAGATCCGCACATCAATTACTACTTCGCACATACCAATATCCCCCAC
>NZ_JABELD010000097.1 GCF_018853445.1 Acidithiobacillus concretivorus
GGTGCGACGGTCTACGTGACTGCGTACCCATGCCGTGGCCGCTTCCGCTTCGTTGGCCGATAAGTTTGTGTCCTGGAAAAAAGCTCCGTGCCCCGCTAATCCTTGCTGCGTGCTGTTGTCGCTCATAACGATCTCCTTGATCCGTCAGTCTTCCTGGCTCTCGAGCCAGTCTTCGTAATCTTCCCGCTTTTCATCAATGAAATCCTCGATAACGTCAAAGAGGTTTTCATCCATGGTCTCCAGAGACTTCAGCACACCCGTCATTTCCCAGATGGTGTACATCTCTACGGAAGTTTTCAGGGATACTTCCCATGCCGTTTCTACTGTTTGCAAGGTGCGAACCGGGATTGCCTTGCGCAGAATCCGCAAATCTCCTTCAACTTTCTGAATATTGGGACCCCAATCCGGGAAATGATCGGGTTGGATCATGTCAGGAGAAAGCTGGTTACCCGTAGTAATCAGTTTGAGCATTACGCGACCAAAGGGGCGCAACACATCTTTGGCAGATTGCATACCATGGCGAATGGATACTTCGCGCATGATCATGACCAGTCCACCGGGTGAATTTTTGAAAGGGCAACGTGCTGCACAGGTCATACACTGAGCACAGGCCCAGATTTTTTCCTGCATGGCGTCATAAATCTGTTCCACGTTTTCGGTCCAGAGCAACTGGACAATTTCACGGGGACTATAATCGTAGAACTGCGCCGACGGGCAGGTAGCCGTACAAATGCCACAATTCAAACAGCCATTGAGTTCGTGGTCATAACGAAAATCCGCACGGATCTCGTCAAACATCTCTTTCATTTCAGCGTAAGTCGCCATCTACTCGCTCCTCGCTCGTAATTAATACGTCATACCTGTTCGACCCGCAGCGCAGATCATTGGTTCAAATAAATAACGTGATATCGGACTCACCGGCGAATTCAAAAAAGGCCGCTGCACCGCCTAATTCAATCCCGTCAATAAAATCAGCCGTATCAAACTCGAAAAGATCGACTGTCATCTGACAAGCGATCATTCTTACTTCAGCTTCAACACATAGCTCGCGCAATTCATCCAGACTGGCTACGCCCTTGGCTTTCATTTTGCTTTTCATCATGGATGTAGCCATTCCTTCCATACCCGGTAACACCATCATCAGGGTAGGCATGGGAACAGGCATCGGCATGGCCGGGTTACCCAGGGGGCTGACGCGCAGATGACTCAGATCTTTTTTGAGCAATTGCAGACCGTAAAAGGTGAAGAAGATTTCCACGCTGTAGCCCAGGGCTGCAGCTGTGGATGCCAGGATAAAGGGAGGATATCCCCAATCGAGGGTGCCTTTTGTGGCAACAATCGCCAGTTTTTTCTCGTCCATTTTCTACTCCTGGTCAGGCCGTCAGCCCAACCTCATTCAATTATGCCTTCTGGATGAAGAAGATAAATTCGCCAGCTGCTTCAGCATGCTCCAAAAGAGGATTCTTGGTCTGCTTGGCAAATGCTTCAAAATCTTTCACCGCGCCAGGATCAGTGGCCACGATCTTCAAAACCTGACCGGAAGTCAGCTCACCGAGAGCCTTTTTGGTGCGCAGGATGGGCAAGGGGCAATTCAGGCCACGTGCGTCGAGTACTTGATCTTCTTGTACCATGGTTTAACCTCCTAAGGTTATTGATGTCTGAAAACTACCTGCAAGACTGTATCAGGAAAAGGGGGAACAGCAAGGCAAATATTTTGATTTGATGATTAAGCACCCCTATTTTAGAAAACGCTAATCAACCGGGTAACTGACCAATAGGCAGTCCACGATTCGCCCAGGCTGAAATTCCACCACGCAAATTAAGCACTTGCCCAAAACCCTGAGCAGCGGCAAAAGCTGCGGCCTGGGCTGAACGTCCACCACTGAGACAATAAAACACCACCGTTTTGGATTTATCCAACTGCTGTAGAGACATCGGCAGCATGTGTAAGGGTACGTGCTGGGCGCCTTCGATGATACCACGTGCCACCTCAGCAGGAGAACGCACATCCACCAGAATGAACTCATCCCCTTGATCGCTCAAGGCCTTGAGTTGATCTGCCGTGATTTCCTGAAAACCGTACATAAGCTATTCACCAATTAATAAAATAATGTCATCTGCTAGCTTACACCATGTATTCGTTCACGTGTAGCACCATTATCCGCCCAAACGCATCATGAATATCCGCGAAGAACGTTCTGGATCGGTGACAAATTCGTGACGTTCGGGTTTATCCTGCCAAATCCTTTCGCGGATTTCATCGGCAATTTCTTCGTCCCTGCTGCTGCCTCTCAGCAACGGTAGCAGGTCCATACCATTTTCCTGGCCCAGACAAAATACCAGTCGGCCACTTGCAGTCAGGCGTACCCGGTTACAGGTGGCACAAAAATTATCGCTGATGGGCGTGATAAAGCCGATTTGCGAACGCGGGTGCTCTGCAAACTGAAAAAGCTGGGCGGGACCATTATCCGTCGGCCGAAAGGCCGGATATAAGGTGCCCAACTCTGTTTCGATGAGCGATTTTGCTTCGCTTGCACTCAAAAACTCAGTGTTTTGAGCCTCACTACCGGCTTGTCCAAGGGGCATGGTTTCAATAAAACGGATGTCGATATGCTGCGCCAAAGCGTAGCGCACCAGATCACCAAGATTATGACCGTTTTCGGTACGCATGAGCACCACATTCAGTTTAATACGCGGAATCCCAGCACTGATTGCGGCAGAAACACCTAGTAGAACCTCTTGCAGATTTCCACCTCGGGTGACCCTGGCAAATACTTCCGGTTCCAAACTATCGAGGCTGATATTGAGGTTATTGACTCCGGATTGTTTCAGCAGTTCGGCCTTACGGGCCAGTAACAGACCATTGGTGCTGACACTGATTTTACCAATCTCATGATGATGGGCAGCAGCAATCAGAGCAGGCAAGTGCGGGTGTATGAGGGGCTCACCACCAGTAAAGCGCATGTGGCGCACACCCAAGCCTGCAAAAATCCCGATCAGGCGATCATATTCTTCGACCTGAAGGTGATCTTTTCTGGCGAAAAAAGGGGTACCTTCTGCCGGTGAGCAGTAGGAGCAACGGAAATTACAGTGCTCCGTAACGGAAACACGCAGGTAAGTAATGCGCCTCCCGAAACGATCCGCCAGAGCGGATTCCCGTGCCGGTAGAGCAAACACTTCCTGCGCCATATCCATTCACCTCAGCAATACTTAAAAAACTATACTAGACCTCTTTTCAGACTCAGTTCAACATTGCTGGCGGCCATGATACAAATTGATGACGTGTTGGGCCTCAACAAAAAACAGCCAGCGTTCTACACCAATACCAAAAACAACGGACACAATGGCAAGCCATGCAAAAAATAATTGCCCGGTCAGAAAACCAATGACCAGAGCGGCCACCGGGATAATGAAGGCAAATATATACATCATGAATTTAATACTGCGCGCCTTGGCACTGGGCAAGGTATGCCCGAACTCTTCCGTCAGAAAGGTACCAAAAGTGTGCCCCTGTTCGAGGATTCGCACCGTTGAACGGTTGAAACCGGTAGCCGTACGAATGGTAGGGCCATTTGGCCGAGCGATCCAGAAATAATATATACCTTTCATCACCGCAGCAGCGACCAGCAGGCCCAGGGCGATGCCCACCAGGGTGAGCGCCGGTGCGCCCATGATCATTCGCTCGGCAGCCAGAATCGTGGCACCAATAGCCAAACCCATAACGTAAAAATTAGCAGGTACAAGGGCTGTATTCCATTGGCGAATGGTTCTGAGCACGGCATAAATCATGCCTTGACAGAAAATGGTAATCAGACCAATCAGGCCGGCCAGATTCGCCAGAATCAAACCTACCGTATCCTGCGTACCTGCCGTGAAAAACACCCAGACCAGATAGGCAAAAGCAAACGGATAATATAACACCGCAAAAACACCCTCGCGGGCCAGCCAGGAGGTGCGCCAGCGCGTAAAAGCCCGCCAGGCGTTCTTGGGGTTCGCCAGATGCGCGGTAGAAGACAGCATACCGATGCTGACAAAAACCAGCGAGAGAATGACTGCCACCATGGTCTGCAAGGGATTTAACCCGCCATCAATCTGAAAATCATTGATGATGGCCGTCAAGGCCATAATGCCAAAACCACCGCCAGAAAAAAGCGTCAGAAAAATAACTGCGAGTGCCGGATGCATGGTATCTCCTTAACGCTCAACAACGCGGTTGACCCATTCTTTCACTTTACGAACTGCTTTTTTCTTCAGTTCTTCAGTGGGGATCGGGGCATGAACACGGGGCGGCAAATAATGGTTGGTAGGGTTGTAATTCAGTTCGGGCATCAGTTGATAGCCACCCCGATCACGCACCGCACGACTAACTGGACTTTCCGGATCGTCCAGATCGCCGTACATACGGGCATGAGCCGGGCAAGTCAGCACACAGGCGGGCTGTCTTTCTTCTTCCGGTATTTCCATATCATAAATACGGTCAATACACAGGGTGCATTTTTTCATGGTTCCGGACACGCGATCCAACTCGCGGGCGCCATAAGGACAAGCCCAGGAACAATAATTACAACCCATGCATTTGTTCTGATCGACCAGAACAATGCCGTCTTCGGCGCGCTTGTAGGAAGCTCCAGTGGGACAAACCGTCACACATTCGGCATTTTCACAATGCATACAGGACATAGGAAAATTGACGGTTTTGTTGTAGGGATAGTCCCCTATTTCAAAATGCCGGATCCGATTGAACCAGACCCCGGATGGCTTGGCACCGTAGGGATCATAATCGGTCAGCGGTGCCGTGGTACCACTGGTATTCCATTCTTTGCAAGCCACCGCGCAGGCATGACAGCCCACGCAAGTGTCCAGATCAATGACTAAACCGAGTCTCATAATAGTCTCCTTGGCACGTCAGGATTTCAGATTGACGGGCTTGTGGGTATGGTAGCGCAGCACGTCAGGTGCTGGGGTATCACCAGGTAAAGGCTTCATGGTTGGGAATACGGGCCAGGTGCCTTCTTCTCCTGGTGCCGCCGGATATATTTTGACCATCAGATCGTACCAGGCCGCCTGGCCGGTAATGGGGTCGGAATTGGTCAAACGTCTTTCCCCCTGCTTGGCTGGCAGCAGTTCGGAAATCAGGTGATTCATCAGGAAACCGCGTGTTGCTTCAGCGGCTTCCGGCTTCAGACCCCAGGCTCCCGATTGTTTACCAATAGCATTCCAGGTCCAGACGGTATCTTCCTGACAACCTTCTATCAGCTTGACCTGCACCCGGATTTTACCATTGTGACTTTCCACCCATACCCAGCTTTTATCGACAATACCCATCTGCTCACCGCGCTTGCGGTTCATGTACAAATAGTTCTGGGCGATAATCTGACGCAGCCAGGCATTCTGACTATCCCAGGAGTGGTACATCATCATGGGGCGCTGATTGACGGCAAAGAATGGGTATTCTTTTTTGTCCACGCGCTGCTGTTCAAGCGGCTCATAAAAAGCAGGCAACGGATCAAAATAGGTAGCCAGACGCTCGCGGTCCACCGGATCTTTAGGTTGTGGACCATCGTACAGACCCATGCCCGCCAGGCGGAAGCGCTGGAAGGTCTCAGAGTACAACTCAATGATGATGGGATCAGCCGTTGGGTTGAAACCAATACGCTGGGATAACTCCAGGTATTCCTTGTTGGCAAAGCGATAAAATGCCATGGACTCCGGCAGGTGATATTTAAAGAACCCCTGGTTTTCAATGTAACGATCCCATTGATTGGGGTTTGGTGCCCCACGCAAGTGGGTTTCACCATCTTCACCACGCCAGCCCGCCAGGAAACCTATACCAGGAGCACGTTCGTAGTTGATGATGAAATCTTTGTAACCAGAAAAACGGGGTTCTCCATTTTCCTTGGTAAAGGCCGGAAATTTGAGACGACCAGCAATGTCCACCATGACTTCCTGCCAGGGACGCACATTACGGTCGGGCTGGAGAATCGGGTGACGGATGGAATCACAAATCGCATCCGGCTCGGAAATCGGGCGATCCAGCAGTGAGATGGCATCATAACGTTCCAGATAGGTGGTATCTGGCAGAATCAAATCGCCGAAATTGACCATTTCCGAATGGAAGGCGTCCACCACCACCAGAAAGGGAATATTGTATTCGCCATTCTCGTCCTTGGATTTCAGCATATCCTGAACATTGGCCGTGTTCATGGTGGAGTTCCAGCTCATGTTGGCCATGAAGAAAATCAGGGTATCAATAGCATAGGGGTCTTTATTAACCGCATTGGTGACCACCATGTGCATTAAGCCGTGGTTGGCTATAGGTGCTTCCCAGGAGTAGGCCTTATCAATGCGCTTGGGCTGACCATTTTCATCAATAACCAGATCTTCCGGTGCGGTGGGAAAACCCAACGGCGAAGACTTGAGTGGCGTATTGGGCGCACTGTGCTGAGCGGGTTTGACCGCTGGCGGCACGGGCTTGGGGTAAGGCGCCTTGGATCTGAAGCCTCCGGGACAATCAATTGTACCCAGCAATACCTGCAGCAAGTGAATGGCCCGAGCTGACTGCATACCATTGGAATGCGCCGAAATACCGCGCATGGCGTGCATGGAAACCGGACGACCAATGAACTTGTCATGCTTGCGTCCAGCCCAGTCCGTCCACTCTACGTTGATTTCAATACTTTCCTTGAAAGCTACATGCGCCATTTCCAGCGCCAGTCGTTCAATGGTCTCGGCTGGAATGCCCGTGATTTTACTGGCATTTTCCGGAGAAAATTCGTCGCTGAGATAACGTTCCGCCAATATCGACATGACCGTACGCACCGGTCTGCCGTCGGGGGCTGTATATTCTCCAAACATGGCACCGGCCGTACCCGCCTCCATGCCATTGGCGAAGCTTTCTTTCTGGATATCCCAAATCATGGGATGACCTTCTGCATCGCGCAGAATCAGACCATCTCCTGCTTTGCCGGGCGTGTTAACGACCAGAAAAGGGGCATTGGTGTAGCGTAACAGGAAATCCCAGTCGAACTGTTCGTTCTGAAGCAGAACATGGACCATGGACAGCGCGAGCATGCCATCCGTACCAGGCTTGATGGGCACCCACTCGTCAGCAATGGCCTGATAACCCGTACGCGCAGGATTGATTCCGACAAACTTGCCACCATGACGCTTAAGCTTTTCCAAGCCGATTTTCAAGGGATTGGAGGAATGATCTTCGGCCACACCCCAGAGCATGAAATACTTGGTGCGATCCCAATCCGGATCCCCAAATTCCCAAAATGCGTGACCCAGCATATATAATCCGGCAGTAGCCATATTCACCGAACAGAAGCCGCCATGAGCCGACCAGTTCAGGGTGCCAAACTGCTGCGCCCACAATCCGGTGAGTGCCTGCATCTGGTCACGCCCCGTAAAATAGGCGAGTTTATTTGGATCCGTGGCCCGAATATGAGCCAATCTTTCGGTCAGGGTGTTAATAGCTTCGTCCCAGGAAATTTCCTCGAACTCTCCAGCCCCACGCTCAGTACCAGGCTTACGCCGCAGTGGATTACGCAATTTACCCGGCGAATACTGCTTCATGATGCCAGCAGAGCCTTTGGCACAAAGCACCCCCTGATTGATGGGGTGGTTGCGGTTACCCTGGATAAATCGCACCTTATTGTCTTCTACAGTGACTTTGATGCCACAACGACAAGCACACATGTAGCAAGTGGTGTACTTGATTTCTTGCTTGCTGTGGTCTTCAAATTCCATAACCGTAGCCATATTTGTACCTCGCGTCTGGCTGCAACAAATCGGGGACATCCCGTTATCGCCGAAATCTTGGCGGAGCGTGCCTGATAAAGCAAGTCAGCGTTTTTGATTTTGTAATAAGTAGTCCTTATTTGCTTTGTGGTGGGGACGATGATTAGTTTAGTGGCGCTTAGTCCAAGGAGATGCATTCATGATTCGCAACGATTTCAAAGAACATTCCCGCATTACCGTGACCTGGAAGGATAAGGAAGGTAAATTGCGCCCCGGTAATTTCTACGTATATGCCCTGCTCAAGGATGCCCTGATCGTTCGTGCCACCGACAAAGATGGCCTGCTGCGCAAGCTACCTTATGGAGATGTGCTGCGCGTGGTGAAATTCCAGGATGTTGCCCCCCAGGATCGTTACATGATTCCGGATGAAATTCTGAAGGAAGCCAGCTGGAAAGACACCGATGTTATGATGCGTTATAGCTCCAGTCCGCATCGCGGCAAATAGTTGCCGTTCACGAACGGGCCTCTCTTGTCCAGAGGCCCGTCTTGCCGCCTTCCTTTTTAAGCAGGCGGATGTTACTGATGACCATACCCCTGTCTATTGCCTTGCACATATCGTATATGGTCAGCAACGCAACGGATACGGCAGTTAATGCTTCCATTTCCACGCCGGTTTGCCCTGCACAGTGTACTTCGGCACGACAAACAATGCGGGCGGGGTCAGCTTCAGGAATAAGATCCACCTGAACAGCCGTCAAGAACAACGGGTGTGCCAAAGGGATCAGCTCCCAGGTTCTTTTAGTGGCCTGGATGGCGGCTATTCTGGCAATTCCGAGCACATCGCCTTTATGAATCTGCCCTTCGGTGATGTGGTCGAAGGTGCTTTCTGCCATGTTGATTTCGCCTTCTGCAACGGCAATCCGCGTACTCACCGCCTTCGCGCCCACATCGACCATGTGGACTTCGCCCTGCGCATTAAAATGATTCAGATTTTCAGGAACCGACATGAATCTGGCACTCCTTTTGCTTGCAATTTGAACATATTCGAATGGCTCTGGAATTTCTTATGAAAACCAAAAGACAGCTCTGGCTGTGGATAATTCTCTGTTGTTTCGCCTTGCCAGCGCAAGCCGATTTACGCTTTCTGTTGCCTCCAGTCAGCAGCCCGGCCGTCATGTATGCCGCATTCACTCCGCTGGCCAACTATTTAAGTCATGCCATTGATCAAAAAATCACGCTGAGCTTCAGCGCCAATCTACAAAGCTTTTACAATCAGGCCGACCGAAACACTCCGCAAATGGTACTTTTTTGTCCTATTGCCTACATCCGCAGCGCGCATCAACAGGCTTATTACCCACTCGCCGGTGTGATTCCCACGCCCGGTGGAAACCATAGTGTTATTGTTGTGCGCCATAACAGCC
>NZ_JABELD010000098.1 GCF_018853445.1 Acidithiobacillus concretivorus
GGAAAAAGTATCCGCCGCTCCCGAAACCCTGCAAGAAGACGTGGTCAGTCTCTGGGGGCTGATCAGCCAGAGTATTTCCGGTATGGCACCCACCTGTGATGTGGTGGCCTTCATGACGGCGGGTGCGGCCTTTGCACTGGTGGCTCTACCCCTGTCTTATCTTTGGGCTTTTGCGCTCATGTTCATCGAAATGAACACTATTTATCACCTCAGTAAGCATCGTGCTTCAGCAGGCGGATACTACGCCTATGTGGCGGCGGGTCTGGGGGCCAGACCTGCCTTGCTGACCGGTTTCATGGTGGTGTTCTACCAGTTGCTTAGTGTTGCTGCTATTCCGGTTTATGTGGGTGGGGTGTTTCTGCCGGGGCTGGCAAAAAGTCTGGATTATCCCTTACCTGCCTGGTTCTGGTTGGTATCTATTGTATTTTTCATTGGTATTCCGTGGTTACTCAGTATTTCCGGGATTCGCCCCAGTATTCGCGTGGTGGCTATTACCAGTTTTGTGGAAGTGGCGTTTCTGGTAGTGGCGTCCATGATTATTATTGTCAAAGCGGCACCCGTGCATCCTCTGGCCCCGTTTAGTATTCCGACCGATGGTTTCAAGGGCGTAGCCATGGGTATGATTTTCGCCATCACCAGTTTTATCGGGATAGGCAGCCACACGCCCCTCGGCGAAGAAGTGCGCGGACCCCGAACCCAGCGTGGCAGGCTCATCGGTAAGGCGGCATTACTGTCTTTGACCCTGGTGGGCGCAGCGCTGGTGCTTTCTGCCTACGCCTTGACCGTTGGCTGGGGTCCCGCCGATATGGCGAGTTTTGCCAATGCCGACGCGCCTGGTGTGACCGTATTTTTGCGTTATCTTGGCCCGGTGGGTGGCATCGCGCTGGTCATTCTCGCCATTAATAGTGCCATGGCCGATAGTCTTGCCTTGCTGAACAGCTCTTCCCGGGTACTATTTGCCATTGGTCGCGATGCGCTGATTTCCGAACGCTTTGCCCAGGTCAGCAGTACCCAGGCTCCGCAACGCAGCATTTCGGTCATTACGGGGCTGACCATTGTTGTTGCGGTGCTGGCCGTCGCCGTATTTGGGGCCAGTAATGGCTTTAATGTTCTGACCACGGCAGTCCTGTTTGGTCTGGTCACCGCCCATACCTTCATGAATGTGTCCTTGATGCGTCTGGCCCATGCGGATCACGAAGGAACCAGCACGCGTCTGTTCTATCATTTTCTCCTGCCAGTCGTGGCCACCGGTCTGTTCTGGTGGGTGTTATATGAATCCATTGTCCCGCTGGCCTATCCACTGGACTGGTCGTTGGCCGCCTGGCTGGGTTTTACACTTTTGGTTCTGGCCTATGTGTTCCGGATTCATGGCCGCATTCATCCCGATCATCGGCACTATCTGGGTACTATTCGTGACCCGCAATGAGTTCTCCGAATGCTTTATTATGAGACGCTAACAGCGCCATTTGTAAGTGTTTCTTCTGTTACCGAAGCTTGACACTGGCGTATGCCTCGTTTAGCTTGCGAGCATGAGTTCTGCTGCCCGTAATCCCTCCCGAACCACCCGACCGACCCCGGCCGGGCCATCCAAAGCCATGCCCAAAAAACCTTGGCGCCGTGAAGCCCTGTTACTGGTCATGCTGGCCATCGCCCTATTCATGGCCATGTCCCTGCTGAGTTTTTCTCCCGCAGATCCCAGCTGGTTCAACAGTGGTAAAGGCGAGACTGTACAAAATTGGGGAGGAGAAGCTGGATCTTATCTGGCAGAGTTTCTGGTGCAGTTTTTGGGGATGTCGGCCTGGTTGCTCCCTCTGGCGTTACTCGGGTGGGTCGCGCAACTCTGGAATCACTGGTTTCGCCAAAGGCCCGGCCGTCGCCTTGCCCCGGTGGGAGGGCTGGCCATTTTCCTGGGCTTGATGACATTTTTGGCGATAGTTTGGCCATCTGCCTGGTGGTCGGTCACCGGAACCCTTGTCGGTGGTATTGTGGGCCAGGAAATTGCTCAGTTGTTTCAGCCCCTCATCGGTTCCGGTGGAAGTGCATTGCTGTTTTTTGCGATACTTGTTTTCGGCCTGTTTTTGCTGACGGGCCTTGGACCACGGGAAATGCTGGCGAAATCCCAGCAGGAATTGAACCGGCTGAGTGGCCTGAACGTGTTCGCGCGTGTGCATTTGCCCCGCTTCTCGCGGCGGCAGCCAGAACCGTCGCAAACCAGGGTTGCAGCGCCGATTCCGGCAGCGATTCCGGAAAAAGCAAAACCGGCTGTTGAGAAAACCCCTGGTTTTTTTGCGGCAAAAAAATCGCGTCCAATGACTGCTTCATCAGCACCTAAAAATATCCGGCAGATGCCGCTACCAGCACCAGTTGGTCCGCCTCGGGCTGATGGTCTTCCCGACTTGGCACTGTTGGACCCGGCAGATCCTATGGATCCCACGGGACAACTGGATCCAGAAACACTCGCCCAGCAGTCGCGCATGCTGGAAGAGAAAATGGCGGATTTTGGCGTCCAGGCCTCGGTAGTCGCTGCCAATCCTGGTCCCGTAATTACCCGCTTTGAAATTGAGCCCGCTCCCGGCGTCAAGGTGAGCCAGGTGGCCGGGCTCAGCAAGGATCTCTCGCGGGTGTTGGCAGCCCGGGTACGCGTAGTAGAAGCGATTCCGGGTAAGGCGACCATGGGCATTGAGGTGCCCAACCCTAAGCGACGCACCGTAAGACTTTCTGAAATTCTCTCCAGCTCCGGTTTTAGCCACAGTAAAAGTTTCCTGACTTTGGCTTTGGGCCAGGATATTGGTGGTCAGCCTGTTTCGGCTGACCTCGCCAAAATGCCGCATCTTTTGGTAGCAGGTACCACCGGTGCGGGTAAATCGGTAGGTGTCAACGCCATGATTCTCAGCATTCTCTTCAAAGCGACTGCTGAAGAGGTGCGCCTTATCATGGTTGATCCCAAAATGCTGGAGTTGTCCATTTATGAGGGCATTCCCCATCTGTTGGCGCCGGTGGTCACCGATATGAAAGAGGCGGCCAATGCGCTGCGCTGGTGTGTGGCCGAAATGGAAAGACGTTACAAGCTGATGGCTTTTGTCGGGGTGCGTAATCTTGCCGGATATAATCAAAAAGTTCAGGAAGCCCTGAGTGCAGGACAGCCTCTGCCGGGTCCCGACAAGGATCTGGATGGCGAACCAATCAGCTTGAGCAAGCTGCCAGCTATTGTAGTGATTATTGATGAATTTGCAGATTTGATGATGGTGGTCGGCAAGCAGGTGGAAACCCTGATTACCCGGCTCGCCCAAAAAGCCAGAGCGGCAGGATTGCATCTGATTATGGCTACCCAGCGTCCTTCTGTAGATGTAATCACCGGCCTGATCAAGGCCAATGTCCCAACCCGTATTGCCTTTCAGGTTTCTTCCCGCATTGACTCACGCACCATTCTTGATCAGATGGGTGCAGAAACCCTGCTGGGTCAGGGGGATATGCTGTATCTGCCGCCAGGTTCCGGTTATCCCCAGCGCGTGCATGGCGCTTTTGTGAGTGATGATGAAGTCCATCGCGTAGTGGAATCCTTACGCCAGTTGGGTGCACCCCAATATGATGAGCGCATTTTACAGGGTGGTGAAAGTATAGATGGTGAGGATATCGATGGTGGCGGAGGTGAAGATGCTGATCCCCTTTACGATCAGGCGGTGGCTATTGTCACCACCAGTCGCAAGGCCAGCATTTCTTACGTGCAGCGCCAACTGAAGGTAGGCTATAATCGCGCCGCACGCATGATCGAAGAAATGGAAAGAGTGGGTGTTGTTGGCCCTTTGCAAAGTAACGGGAGCAGAGAAATTTATGCAGCAGCACCACCCAGTCGTGATTGAATTAAAGCGGCGTAGTTTTTCACGCTATATGCAAACACTGGGCGCGGCCTGCTTGCTGGGCTGGAGTGCCTGGGCGAATGCCGCCTCCGGTCTGGATATGTTGCATCATTTTTTTCAGAGTACGCACACCATTACCGCGCAATTCAGCCAGGAAGTGGCCAACCATAATGGTCAGATTGTCAAAAAAGCCGGCGGTACCTTGTGGATTTCCCGGCCCGGTAAATTTCGCTGGGATTATAGTGGCGCCAATGGACAGACCATCGTTTCCAACGGGCTGAAGGTCTGGTTGTATGAGCCCGCCCTGCAACAGGTAACCGTTCAACCGTTGGGCAAGGCGCTGGGATCCACCCCCGCTGCCTTGATTGCCGGAAATGATGACTTGAGTCAGCGTTTCAACATCAGTGATCTGGGTGTCAAAAATCAGCTTCACTGGTTGTTGCTGCGTCCTAAAAACGGTCAGGACCAGGGTTTTACTGCGTTGCGCCTGGGTTTTGATGCGGCAGGAATCCTCAAGGAAATGCGTATGGAAGACGCCTTCCAGCAGGAGACTGTCCTGCATTTCACGCATGTAGAAATTAATCATACCATTCCGGGTCAGGAGTTCCAGTTTACGACTCCGGCCGGAGTAGATGTTCTTTCGCAATAAATTTTTCTGGAGTCGTTCATGCGTAATACCAAAATTGCTTTGACCCTGCTTGCCTTGGGAGTTTTCGTCAGTGTGCAGGCCCAGGCATCGGGATTTGCGGTGCCCACATCGGTGGTGGGACTTTCCGAAGCGGGGGCCACGGTAGCCGATGCCGGCCCCGTCAGCAGTTTTGCGGTTAATCCAGCAGATATGGTGTTTTTCCCGGGGACTCGCGCCAGTCTGGACGTGGTAGCATCAGAGCCCAGCTATAAAAGAAATGGTGAGGGCGCCAGTAATAATCTCCTGATTATGCCCAACTTGTTTGTAACCCACCGTTTCAACGACCTGCCTTTGGCGCTTGGCTTGGGCATTACATCTCCTTACGGCATTAATTCAACCTGGCCTGCAGGGACTTTTGGAACGTCACAGACCACCCCCGATAAAAATGATCTGCGCATCATCGACATCAATCCCGGAGTGGCCTATATGATCCTGCCCAATTTAAGCATTGGTGCGGGTGTGGATTATTATCAAAGTCTGAGCGCCAATTTCCCTAAAAAATCAGGTAATGGTGGCGGTGTGGGTGGTAATGTTGGCTTGTTTTACACCACCGAAACTTTTAATGCCGGTTTGAGTTATCGCTCAACTGCCAATTTGGGAGGAGACATCAGTCTGCCCAGCCGTCTTCAGGCTGGCGTGCGGTACCGTTTTACGCCAGCTTTTGCTACGGAACTGGATGTAGACTGGAATGACTGGAGTAATACCCGCTTGCCGGGATATGGTAATCTGGGCTGGAAATCGGCGCTCGCCTATCGTTTGGGTTTGAGCTACCACTTCAGTCAGTATCTGGCCCTGCGTGGTGGTCTCGCCCATGAAGACAGCCCCACGGGTGGCAGCAGTATTCAGGCCGCCGCACCAGCACCCAGCAGTAATTTGCTGTCCTTCGGATTGGGTATTGGACTGGGACATTGGCAGTACGATCTCGGCGCTTCCTATGCGCTTTCCGGTAATACGACTTCCTATGCCGATTCCTATGCGGGCACATATAAAGCCAGTACCTTTAATTTTGGTGCAGCTATTTCCCGGAATTTTTGAGTCAGGGCAGCAACGGAGCTTCCTGCTTGAGTACCACGCATGATCTCCGGCCTCTGGCGGCGCGACTGCGACCCCAGAGCCTGGAAGATTATGTCGGTCAAAAGCATCTTTTAGGCGATAACGGACCACTGAGTGCCATGTTGCGCTCCCGGCATCTCCATTCCATGATTTTATGGGGCCCAACGGGCATTGGTAAAACCACCCTTGCTCAGTTGTTGGCGCGCTCAGCAGGGTGTCAGTTTCAAATTCTTTCGGCGGTTAACACTGGTGTCAAGGAAATCCGCGCCGCCATCAGCAGCGCCGAGCAGACCCGGGCTCAAGGGCAAGAAACTGTTCTTTTTATTGACGAAATCCATCGTTTCAACAAAACCCAGCAAGATGCTCTGCTTCCTTACGTGGAAGAGGGCGTTATCATCCTGATTGGGGCCACGACTGAAAATCCCAGTTTCGCTCTCGTCAACGCGCTGCTTTCCAGAGCACGGGTTTATGTGCTCAAGGTTCTGGAAGACGCCGATCTGGCGCATATTCTGGAGCGGGCGCTGAGTGATAAAACCCAGGGCCTGGGCGGAAGCGCCATTGATTTTCCGCCGGAGTTGCGACAGGGCTTGCTGCAGGCTGCAGATGGGGATGCCCGCCGGCTTCTCAATTTGCTGGATCTGGCCGTGCAACTTGCCGAGCGGCATGAGGATACGGTCAAAATCACGGCCCAGGTGCTGATTGCCGCAACCGGGCAAAGCTGGCGCCGTTTTGACAAGGGTGGCGAAGCCTTTTACGACGAAATCTCTGCTTTTCATAAATCCCTGCGAGGCTCTGATCCCGACGCTGCCCTGTACTGGCTGGCAAGAATGCTGGATGGTGGGGCCGATCCCCTCTATCTGGCCCGGCGCTTGGTCAGAATGGCTTCAGAAGATGTTGGTCTCGCCGATCCTCGGGCGCTGGAAATGGCTTTGGCAGCCAGGGACGCCTATCAGTTTCTGGGTAGTCCCGAGGGTGAACTGGCCCTGGCCCAGGTGACGGTTTACCTGGCCAGCAGTCCCAAAAGTAATCGGGTTTATATGGCATGGAACAAGGCCCAGGCCCTGGTGAAAGCGGGCCGCAGTCAGGAGGTCCCCCTGCATTTGCGCAATGCCCCGACCAAATTACTCAAAACACTGGATTACGGCAAAGAATATCAATACGATCACGATTATCCGGATGCTATTGCATCCAATCAGGAATATTTTCCGGCGGGGCTAATTGGAACCCGTTTTTATGATCCCAGCGAACGTGGCCTGGAAACGCGTATTCAGGAGCGTCTGCGCTGGATTCGCGCCCATCGTTCAACTACCCAAGAGAAAACTCCGCATGCTTGACCCTAATTTGCTGCGCAATGAACCGGAAGCTGTTGCTACTGGACTGGCCCGTCGTCATTTCAAGCTCGATGTGTCTGCCTTGACTACCCTGGATCAACAGCGAAAATCGTTGCAAATTCAGATGGAAGAACAGCGCAACGCCCGTAATGAGGCCTCTCGTGAAATTGCGCAGGCGCGCCGGCAGGGGTTGGATACCACGGAAATGCAAAATGCGGCGGGGCAGTATGGAGAAACCATCAAGGCCCTGGAGCAGTCTCTGGAAGTCGTGCTGCAGCAATGGGAGGCGCTGGTCAGCAGCCTGCCCAATATTCCCCAGGCTTCCGTCCCTGATGGACGTGATGAAGCCGATAACGTACCGGTAAGACATTGGGGAACGCCTCGTGAATTTTCATTTACACCCAAAGATCATGTGGACCTGGGTGAGGCATTGGGGATTCTCGATTTTGCAGCAGGGGTGCGCCTGGCCGGAGCCCGTTTTGTCGTGTTACGGGGTCTGGGTGCCCGACTGGAAAGGGCTTTGACCCAATTTATGCTGGACCTGCACGTCACTGCCCATGACTACACAGAAATCGCCCCGCCTTTTTTGGCGAATGCCGAATCCTTGTTCGGCACCGGTCAATTACCCAAGTTTGAAGAAGATCTTTTTGCGCTGCGCGATGATCCCTATTACCTCATACCAACTGCCGAAGTGCCCCTGACCAACTTGTTGCGCGGTGAAATCGTTAGCACGCTTCCTCAGCGGTTTTGTGCCTATACGCCCTGTTTCCGGCGTGAAGCGGGGGCTTATGGTCGCGATACCCGGGGCATGATTCGCCAGCATCAATTTGACAAGGTAGAACTGGTGCAGGTTGTCCGCCCCCAAGATTCGGCCACCGCTCTGGAAGAACTCACCGGGCATGCCGAAAAAATATTGCAGTTACTGGAGCTGCCTTATCGGGTAATGGCATTGTGTGCGGGGGATATGGGTTTTAGTGCTGCCCGGACTTATGACCTCGAAGTGTGGTTGCCGGGGCAAAGTCAATATCGGGAAATCAGCTCCTGTAGTAATTTTGAAAGCTTTCAGGCCCGTCGTCTGCAGCTTCGGTATCGTGGCGAGGATGGTAAGCCGCAGTTGGCGCATACTCTCAATGGTTCTGCTCTCGCCATTGGCCGGACCCTGGTGGCCTTGCTTGAAAATCATCAACAGGCCGATGGGAGCGTACACATTCCCGAAGTCTTGCGCCCTTATCTGGGCGGCATGGAAATACTCAGAGCATAAAAACCGATGTGTGACCCCTATGTGCCCGTTAGCTGCGCCTTGCACAGCGCTCTGGAGCTGGCAGCCTTGCAACATAAAACTGTCGTTATGCAAATGCGCGATGGCAGCCAGTTGACGGGACAAATTCTGGATGTCTGGACGGCTGATGGGCGCGAGTGGCTCAAACTACGGCGTACGCATCAAGAACGAGTTATTGATCTCACCCTCATCGATCATCTTCAGGAATCCTCTCTTCATGAACATTAAGCTCATTCGTTTTATTCTGTGTGGCGGCTTGCTGCTGGATGCAACTTGCGCCTTTGCAGCCGAATTTCCTCTCCCTCCAGCCGGGAGCAATATGGTCGGTCAGCTGCAGGTAGTGCTGGCACGTCATCAGGATACCCTGCTCGACATCGCCCGCCACTACGACGTGGGATATAACGAAATCAGGGCGGCCAATCCGGGTGTAGATCCCTGGTTGCCCGGTGCGGGCACCCGGGTGCTGGTGCCGACCGAATATGTTCTGCCGCCCAAGCCCTGGCAAGGCATTATTATCAATATACCGGCTCGCCGCCTGTTTTATTTCCCCGCAGATCAGAAAGTCGTGTACACCTTTCCGGTAGGTATATTCCGTCCCAAATGGCCAGACCCCGTGGGGAGCACAAAAATCATCGCCAAGGTGAAAAACCCGACCTGGACAGTTCCGAAAAATATCCAGGAAGAACATGCCAAAGCGGGAGAACCCATCCCGGCGTTTTTCCCGGCAGGTCCCGACAACCCAATGGGCGAGCTGGCCCTAGAAACCGGCTGGTCGCAAATATTCATCCACGGAACCAACAAGCCTTGGGGTGTAGGGATGCGGGTCAGTCATGGTTGTTTTCATGTGTATCCTGAAAACGAAGTGCAGTTATTCAAGATGGTCAAGGTCGGCACCCCGGTCAGAACCATCGACCAGCCCTACGTTGTGGGTAGCAATGGTAACGGAAACTTGTACTTGCAAAGCTTTGAACCGGTTGAGGCCTACCATAAGGGCGGAAATAACCAGCAACGTGCCGTGGATGCCATTACCGCATTCAGTAGCAGTCAGCATCAGGGCTGGACCATCAACTGGCAGCGTGTCATCAATCTGGTGCAGAAACCGAATACCGTACCCGTAGCCATCAATATCCATACGCCTGACCTGCAGGCGGTGGCAGACCAGTTAAGCGCGCAACCCTATGATTTTGCCCCCTATGGCGACAATGCAAATACTGCTACGCCGCCACCAGCACCAGTAAGCATTGGAAATACGCCGAAATAATGAAGGACAAAACATTCAAAAAAAAGTGCTTGCACACCCCCAGACCCGCATGTATAGTGCGCTCTCTCGACGGGGCAACGGTCCTGAAAGAGAGCGACAAAGCAGCTAGGTATTGACAGTAAAATAACTTACCTAGTATGATAGTCGACCCTGTTGCGGGGTGGAGCAGCTTGGCAGCTCGTCGGGCTCATAACCCGAAGGTCGTAGGTTCAAATCCTACCCCCGCTACCAAGATTCGCAGTATGCAGTTTCGTTCTTTAAAAGCCGAGTGGAGATGTGTGGGGTTTAGGCCCAAGCTGTATTGAGTATGATTTATCGTACTGAATATGGCGGAAGTTGAACAAATTGTATGGATTGAACTTAAGAGTTTGATCCTGG
>NZ_JABELD010000099.1 GCF_018853445.1 Acidithiobacillus concretivorus
ACGCTCCATTATTGACCTGTTGCACACTGCCACCGACTACGTGCGTGCCGAGCAGGATTATAACGTCGCTTTCTACAATCAGGTGATTGCCCGGGTGCAACTCAAGGCGGCCTCCGGACAAATCAATATGGCTGACCTGCAGGCTATCAATGCCTTGTTGAAAAAAAGCGCTTAGCCTTAAAAACAGCTACGGCAATATCAAACGTGCAGAAGGTCAAGCGCGACAACGCGCAGAGGATGAGCCGTTCGAGATGCGCGTACCCAATGCTTTGACGGCGAAAACGCTGGCGAATAGCGAGCGCGGTGAGGATCTTCACCATGCCAAGGATGCTGAAGATCTGTTCAACCAGTTGGATATCTGATGCGCCAAGCCGACTATTCCGGCCAGTTCAAGCGCGATGTGAAGCAGTACCCGCCAGCACGCCCATCACCGCCTGCTCATCATACACTTTGCTGTCTACCTTGCAGTACACCGCGCCTTCATCCTTGAACACCGCCACCTCGGCAATACCCGGAAGCGCCAACAAACGGGTTGTTAGATTACTCTGACGCTCCGCCGCTTCTGTCAAAGTGAACACCCGGGTCGCCAGATAACGGGGCCGTTGCATGGTCAGGGCAACCACCAGCCAGATGGCATAAATAATGGCCACCGCCCAGAAAATATCGCTGTAATTACGCGCGCCCGGAATATACAGCAAACCACCCAGCAGCCCCCCACAAAAAGCACCCAGAAATTCGGAGGTAGTATACACACCCGTTGCCGTACCTTTGGCACCAGGATGACAGAATTTGGCGACCAACGAAGGCAGGCTGGCTTCAAGTACATTAAAGCCCATAAAAAACAGGAAAAGCGCCACAGCGATCAGCCAGATATTATGAGCTGACAGCGCCATTAAAATGACCGAAACCAGCAATATCGCAATGGCGATGATGAATACTTCCTTGAGCTTCCGTTTGGCCTCGCCCACGATAATCATCGGCAACATAGCTACAAAAGAGAGCAGCATGACCGGCAAATACAGCATCCATTGATCATTCAGACTGAGCAGCGGATGCCGGGGATCAATCAGCACCAGCGGCAACACCACAAATATGGCTGTGAGCCCGGTATGCAGGGAAAAAATGCCAAAATCCAGACGCAACAAGCTGGGATCACGCAACACATCACCCAACATGGCCGGGCTCATTTCCGCGTCGCGATGAAAGCGGGTGGGAACCGCCGGAATCACCAGGTAAAGAACGCCAATAGCCGCGAGGGACAGTACTGAAGTCAGCCAGAATATGCCACTCACCCCAATCCAGCCTGCAAGCGGTGCGGAAAGAATCAGCGAAATACTGAAGCTGATGCCAATGGTAATGCCGATAATCGCCATAGCCTTGGTCCAGCGTTCTTCCCGAACCAAGTCAGCGGTCAGCGCAATAATAGCGGCTGCTACTGCGCCAGCACCTTGAACAATACGACCAATCAACAACCATTCAATACTGGTCGCCGTAGCAGCAATGGCGCTGCCAATGGCAAAAATCAGCAGCCCTATGGCAATGACCGGTTTGCGTCCCCACTGGTCAGAAAGTTTGCCGAAGGGAATCTGAAAAAAGGCCTGGGTCAGGCCATAAGCACCCAGGGCAATACCTATTAACACCGGATGGTCCATGGCACCTCGTAAACCATGGGCATAAACAGAAAACACCGGGAGAACCAGAAAGAGTCCCAATAATCGCAGGCCAAATATTCCGGCTAGAGAAAATACGGCGCGTCGTTCCTTCTGATTGAGTGCGGCTTCAGGATTTTTCATGTACGGCTCCTTGCTGACTATTTGTCGGATGATTTATCCGGGTGGATTTTTTCCTGGACAACATAATGATTTTCCGGAATATCAAGACCCTTTTTGAAGAGCGGGTAGGTATAAATACTTTGCTCCAGAAACACCCGGCGCAATGCAAAAGCCGTCAGTGAGGTGACCATGGCCGGGAGCAAAATATGATAATTATTCGTCAATTCCACCACCATGACCGGCGCACTGATCAGGGCGCCGGTACTTGCCCCAACCATCCCCGCCATTCCGCACATGGCAAATAGTGGAATACTGCCATGCCAACCCAGCAAGCCCTCTGCCAGATAACCGACGCCTGCGCCCATGGCCGCTCCCATAAACAAGGAAGGAGAAAAAATCCCGCCAGAACCGCCCGTACCAATAGTCAGGCTGGTGGCAACGCCCTTCAGAATCAACAGTAAAATCAGAAAACCGAGCAGATGTAAGTGACCGGTTAAAATTTCCGAGATGGCAAAATAACTGCCACCAATCAGGTAATAATGGCCGGTAAACCAGAACAGTCCATACAGGAGCAAACCCACCAGCAACATGGCACTCATATGTCGCAGGTAAGGATTGGGCAAGTAATATTTGCTGGTCTGCCCCGTCCAGGTCAGTAACTGGATGAACAAAAAGCTCATCAAACCTGCCACAATGCCCAGTACCGCAAAAACCGGAAGCATCAGACTTCCAGAAAGGGCTGCCGTAGGTACATAAGCGAGGATATGAAAATTACCTAAACCGGTTTCTGTGATCCAGGTCGCGGAAACTGTTGCTACCAGCGTGGATAACACCGTCCAGGGGCGCCAATCGGGCACAATGACTTCCATGGCAAAAAACCAGCCACCCAGGGGGGCATTAAAAACCGCCGCGATGCCCGCACCGACGCCGCATCCCACCAGATGAATACGGCGGCTGTCGGACATGGGCAGCACATGGCCCATTAATGCGCCCATTGCCGCACCAAACTGCATGGCGGGTCCCTCGCGCCCCGCAGAACCTCCCGAACCCAGAGTCAGCGCTGTCGCCAGTGGCCGCAAAACGGCAATAATGGGACGTATGCGTCCACCATCCGTATGCACCGACTCCATAACCTGGCTGACTCCAGCGCCTTCCACTTCCGTGGCGACCCGTTGCACCAGAATGGTGACCAGAAAGGCACCCAATACCGGCACCAGAATCACCCACGGCCCCCAAAGTGCTGGTGTGGATGGCAAATGCTCATTGTAATAAAAACTCCAGCTTCCCTGAAAAAACAGGTTGTGGAGCAGCGCTATCAGATAATGGAAAAGCAGGGCACCGCCCCCGGTAAACAAGCCCACGAAAGCACCGAGAATGATCAGGCCGGGCCCTTCACCCGCCGGGGAAAGCCGACTATGCAAAGTGCGTCGCAGGCTTGTCCACGTCTGTTTCATCATACGGCATCACAGCTCATTGCGGACCTCGCTCCGGTCGCAGCAGGACCTGAGGCAGAGAGGCATAGCTGAGAATATCTTCCACGGTCACCACAGCCACCACATCCTCATGATGTTCGGGGGGATCCTTTTTGCAAAGCAGCGCGGTTTCACAGGCACAGGCGCGCAGACGGGCGACCAGATCATAAAGCTGACTGTCATCACGCACCGCCACCCAGTCGGTACTGGCCAGATCACTTAAGGGCACATGACGAATTTCCCGACGCAAAATTTCTGCCACCCGATGTGCGGGAATGACCGCCAAAGGCATGGTCCCTTCAATAATCAGCACATGGGGCAACTCGCGACGATGCAGGAGTATTTTTTGTAAATCTGCCAATGTCCGGTCTCCGCGTAGGCGGACCATGGGCGTTTCGATGAGTTGCGCCGCAGGACGCATCAGGTAAAGATTGCTGTGCCGGGCTTCAGGAATAAAATGTCCGCGCCGGATCAGCTTGCGCGTGTATATGCTCTCGCGGGTAAACAGTCTGCGTACACCAAAGGCCAAACCCGATACCACAATCAGCGGGATAATAATGTGGTAGTCATTGGTCATCTCAAAAATCATGACTGCGCCGGTGACGGCGGCCCCGGTAGACGCCCCGACCATCCCTGCCATACCCAATGCCGCGCCTACCGCCATACCCATTTGATATCCAGGAATCCAATGCGTTACCAGCGCTGCAAAAGCGCCCCCCAGCACGGCACCCACGAACAGGGAAGGAGAAAAAACCCCGCCGGACCCTCCCGAACCCAAAGTGACCGAAAAGGAAAACACCTTCAATACCAACAACAGCAGCAGAAAGCCGGGATTCAGCAGGGTACTTTCCAGAACATTCTGAACAGTGGCATATCCCACACCCTCCACATAATAATGTCCGGTGAAGCGTTGGATTAAATACATGGCCAGGCCCACCGATGCCATTCCCAGAATGGTGCGCAGGTAAGCGTTCTTGAACCACTTTTCCAGCAAGTCTTCAGTCCAGTAAAGGGTATTGGTGAACAGCAAACCCACGCCCCCCACCAACAATCCAAAAATGACATATGCTGCGTAATCAGCGGCTGTTTCATGGGCTGTACTGGCGATAATGCTGGCAGGAATCACAAAAGAAGGATGATTTCCCAGAAATAGTCGTGACACAAAGGTGGCTGTTCCCGTGGCGATCATAACCGGTACCAACGTACGGGCACTGACTTCCACCAGCATCAACTCCACCGCAAACAGAATGCCCCCAACCGGCGTATTGAAAGTGGCTGCAATTCCGGCACCAGCACCGGCAGCAATCAAGCCCAGACGCTGCCACTCATGCAAGCGCAACCATTGCGATAGGCTGGATCCAAAAGCTGCGCCCATCTGAATAATGGGCCCTTCCCGACCCACGGAGCCACCACTGCCAATGGTAATGGCCGAAGCCAGCGCCTTGATCAAAACCACAGCCGGGCGAATCACTCCGCGTTTGTAGTAGATAGCATCCATCACCTCGGGCACGCCATGACCTTTGGCCTCGGGCGCAAAGTTGCGCACCAGCCAGACGACAATCAGACCACCGATAATGGGGGCCAAAATGATTCCTGCACCCCAGATACTGGCATCGGAATGTTTTAGCGCATCAAAAGAAAAGGACCACTGACCAAAGAAAAACAGGTTGTGCATCAGGCCGATGAGACGCCGAAACGCCACTGCCCCCAGCCCGGCGATGATGCCAACAAAAAAGGCCAGCAACAGATGGAATAAGGGATTGCGGCGCAGCTTGCCCTGCCATCCGCCTACTTCTCTTTCGATTACATGCGTCAAAACTTCAGAATCTATTGGGGTATTTTCCGGCATTACAAACTCTTGGAAATGATTTTTTTCGACGATACGCTATCTTTGGAATTCAAACAAATCGATTTAGTTGAACATTGATTCGGATCATTTGATGAATATTAGTGCAGAACAATAGCTGACCCTCTTACTGCTCGCCGAAACCGGCAACGTTAGCGAAGTCGCCTCTCGCCTGCGTCTTTGAGGGGGATATGGATATTCTCGGCATCGACAAAAACACCCATAGCCGAACTCTACACGACTGATATACTCTGCAAATTCGCGGCTTGATCCACACGGAGCATACGTCAATTCATGCAACGCTTTTTTTTCCTGGCCACTTTGATTTTGCTGGGCTGGTTGACGATTCGTCTGTCTCCCGTTCTTACCCCTTTTTTACTGGCAGCCATTCTCGCCTATCTGGGTAACCCTCTGGTGACTTATCTCCAGCGTCATCGCATTGGCCGCAGTTGGGGCACCACATTGGTGTTTGTGATTGTCCTGCTGATTTTTGCGGGGAGCATCATGGCCCTGCTACCCGTCATCAAGCATCAATCCCTGCTTTTTGTGGACTACCTGCAAAAATACGGAGGATTACTGCAAAGCCGTTTGATTCCGCAGCTTGCCGCAGAAACAGGTATTCAACTGGATAGCGACGCTATTTCCCACTATGCCACCAGTAATGCCCAAAAGCTGGCAGCCTGGCTGGGACATGGCGTACAAGTCGCCTTGAGTTCCGGGTCAGGATTATTAACCGGCGCATTAAGTATCATTCTGGTGCCAGTTTTGGGTTTTTATTTGTTACGGGACTGGCCACGATTACTGGTCCGGATTGATCAGTGGATTCCGCAAAAGCATGCGCCCTTGATCCGTCTTCTGAGCCGCGATGCCGACACCATGCTGATGGCTTTTCTGCGTGGCCAACTGCTGGTCATGCTCGCCCTGGGGTGCAGTTATGCCATTGGTCTCAGCATTATCGGTCTTAAAACCGCCATGCTGATTGGTCTGATAGCTGGAATTCTGAGTTTTGTGCCTTATCTGGGCGTCATCAGCGGTGTCCTCATGGCCAGCCTCGCCATGTATGTGCAAACCGGCTCGCTGCTTTCAGTTGCGTGGGTGTTGTTGGTTTTTTTCATCGGTCAAATTCTCGAAAGTATGGTATTTACTCCTTATCTGGTAGGAGATCGCATCGGCCTGCATCCTGTAGCCGTGATATTTGCCGTTATGGCCGGAGGAGAGTTGTTCGGTTTTATCGGCCTCCTGCTCGCCCTACCCGTCACTGCCGTATTAGTGGCATTATTACGGCATTTTCAAAGCTGGTATTTGCAAAGCCCTTACTATCTGGGCAAGGAATAAACCTCTTGGATAAAGTCATCATTATTGGTGGCGGACTTTCCGGTCTTGCCAGCGCCTATTTTTTGCAGCAACAAGGCGTGCCGTCCCGTTTGCTGGAAGCAGCACCCCAAGTGGGGGGCAATCTCCTGAGCATACAAGAAAATGGTTTTCTGCGAGATGCAGGACCAAATTCGCTGATGATCAAAGGTCAGGTGGTTCCGGCACTGATTGAGTCACTTCAACTGGAACAGGAAATCATAGAGGCCAACCCTCTGGCTAAAAGGCGCTACATACTTAATCGTAAGCGCCAACTGGTCCCACTCGGACCGGGGGTACTATTCAGCGGAAAGTTACTCTCCCTGCAAGGTCGCTTGCGCCTCCTCAGCGAAGCTTTTCGCGGGCGAGGCAACTCTGCAGTAGAAGAAAGCATCGCCACCTTTGTACGCCGCCGCCTGGGTCCAGAGGTACTTACCTGGCTGGTTGATCCTTTTGTTTCGGGGGTATTTGCCGGAGATCCGGAACGACTGGCGGTAGCCGCTACTTTTCCGCGCCTGGTCAAAATGGAACAGGAACATGGATCATTATTCAGAGCCGCGCTTGCTGCCCGTAAAAACCCCAAAAATACCAAGCCGCGCCTGATTTCCTTCCGCAAGGGCTTGCAGGCTTTACCCCTGCGCATGGCGGAACGGCTGGAGGGGCCCCTCCACTGCAACGCGCCGGTAGATCTATTACAACAACACAAGGACGGAAGTTGGGAAGTATTCAGTCAACAACAAAGCTGGCGCAGTGAAAAAATCATTCTGGCTCTACCTGCCCATAAAGCTGCGGCCCTGCTCGCAACGCTTCAGCCGACCTTGGCGGCAGAACTGGAAGCCATCAGCTATCCAGCAGTCACTACGCTTTCTATAGGATTCCCGCGCCACAGTGTTGAGCATCCTCTGGATGGTTTCGGCATGCTGATTCCCCGTACGATGGGGCTGGAAACCTTGGGCGTCCTGTTCTCCTCCACACTCTTTCCAGATCGCGCCGATCCAGAGCAAGTGCTGATGACGGCATTCATTGGCGGCAGCCAGAATCCTTTGCAGGGTCGCAGTGACAGCGACCTTCTCCAGACCGTTTTACGCGAAATCCAACCGATTTTAGGCATAACGGGAGAACCCAGCTTCAGTCGTTGCCAAAATTGGCCAGAGGCCATCCCCCAATATGAATCAGGCCATCTGGCTCGCCTGGAACGCATCGCCAAAATGACCGACCAGATTCCTGGATTGTATTTCCGCGCCAACTGGAGTGACGGTGTCGCCCTGGGTGATTGTATGGAAGCCGCCCGGCAACTCAGCCAGAAGCTCGCAAACTAAAGTTTCCGAGGCTACAGCGCTTTACTGATTTTTTCCCAGTCTGGCCAGGAGCACGTCCATATCTGTTTTAGGGGAAGAAGCGGACGACTTTTGTGGGCCCGGATTGCGGGCGTATTGGACGGGGCTTAAGTGCGTGGTCTTGCGGTGCTGATACTGTGACCATGCCAGTGCTGCTTTTGGGTCAAAATTACGTCGATAACCCTTCACCTCACCCACAATTTCCACCGGGGTGCCGACCTGTACCAGCGCCGCAATTTGTTGCGCATTCCAGTTGGACAAGGCTACGCAGCCCGCCGTCCAGCGACCTGGAAACACCTTGCTTTCGGGATCATCAGAAAACTGCGGACCCATACCATGAATGCCTATTTCGCCGCCCAACGGGGTATTTTGAGGTGGGGTCTGACCGGCATCAATGGCGTCCACAATCGCCCGATACTGGCTATGGGTAATAATACCCTCTTGCAATCCCCACTCGGCATTTTCCTTGTTGGGATAGGTGAGTCCCATGAAGGGGCCATACTGGGTGCCGTGAAGAATCCAGCCAATATGATAATGGCCCACCGGCGTGACATCATCGCCACGCATACGACGCGGTGCCGAACCGTTAAAGCCAATAGCCACAGGGTAAGTAGCCAGGAGCGTGTCACCCCGATAAATCCTCAGCAGATGCGCAGTGGTTGAGACCACTATCCGCACAGGTTGCTGCTGTGCAAGCGCAGAAACTGTCGGCGATACTACTGGTGCCACAGGGGTAATGACGGGCGCTTTGATTTGCGCCGCATAATAGGCCACAGAATGCACGGGCGGCGTAGAAATGTGGGGAGCACATCCGTCCAGACCCCACAGAACCAATAAGCCCAGCAGCCACCACCATTTTCTTAAATTACCCATGCACCTGCTTCCTTGGTATTTTCATTTTAATGCTTTCATAATATACCCGAGATAGATCATCAAAGTCCATGATAATCGGCATGTTTTCACTCAACCCACCTGGCTGTAATCTAGCCGATTACCCAACCAGCGCTGAATCAGAGCCTGCACTGCTTCTGGATTTTCGTGCAGCAATTGCGCGGCAAGGCGTGGCAACTCGGCCAGAAGCGCTTCATCACGCATCATGTCTGCCACCCGCATCTGCAGTAATCCGGTTTGACGCGTGCCCAGATACTCGCCCGGGCCGCGCAATTCGAGGTCCTTGCGGGCAATCACAAAGCCATCGCGACTGTCACGCATAACCTGCAGGCGCGCCCGGGCTTTTTCACCCAAAGGCGGATGATAAAGGAGTACACAACTACTTTGCCGTTGACCACGCCCGACCCTGCCGCGCAACTGATGAAGTTGCGCAAGGCCCATCCGTTCTGCATGCTCAATCACCATCAGACTGGCATTGGGCACGTCCACGCCGACCTCAATGACCGTGGTCGCCACTAAAATTCTGGTTTTCCCGGCCTTGAAATCTGCCATGACCCGAGCCTTTTCGGCCGCAGGCAGGCGTCCATGGACCAGAGCAATGGCCACTTCCGGCAATGCTGCCTGTAAATCGGCATAACTGGTTTCTGCTGCCTGCAGCGCCAAAATCTCGGATTCTTCGATGAGCGGACAAACCCAGTAAATCTGATCCCCTTCAGCCAGTCTGTGCTGCATGCGGGTCATCAATTCTGCCCGCCTGGTATCAGCAACAACCAGGGTTTCTACGGGACGGCGCCCCGGCGGCAGAGCGTCAATAATCGACAAATCCAGGTCCGCATGGACTGTCATCGCCAAAGTTCGGGGAATAGGTGTCGCCGTCATCACCAGAAGATGAGGAATGGTTCCCTTTTCCAGCAACTGCCGGCGCTGATCCACGCCAAAGCGATGTTGTTCATCAATAATCACCAGACCCAGTCCGGCAAATTTTACGTCATCCTGAAAAAGTGCCTGGGTACCCACGATAATCTGAAGGCGTTGCTGGTGTAAATTTTCCAGCACCTCGCGTCGGGCTTTTTGGCCAAGCCCCCCCACCAGAAAACCCACCTGAATACCGAGAGGAGTCAACCATTCCACAAAGCGGTCATGCAACTGTTCGGCAAGAATTTCCGTCGGTGCCATCAGCGCCACCTGATAATTTTGCTCCACAGCCGTCAATGCTGCCGCTGCGGCCACCAGAGTTTTGCCGGAGCCCACATCACCTTGCAACAAACGCCGCATGGGCCGGGCCTGGGCCATATTCTGGTTAATTTCCGCAATGACCCGCTGCTGCGCAGCGGTCGGAGCAAAAGGCAATTGTTTCAGAAACGCAAGCCAGAGACGCCCACTGGCCTTGATGACCGGAGCACCCGTTTCATCACTGGCCGTACGGGCAGAGCGAATAGCCAGATGATTGGCAAGTAGCTCTTCCAACGCCAGACGCTGCCAGGCAGGATGCGCAGGCGTCGGCACTTCTTCTGCACTTTCGTGCAAAAGCCGCAGCCCCTCACCCAGAGGTGGCCACGCCGGACCTAAATATTTCGCCAGATAATCGGGGAGTTGGTCCACCAGGGTCAGTGCCTGGGCAACCCAGCGCCGCCATTGTGCCTGGGTAATTCCCTGGGTACTGGGATAAAAAGGGGTCAGGTGGGTAGGCGCCTGAAATTGCGGCTGGTCGGCCATTTGCCACTCAGGATGCACCATTTCCAGACCCTGGTAACCCGCACGGGTTTCTCCAAAACACCATAAACGCCTGCCCTTCTGCCATTGGGCACGCATCGGTGCCAGCATGTGAAAAAGGCGGATATACAGTTGTCCAGTACCGTCACTGAGGGTCACCAGCCACTGATCGCGACGCCCGCGCAAGTGTTCGACATGGGTAATCTCGCCCAGCACCGCGCCTTCCTGTTCAGGCAACAAAGTCCCGATAGGCAAAATATGGCGCCGGTCCTGGTAACGGCTGGGCAAATGGAAAAGAACATCCTGGACCCGCCAGATATCCATGCGCTGCAAGCGCTGGACCAGTGCCGGACCGACGCCTCGCAGCGCCGAAACCGAACTTTGCAGATAGAGAGGAGAGGAGGCAGGCACCTGCTCAGTCGCTGTGCGGCAGAGCCTCGCGATGGGCCCACTCGTTCAGGATTTCATCAAGATCTACCGCATGCATCCGCGCCACCCCGGCCAGGGTTTCGCGATCAGCAATAAAGCATTCACCACAATGAATACCCCGCTCTTCCAGCAACGATACCAGCACCGGATGTTCCTGCAACAGAACCCGCATCGGCTGGGCTAGAAGTTCGGCGCGCTCCATATCAGTCCAATTTGCCCAAGGCGACAATACCGTCAATTTCCACCTGGGCACCCCGGGGTAGTGCCGCAACCTGCACTACCGCCCGGGCTGGATAGGGCTGCGCAAACTCCGCCTCCAAAGCCTGGTTGACCGCTGCAAAATTGTTGAGATCCGTCAGAAAAACCTGCAGTTTGATGGCCTGTTGCAAGTCCGTACCGGCAGCCGCGCAGACCGCCTTGAGGTTGTCCAGCACACGCCGGATCTGCAGTGAAAAGTCACCTTCCACCATCTGCCCGGTACCGGGGTCCAGCGGTATTTGTCCAGACAGATAGAGCAGACCGTTATGGGTCATCGCCTGACTGTATGCGCCAATAGCCTGAGGTGCTGCATCACTATGTACTGGTGTCGGCATAATTTCTCCTTGGATTTAATTCTTGACCCGCTGTACCCGGGACACCATGGGCAAACTCCGCAAACTGCGCATGATTTTCGCCAGATGGTCCCGGTCATGAGCTAATATGGTAAAGGTGATTCCGGTATAGAGTCCATCCTGGGGCTCAATATCCACATGATCAATGTTGGAATCTTCATCGGAGATCAAGGTAGCAATGCGGGCCAGAACGCCCCGGGCACTTTCTGCCACCACCCGGATAGTCACCGGGAAATCTCCATGCGCATCGGGGTCCCACTGCACATCTACCCAACGATCACGACGCTTGCGCCATTCTCGAATGTTATGACAATCGTGGGTATGAACCACCACCCCTTTGCCAGCGCTGATAAAACCTAAAATCGGATCACCCGGGATCGGTCGGCAGCAACGCGCCAAGGTCACCGGCAAACCCTCAGTGCCGCGAATCAGCAGCGGTTTTTTCACCGCCACCTCACGATTCAGACGGCTGGGCAGCAGTTGGCTTACCGCCTGACCCAGACGCCGCGCGGTTTGCGCCAAACGTCCCCGGTCATCTTCTTCCGGCAACAACTTATGGGCCGCGACCAGCGGAAACACTTCGCCCATCCCGATGGCCGCCAGCAATTGGCCCTCCTCCTGAACATTGAAAGTGCCCAGGACGCGCCGCCAATCCGCCGCTTCCAGCTGTTGATAATTTCCACCCAAACTCTGCAGAGCCTTCTCCAGCAAATTGCGACCGAGGGTTTCCGCATCTTCGCGTTGAATGGTTTTGAGATAGGCCCTGACACTGCTACGGGCCTTGGCAGTGACGACCACATCCAGCCAGCCAGGCTGAGGATGCGCCGATGTGGCAGTGACAATATCCACCTTGTCGCCATTATTCAGAGGACTGCGCAGGGGCACATACATATCATTTACGCGTGCTGCCACCGCCTGATTCCCAATATCCGTATGCACGGCATAGGCAAAATCAACGGCGGTAGCACCACGCGGCAGACTGAGAATTTTTCCTTTGGGCGTGAATACATACACCTCATCAGGAAAAAGATCGAGCTTGACACTTTCAAGGAACTCCTGAGAGTCACCGCCCTGAGTCTGCAATTCCAGTAAGCGCTGCAGCCAGGCCCGGGCCTGGGTTTCGGCGTGGGCATGATTCATCCCGGTTTTGTAAAGCCAGTGGGCCGCCACACCGGCTTCCGCCACCCGGTGCATATCTTCAGTGCGAATCTGGACTTCTACGGGGTGCCCGAAAGGCCCCAGCAACACCGTGTGCAGGGACTGGTAGCCGTTGGACTTGGGAATCGCGATATAATCCTTAAAGCGCCCGGGGATGGGCCGATATAAGCTATGAATAATGCCCAACACCCGATAGCAGGTATCCACATCCGCCACAATCACCCGAAAGGCATGCAAATCGAGAATGGAACTAAAAGCCATTCCCTTTTTTTGCATCTTGCTGTAAATGCTGTAAACATGCTTTTCCCGGCCACTGACCTGGGCTTCAAAACCCTCCTGATGGAGACGGTCCAGCAACGCTTGTTCGATTTTCTGGACGGCCTCCTTGCGATGACCACGCGCCGCTTTGACGGCTTCGTTGAGGGTATGCCAGCGCTTGGGATAAAGATGGGAAAAGGCCAGTTCTTCGAGCTCAATACGAATGGCATGAATACCCAGACGCTGGGCAATCGGGGCATAAATATCGAGGGTTTCACGGGAAATCCGCCGCCTTTTTTCGGGAGTCATCACTCCCATCGTGCGCATGTTGTGCAGTCGGTCAGCCAGCTTGATCAGCACTACCCGAATATCCCGGGACATGGCCAGAAACATTTTACGGAAATTTTCGGCCTGGGCTTCTTCCCTGGTTTCAAAACGGACCTGACCGAGCTTGCTGACGCCATCGACCATTTCCGCGACTTCCGGGCCAAAACGCTCGGCAAGACTTTCCTTGCTGATGCCACAATCTTCAATGACATCATGCAGCAAGGCTGCCTGGACGGTAAAAATATCCAGCTGCAATTCCGCCAGAATACAGGCTACCGCTACCGGATGATGAATATAGGGCTCACCACTGCGACGGGTTTGCTCGCCATGCGCCGCCAGTGCCAGTTCATAGGCTTCCCGGACCCGGGCCACTTCTTCTGGAGTCATGTACTGCTGCAATAACGCCCGCAAAGGCGCGCAGGGATCATCCAGTGCCGGCTTTACCGGTGGTAGCCGCAATACTTCACCGACCCCGGATGCCAAAGGCAATACAGGGACGGAGACCACCTCAACCGATTCAGGCGCCGGAGGCATCCTCTGCTCCCGCTAAATCGCGACCGGCTGCGCCCGGAAAATTAGGCATGGGGGGTGGCATCTGCTCATCCAGAATGGTACGCGTTACCAAACCAGCTGCCACTTCGCGAAGGGCCACTACGGTATTTTTGTCCCGTCCTGCTTCCACTCCGGCTATGGCTCCAGACGCCAGCTGCCGGGCACGACGCGCCGCCACCAGGGTCAGCTCAAAACGATTGGTGACATTTTCCAGACAATCTTCAACTGTTACTCTCGCCATTTCTACTTACCTTATTTCAGAGTTAATGAATCATACCCAAAAGATCTTTCAGACGCTGATGCTGGGCATGCTGTTGGCTACCCAAACGCAAATGTTCGGCATGGACAATGCTGCGCAAATCTGCCAGCGCCGTTTCAAACTGGTCATTCACCACCAGATAATCAAATTCGTCATAATGTAGCAACTCTTCACGCGCTGCCGCCACGCGCCGCGCAATGACTTCATCCGAATCCTGGGCACGACCCCGCAAGCGGGTTTCCAGCGCATCCAGTGAAGGCGGCAGAATAAAAATACTGACGGCCTGTCCTGGTAAACGTTCACGCACCTGGCGTGCGCCCTGCCAGTCTATCTCCAGCAACACATCCATACCGGCAAACAGCTGACTTTTGACCCAGGGCTCACTCGTACCATAACCATTACCATGCACCCGGGCGTATTCCAGAAACTCGCCCCGCTCCGCCATTTCACTAAACTGGGCCATTTCCACGAAATGGTAGTCTGTGCCATCCACTTCTCCGGGCCGTGCCGGACGCGTGGTGTAGGAAACCGAAGTGCGAAACTGCGGCGTCACCTCTACCAGCGCTCGCGACAAGCTGGTTTTGCCCGCCCCGCTAGGCGCCGAAATAATCCACAGGATACCGCGTTCTGCGCTACTCGTCATGATTTTCTACTCCACATTCTGTACCTGCTCGCGCATCTGTTCGATCAACACCTTCAGTTCAACAGAAGCAAAAGTCACCTGACTGTCTGCGGCCTTGGAGGCGAGGGTGTTGGCTTCGCGATTGAGCTCCTGCATTAAAAAATCCAGACGCCGTCCAACCGCCTCGCGGCGGGTCAGTATCCGCCTTAATTCTTGCAGAAGAACTGGATCGGCTGGATACGCATC